>CAJKOJ010000012.1 GCA_905201505.1 uncultured Eubacteriales bacterium | reverse complement strand
GATAACCGATTCCCTATGAAAGTAGGAGAGCAATTATCCAACAGGAGCTAACCATATGAAAGTATGAGAACAATTACCATTACAGGCACCAGTTGACCATTTTTAAAAGCATCGTTTCTTTTTTGTTCAAGCGAATGCAACAGTGAGTTAACAGGCAGAACAATTGACAGAGAACAGTTTGTTTCGTATTCTATAACCGTTGAAACAGGAGGATTCCTATGTTAGAAAAAAACGGTGTAGTATATTATATTCTTGGCTCACATATTCAATGCGGTAAAGTGAGCGATATCAAAATAGAGAAGGGAGAGCTTTTTTTTTCTGATTGATACATATGTCCAATGTGATGAGGATAATTGGATTGCTGAGGAAGAAATTGGCAAGAGTGTGTTTTTTACGGAAGTAGAAGCGCAACAACATTATGGAACTGGTCATAGTTTGCCTACCTGTTGTTGTGGATGAGGAAGATGATGAAGGTGAATGAAAAGTAGAAGGGTTGATAAGTAGAAGGGTTGATAAGTAGATGGGAGAAGAAAAAGTCCTAAAAGATGAACGAAAAGATGAAGATGAAAATAAAGAATTTGTTGTTATGCAGGGAGGAAACGGTAGCTTAGGCAAAAGGAAGAAAACGGTATGAGAAACTTGCATGATATAGAATGAGCGATAGCGTAAAAAAGATTTCTGATAAGAAAAAGGTTTTTGGTCGTAAGAAAGCAATTTAACTAATCTAGGATGTGAAAGAATTGTGACATGAGTTTAGCTGGCACGTAAGCTTTCGCTAAAATGTGCTATAATGAAAGCAGTTAAGGAAGTGATGTGCATGGAACAAGAATCCTTGTTTTATCAGGATTTACAAGATATAAAGCTGTATAAGAAATTACACCCATTGAAATACCTTCTGAAATACTTGAGAAGAAAGGCATTGCAATCATACAAATGTATGCAGGTATTGCTTCAAAACTATCCTTAAAATCAACATTTGCAATATTTGTTACCATATAGAAACCAACTATAATAAGAGCCGGTGCAGTAGCAAATGATGGAATAGCAAGGAAAATAGGTGAAAAGAACAATGCTAAACCAAATAAAATTGCAGTAACTAAAGCAGTTAAACCGGTTCTGCCTCCTTCAGTAACACCTGAAGCACTTTCAATATAAGTTGTAGTTGTTGATGTACCAAGTACAGCACCTGCTGTTGTTGCAACTGCATCAGCAAGCAAAGCACCTTTAATTCTCGGGAGTTTGCCGTCTTTGTCTAAAAGACCAGCCTTAGAAGACACACCAATAAGTGTTCCTATTGTGTCAAATAAATCAACAAATAAAAATGCAAATACAACTACAATAAAGTTACCTATAGCAGCTTTATTTGCGAGAATCTCGCTAAAATTAAGCTTAAATGCAACTTCTTTAATATCACCAAAAGCAAAGCTTATAATACCGCCTGGTATTAAAGAGAAAAATCCTGCATCAGGGTTTGGAACATATAGTCCTGTTACCTGACAAATAATTCCAAGTACCCATGTAATGATAATACCTAATAGGATGTTACCTTTAACATTTTTAGCAACCAAAGCACCTGTAATTACTGTACCGATAATAGCAAGCAAAACAGTAATACCTACATCATGCATGCCTACAGCACCTTGTGCAAGTCCCTTTGCTGTAACATAGCCGTCTACTGAAAACAATGATAATCCATCTATTACTATATTAGCATTTTTCAAACCTATTATAGCAATATAAAGACCAATACCAACTGAAACAGCAGTTTTCAATGTCATAGGAATTGCATTAAAAATTGCAGTTCTGATATTTGTTACAGATAAGAGGATAAAAATAATACCCTCAATGAATACAGCAGTAAGTGCTGTCTCCCAACTATAGCCCATACCAATAACAACAGTATAAGCAAAGTATGCATTAAGACCCATACCCGGTGCTAAAGCAAAAGGATAATTGGCAAATAAAGCCATTAACAATGTTCCGACAAATGAAGCCAAAGCAGTAGCAATAAATACACCATTCTGATTCATTCCTGTTGCAGACAAAATATTAGGATTTACGGCAAGTATGTAAGCCATAGTCATAAATATTGTAACGCCTGCTAATACCTCAGTTTTTACATCGGTATTGTGTTCCTTAAGCTTAAACAGCTTTTCTAACATAAGTTTACCTCCTTAAAATAAAAATTTACTTACTTTTTAATTATATATTTTATTTTCTCTCAGGTCAACACAATAATTCATATTTTTTTAATTTTTCCTTAATAAATACAACTATCTTCTCTATTTAACAATTTTCTGCATACAAAGCGGAAGTTCTAAGCCATACTTCTCCAAAAGATATTTATTTGTCAGTATATCTTCAGGTATGCCATCAACAATAACTCTGCCCTTATTTATTAATATAACTCTGTCACATATTTCATAGACCATGTCCAAATCATGCGTTGCAATTACCTTAGTTCCTCTCGTTCTCTTTATTTGGTTTAAAATTATTCTTCTGTGTTTAGGGTCAAGAGCAATTGTAGGTTCGTCAAAAAGCAAAATTTCGGGCTCCATTACAAGAACTGTAGCAAGTGAAACAAGTTTTTTCTCCCCTCCGCTTAAATTAAATATCGGCTTATCTTTAATATGCTCAATTTCAAGATATTTAAGCACATCATTTACTCTCTTTTCGACATTATCTATACTGTAATTTTTAGGTCCAAATGCAATATCCTCATAAACATTATTCATAAAAAGCTGACTTTCAGAATCCTGAAAAACAAAGCCTACCTTTTTTCTAAGTTCATTTAATGTTTTCTTATTCTTTACATCAATTCCTGCAGCAATTATACTCCCCTCAAAACTGTTAAATAATCCAACAATAAGCTGTAATATGGTTGACTTTCCTGCACCATTTTCGCCAATAATAGCTGCACATTCATTTTCTTTTATATTTAAATTAAAATACTCAAGTACTTTTAATTTTTTATCGTATCCAAATGTTACATTGTCCATTTTTATCATATTACACCTCTGCTTAATATAAATATTAATATACAAAATACAGCTATGTAAATAACATCTGCAGCTCTAATTCCCTTTATACTGTACTCTACTTTGCCATACCCCCTAAGCTGCATACTTTTATACAGTACTCCGGCTTTATCAATACAACGTATTAATATACCTCCGGGCAATGAACCTATAGCTCTGCCCTTAATTTTCAATGAGCCTTTTCCTCTCAGACTGTAAGCTGTTATACTTTTTGACACTTCATCTAAAATCAATATTATATACCTATATAAAAGCTCAATAATTATAACAAAACTTTCGGGTATATGTATATATCTTAATCCGTCACAAATTCCACTGATACCTGTTGACGCTGCCAGCAAATATGTAACTGCTACCGAATATATCCCTTTTAACATAAATGTAAAAGAACTAATTATGCCTGCCCATATTTTATACCTGCCCAATATTTCAACAACACCTCTGTCAAAAAACATATTAAGCATTCCAAACACAATTAATATTACTGCAATTCCTCTGATATTTTTTAATGTTTTAAGAATTGATATTTCAGAAAGCACAGCAGTAATAATAATATATACACCCATAAAAGCAGTACATGATATATTATATCTGTCAATACTTGCAACACATAAAATAAAGAAAACTGTCACTGTTATTTTGCTCAAAGGATGCATATTATGCAAAAAACTTTTTCCTGATGATAAGCTGTCCATATATATTATATTTCTTATTACTTTATCTAAATAATTCATACACACTCTTCTCTCTGTCTTTACAATACTTATATATTTTAACATTTATAAAAAACATAGTCAATCTCAGGGCTTATTTAATTTAATATAGAGTATATAACTAAATAAAATTTAAATATATTTACTTTACAAAACAATAATTATAATTTTTGTAGAAAATGTTCAAAAATTTAGTTAACGTTCTTGCTTTTTTCTTCAAATTGCTATATAATATAGTTATAAAAATAACGAATAATTACACAGAGGTGATCTATATGATAAATACAGCTATTAAAATTTTTAACAGAGTTTACCAATCCTACTTAACAGGCGGTGACACTTATACTTATTATTTTAAAACAGACGATGATCGGGAAATACAAGAAATTATAGATTCAATTAAGGAGCTTGAAAATATGGGGCTTGTTGATTTAATGCACTATAATAATAAAAAAGCCCGTATGTGTATTACCTCTGATGGAATTTCATATGGAAATGATAATTTTTGATTAAATAAAAGCACCTGCTCACATTTCGGAACAGGTGCCTTAATTTATTATGGTAACAAAATATAAAATACGCTTTTATTTATATCTGTTACAAATATTAAATATTGTAAAAAATCTATTCTTAATAAACTCTTATTATAGAAGATATTTCTTTAATCATAGCCATTCCCTTAAATATAGCCAAAGCATCTTTAAAGTTTCTTTCAAGTACAGAATCAGTAATTACAACCAATTCTGCTACACCATTCTTCTTAGTTTTCTGTATTACTCTGTCTATACCTACATCAGTATTACCTAACACACTTGCAACACTTGCAAGAACGCCCGGTCTGTCTTCAACCTGCATTCTCATAAAATACTTACTCTCAGTGTCATCAATGTTTTTTATTGGTATATTTTTGTAACAAGTACAGCCAATTCTGCCGTTGCAGTTAAACATTATATTTCTTGCAACATCAATTACATCACCCATAATAGCACTTGCTGTAGGAAGCTCACCGGCACCCCTGCCCATAAACATAGCATCATCAACTGCGTCACCGTGAACAAAAACTGCATTAAATGAATTATTTACAGATGCCAACGGATGATTCTCAGGTATCAGCATAGGGTGAACCTTAACCTCAATACCGGTCTCAGAATTTTTTGCTACACCAAGGAGTTTAATGACACAGTCCATATCTTTTGCATACTTTATATCTTTAGCTGTAATCTTTGTAATACCCTCTGTAAACACATCATTAAATGTTACTCTTGTATTAAAAGCTATTGAAGCCATAATAGCAATTTTTCTTCCCGCATCATATCCTTCAATATCAGCAGTAGGGTCAGCCTCTGCATAGCCTAAGTCCTGAGCCATTTTTAATGCCTCATCAAACTCCATACCCTCATTGGTCATTTTTGTCAGAATAAAGTTAGTAGTACCATTTACAATACCCATAATTTCAGATATATAATTTCCGGCAAGGCATTGCTTTAATGGTCTTATTATTGGAATTGCCCCTGCAACAGCCGCTTCAAATAAAATATCGCAGCCGTTTTCTTTTGCCAGTTCCATAAGTTCATGACCATTAGAGGCCATCAAATCCTTATTTGCTGTTATAACGTGCTTACCTTTTTTTAAAGCCTTAGCTATATAAGTATTTGCAGGTTCAATACCGCCCATTACTTCAACCACTATACTTATACTTTCATCATTTATTATTTCATTAAAATCATCTGTCAGTAAAGAACTGTCAATATTTTCTCTTTCTTTATTTTTGTTTCTCACAAGAATTTTAGCAATTTCCATATTACTTCCAATCTTGTGTATCATTTCATCTTTCTGTCTTTTTATAAGCTTATATACACCTGTTCCAACAGTACCGGCACCAAGTATAGCTACTTTAATATCCTGCATTTTTTATTCTCCTAATTAAAAATATTTAGTAATATGATAACATAAATTTTTAAGCAAATCAACACTTCAATTACTAAACATTTCTCAGTTTTAAAACTACAAAAAAGAGGCACTTATGCAATATTCTCAAAAGCCGATTCTAATCAGCAATTAAAATATACTTCACAATACACGTGCCTCTAAACATTATTATTCTTTAATTTTACTTTAATTCACTTGTCTTTAACCAATCCTGGTCATCATAATCCTTATTTTCACCTACCATACCCCATATAAATGTGTATGCCTTAGTGCCAACACCGCTGTGTATTGACCAGCTCGGAGAAATAACAGCACTTTCATTCTTCATTACAAGATGTCTTGTTTCATCAGGCTTACCCATCATATGGAATACAACATTATCATCATCCATATCAAAGTATAAATAAACTTCCATACGTCTTTCATGAGTATGACATGGCATAGTATTCCAGTTAGAGCCAGGATCAAGCTTAGTTAAGCCCATAGCAAGCTGACAGCTGCCATATTCAACACCATCTCTCTGAGAAAGTCTTGCAAAAACTTCATCATGAATATACTGATTAATAGTTCTCTTGTTGCAGTCTTCTAATGAACCTAATGGCTTATGATTAGCATCATCATAGCTAATTAATACTGTAGGATATGTCTTATGTGCAGTTGCAGAGTTCATATAGAACTTAGGTGGATTTTTAGCATCTTTAGCTGAGAAAGAAATTTCTTTAGTACCCATACCAACATAAATAGCGTCACCATTATTTACAGTATAATCCTTACCGTCAACAGTAACAATGCCGGCACCGCCAATATTAATAGCACCAAGTTCTCTTCTCTCAAGAAAATATGTAGCTGCAAGTTCCTTGCTGCCCTCAAGCTTTAAAGCCTCAGTTGTAGGAGTAATACCTCCGAAAATAATTCTGTCATTGTGACTGTAAACAAGTTTCATTTCACCCGGCACAAAAACTTTTTCAACTAAGAAATGCTTTCTTAAAGTCTCAGTATCATAGTGCTTAACATCATCGTAGTGATTAGAATATCTGACTTCCAAATTCATTTTAATTACCTCCGTATTTAAAAAGCTGAAGGCTTAAAAGCCTTCAGCCTCATTTAATTTATTATTCAGTATCAAAAGAAATATGATAGCTTTTTAAATTATCTCTGAACTCTTCCTGAACCATCACAGTTTTCAACTTCACTTCTTGTAACAAGGTTAAAGTCACCAGGGATAGTATGCTTAAGAGCAGATGCAGCAACAGCAAAGTTAAGAGCATCCTTCATATTCTTACCATCCATAAGACCGCAGATTAAACCGCCGGCAAAAGAGTCACCACCGCCAACTCTGTCAACGATAGGCATAATATCAAATCTGTTAGATCTGTAGAATTCTCTTGTCTCGCCGTCCATAATACAAGCAGACCAACCATTGTGTGAAGCTGAGAATGACTCTCTTAAAGATGAAATAACATATTTGAAATTAAACTTATCACACATCTGATTGAAAATATCCTGATAACCAGCCATTTCAAGTTCACCTGAAGTTACATCAGTATTACCTGGCTTAAATCCAAGAACCTTTTCAGCATCCTCTTCGTTACCGATACAAACATCAACATACTGCATTAAGTTTGTCATAACCTTCTGTGCCTTTTCAGAAGACCAAAGCTTCTTTCTGAAGTTAAGGTCACAAGATACAGTAACACCCTTAGCCTTAGCAGCCTTACAAGCAGCCTCAGTAACCTCAGCAGCTAAATCAGAAACAGCAGGTGTAATACCTGTAAAGTGGAACCAGTCAGCACCTTCAAAAATAGCGTCAAAGTCAAACTGATCAGCAGTTGCAGTTGAGATAGAAGAATGAGCTCTATCATATACTACATTTGATGCTCTCATAGAAGCACCAGTCTCTAAATAGTAAATACCAAGTCTTTCACCACTCTTAACAATGTGCTTAGTCTCAACACCATATTTTCTTAAAGCAGCAATTGCACACTCACCAATAGGATTTTCTGGTACAGCAGTAACAAATTCAGCATCATGACCATAGTTAGCTAAAGAAACAGCTACATTAGCTTCACCACCGCCATAATTAATATCAAATTCATCTGCCTGAATAAATCTTTCATTATTAGGTGTAGATAATCTTAACATAATCTCACCCATTGTAACAATCTTGCCCATTGGATTAATCCTCCTTAGAATTATAATTTTTATTATGTATATTACTACATAACTTTATAGTTAAATTATAACACACCCATTTTTAATTTTCAATAGTTCTTTTACATTTTTTACAGCAATATTTCAATTATATTTCTATTTACTCTTTTATTCCGCTTTTAAATTTTTCAAAATTTCAAGTCTTGCCTTAATTCCGTTTTCAAATTCTTCATCCGACATACTCGGATCTCTTAAATTTAAAAATTTTTCACAAGGCAAATTAATACAATCCCCACAGGACTTATATTTCTTTTCATTTATAGGACAATCATATAAAGGACAGACTTCTTTTCCTATATAAGAAACCCATGATGGCTTTCCTTCAACGCTGACACAACCCCTACAACTATTTGTGTAATCCTTACATCCTCCGCAGTCTACACCACAGGGTGCAACTCTTTTATCTTCAATCATATTATATGCACCTCTTTTAAATTTAAATTTGTCTGTTTATTATTACTGAAAATTTTTCCAGTACTCATCAGTCCTGTCATTTTCCAATGCCTCAAGGTAACTGTCCGCTATATCAAAAATTTCACTTTCATCACCTATTAAAAACTTCGACTTCTCTCCTTTTCCCTCCACATTTTCCTTTTTACCTGGACTTTCAAGCCAATTTCTGAAATCTCTTTCCCATTCATCTGCTCCTTTTTCTCCGATTTCATCATAGCAAAGCATTTCTTCTTTTACTTCATATATGAAATCTTCAATCTCCATTTTAATCATTATTATAACCTCCCAACAATTTAAGTCCGAAATAATCATATACCATCTTAGTTACAACTCTGCCTCTTGGAGTTCTTTTTATAAATCCCTGCTGTATTAAATAAGGCTCATATACATCTTCAATTGTTTCAGCTTCTTCACCAATTGAAACTGCCAATGTTTCAACACCAACAGGACCTCCGTCAAACTTTTCTATCATACACATCAAAAGTTTTTTATCAATTAAATCAAGACCATTTTTATCTACCTCGAGTATATCAAGACTGTCTTTCGCCACATCTTCTGTAATTATTCCCTCATACTTTACCTGGGCAAAATCCCTGACTCTTTTTAACAGTCTGTTTGCAATTCTCGGTGTTCCTCTTGACCTTCTTGCAATTTCAACTGCACCTCTGTCGTCAATTTCTATATTAAGCACTTTAGCTGACCTTTTTACAATGGTCGCAAGTTCTTCAGGTGTATAAAGCTCAAGCCTGTTTATTACTCCAAATCTGTCTCTTAAAGGTGCAGTCAGTAAGCCAATCCTTGTAGTTGCACCTATTAATGTAAACTTTGGCAAATCTATTCTGATGCTCTTTGCATCTGCTCCCTTACCGATTACTATATCAAGCACATAATCCTCCATTGCAGGATAGAGGACTTCTTCAATAAGCCTATTTATTCTGTGTATTTCATCAATAAATAAAATGTCACCTTCATTAAGATTATTAAGTATAGCAGCCATATCTCCGGGACGTTCAATTGCAGGTCCTGATGTAGTTCTTATGTTTGCGTTCATTTCATTTGCAATAATATTTGACAATGTAGTTTTGCCAAGTCCGGGAGGTCCGTAAAGCAGAACATGATCCAATGCTTCACCCCTCTGCTTTGCTGCCTCAATATACACACGCATATTTTCTTTAACCTTATCCTGCCCGATGTATGTTTCAAGTGTCACCGGTCTGAGGCTTTCCTCAATACTAAAGTCTTCGTCTTTTATATCGGGAGTGATTATTCTATCACCCGTATCTAAAATTCTTTTCTTTTCCATATTCTACATACTCCTAAAGCAGCTTTAAGGCTGAACTTATAATTTTTGCACTGTCCATATCTGCTGTATATACAGATTCAACTGCTTTTGCTGCCTCACTCCTCGTAAAACCAAGTGAAACAAGTCCTGCAATAGCGTCATTTTTTTCATCCTTGTTTTCAGCAAAAAGTTTTTTATCAATACCCATACTTGTACCTGTGTCTGATGTGCTAAATCCACTTATCTTGTCTTTAAGCTCAAGTATAATTCTTTCTGCTGTTTTTTTGCCTATACCTTTACCAACACTTAAAGCATTTTTATCCTGACAGCTTATAGCTAATATAATATCAGCAGGTGACAAACTGCTTAAAATTCCAAGAGAACCTTTCGGACCTACTCCGCTTACAGTTATAAGGAGGTTAAACATATTAAGTTCCTCCATATTCATAAAACCGTATAACTGCAAAGAATCCTCTTTAACATCCATATATGTAAAAATTTTTATTTGATTATTAATGTGAGGCAGTTTATATACAGTTGATGATGAAACAAAAACATTATAACCAATACCACTGTTATCAATTATAATATTGTTTTCACCAATATAAACCAACTCTCCTTTAATATAACTAATCATATTTATCTCCAATCAATAAACATTTGTTCGGTTAAATAATTATAACCCCTACACTTGTTTATGTCAATATAAAATAACAATATTTACATTTATCTGCTTGTTTTGCGTATAGTTAAATTTGACTTTATTATAAGACTATATTACCTTTTCTGCACTTATTCAAAAACATATTGCTTAAATTAATTTATTATCCCGCATATTAAAATAAAAAAGAGCCGATATTTTATAAATATCGACTCTTTTTGCAATTATAAAATAATTGCTGATTTCAAATCAAATCACAGAATTAAGATTCCTGATTAGCCATTCTCTTTTCCTGCTCTTCAATCATCTTTTTGACCATATAGCCACCAACATAACCATTCTGAGCAGAAGTTAAGTCACCATTGTAACCCTTCTTTAAAGGAACACCGATTTCAGATGCAACCTCGTACTTGAACTTATCCATAGCTTCTCTTGCTTCTGGAACATTTACTCTGTTACTGCCACTGTTATTACCAGACATTTTAGTTTACCTCCTATAAATATAATTTGTTGGTACACTATTATTTTGTCTGATTATAAAGCAATTAATCAGCCAATTTTTTCAAAAGTTACTAATATTCGTCTTTATTCTTAATTACAGCAAAAATCAATTAAACGAATTTTAAATATTTTTTTTAATTAACTAATTTATATTACACTCATCAGTTCTGTTTTCAGCTTTTCTTTTTGCCTCTTTTTCAATATTCATATTTTCTTTTGCACGTCTTTCTAAAAGTTCTTCAGCTACATCTTCCCATGTAATATTTTTTTCAGCCATCATAACTTCTGTATGGAAAATCAGGTCACATATTTCACCTACAATGTCTTTTTTATCTTCATTTTTCGCAGCAATAATAGTTTCAGTTGCTTCTTCACCTATTTTTTTTAAAATTTTATCAAGACCTTTGCTGAATAAGTAACAAGTGTAAGAACCCTCCTGAATATTTTCTTTTCTGCTTTTGATAACTTTGTATTCTTCTAATAACATTTTACCTAAATCAGCCATTTTTTATTCTTCTCCCTTAAAATCTTCTATTTTTCTGTAAAAACATGAGTAATTACCTGTATGACATGCTGCACCGTCCTGCTTAACAATTAAAAGTATAGTATCACAATCGCAATCATATCTTATTTCCTTAATATGCTGGAAATGACCGCTTGTTTCTCCTTTTACCCAAAGACTTTGCCTTGACCTGCTGAAATATGTAGCCTTGCCTGTTTTCACAGTTAAATCAAAAGCTTCCTGATTCATATATGCAAGCATAAGAACTTCCTTTGTTTCAAAATCCTGAGCTATGGCAGGTACAAGACCATCACTGTTAAATTTTATTTCCATTATTTTCTCCTATTTCAATCTTACAGGAATATTTTTTTCTGCAAGATATTTTTTTAAATCAATTATTTCCATTTCTTTATAGTGAAATAAACTTGCGGCAAGTGCAGCCTCAGCTCCTCCGTCGGTGAGAGCTTCAGCAAAGTGTTCCATAGTCCCTGCACCGCCTGAGGCAATTACAGGGATTGACACCGCATCGCTTACTGCTCTTGTAAGGGCAATATCATAGCCTGCCTTTGTTCCGTCACAGTCCATACTTGTCAGAAGTATTTCTCCTGCACCTCTTTTTTCAGCTTCAACAGCCCATTCAACAGCATCTTTTCCTGTGTTAACTCTTCCGCCGTTTAAGTAAACGTCAAATCCACTATCATCACGCCTTTTTGCATCAATAGCAACAACAACACATTGATTGCCAAAACGCTCGGCAGCCTCATTTATAAGCTCAGGTCTTTTTAAAGCACCGGAGTTTACGGCAATCTTGTCAGCACCTGCACTTAATATTTTTCTAAAATCCTCAATACTTCTTATACCTCCGCCTACTGTAAGAGGAATAAATACCTGTTCAGCTGTTCTTGCAACTACATCAAGCATAATATTTCTGTCATCAGATGAAGCTGTAATATCTAAAAACACAATTTCGTCTGCTAGTGACTTGTTATACATAGCTGCAATTTCTACAGGGTCGCCTGCATCTCTCAAATTTACAAAATTTACACCCTTTACAACTCTGCCGTTGTTTACATCAAGACATGGTATTATACGTTTAGTATGCATAACTTATCTCCTTATCTATTCTGAAACCTATTTATAACATCCCCAAGATTTAAGGCACCGTTATACAATGCTTTTCCGATAATTACTCCGGCTGCATTAATGTTGTCTACGTTTTCAATATCAGCCATATCAGTCACACCGCCTGATGCTATTATATCCATACCTGTTTTTTCAATTAATTCCTTTGTAGACTCTATATTTGGGCCGCTCATCATACCGTCTTTTGAAATATCTGTATATATAATTGTATTTATGCCATAGCTTTTCATTTTAAGACAAAGGTCAACAGCAGTTATATCACTAACTTCTTCCCAGCCTGAAACTGCGACCATACCATTTTTAGCATCAACACCTACGGCAATCATATCACCGTATTTTTTTACTGCCTCTTTAACAAGGTCAGGATTTTTAACAGCAGCAGTACCTATAATTATTCTTGAAGCTCCCGCATCTATCCTATCGTCAATATCCTTCATTGTTCTTACTCCGCCGCCAGTTTCAATTTTTATGTCATATTTTGATTTAATATTCTTTATTATATCAATCACAAATGTCTTGCCGTATCTTGCACCGTCCAAATCCACGATATGTATATATGTTGCCCCGGCATCAACCCATTCCTTAGCCACATCAGCAGGGCTGTCATTAAAAACAGTGACATCATCAAACTTTCCTTGTGAAAGTCTTACAGCCTTGCCGTCAATTATATCAATAGCAGGATAAATTTGCATATTACAATCCTCCAAAATTTTTTAAAATTTCCAAGCCTGCATCACCGCTCTTTTCAGGGTGAAACTGCAGAGCAAATATATTGTTCTTTTGCACAGCAACCTGTATTTCTTTGCCATAATCAGTTGTAGCCGATACTACAGGTGCATCTGTTTCAAGATAATATGAATGAACAAAGTAAACATAAGGACTTTCACCGACATTTTCAAAAAGAGGACTTCTCATTTTGATATTTAAGTTATTCCAGCCAATATGCGGCTTTTTTACATTATCAGGCAAAAGTCTTATTTCACCCGGTATAAGTCCGAGACCTTCGTATTCGCCATATTCATAGCTTTTATCAAATATCATTTGCATACCAAGACAAATACCAAGAAAGGGTTTATCTTTTTTCACACTATCATATATTACCTTGTCAATACCCCTTTGCCTTATTGTATTTATAGCGTCACCAAATGCTCCTACTCCGGGCAAAAGCAGCTTATCAGCTTTTTCCATTACTTTTAAATCATCAGTTACAACAGCTTCCTGACCTACAAATTCAAGAGCCTTCTGCACACTTCTGAGATTTCCCATTCCATAATCTATAACAGCTATCATTATTCTAACATTCCTTTAGTAGATAATACTCCGTCTATTCTTTCATCTATTTCAGTTGCCATATCTATAGCTCGTCCAAAAGCCTTAAATATTCCCTCAGCAATATGATGATTATTTTTACCGTCCAGTACCTTTATGTGAAGAGTCATACCGCAGTTGTCAGATACTGCTCTAAAAAATTCTTCAACCATTTCTGTATCAAATATACCTAAACTCGGCACAGTAAACTCAGCATCAAAATTAAGGTATGAACGTCCTGAAAAATCAATTGCACACATTACAAGGGCTTCGTCCATTGGCACTATAGCCTGACCGAACCTTTTTATGCCGGACTTATCACCTAAGGCCTTTGAAATACATTTGCCCAAAACAATCCCTACATCTTCAACAGTATGGTGACAATCAACATCAAGATCACCGTCACAAGTTATATCCATATCAATAAATCCATGCTTTGATATATGAGTAAGCATATGGTCAAAAAAGCCTACTCCTGTATCAATATTGTTTACACCTGTGCCGTCAATGTCAATTCGTGTATGTATTTTTGTTTCCTTTGTATTTCTGTCTATTACGGAAATTCTGTCCATATTGTTTCCTCCGATATAATTTAAACAGTTTATTTAAGCCTTACCTTAACAGAATTTGCATGTGCTGTAAGTCCTTCTGCTTCTGCAAATTTCACTACATCAGGTCCAAGTTCTTCCATGGCCTCTTTACTAAATGATATAATGCTTGATTTTTTAATATAATCATCAATTGAAAGAGGAGAAAAGAATCTTGCTGTTCCCCCTGTAGGCAGCACGTGATTAGGTCCTGCCATATAATCACCTAAAGGTTCAGGTGTGTAATGTCCAAGGAATATGGCTCCTGCATTCTGAATTTTAGGCAAAAGACTAAATGGTTCACTTGTAGAAATTTCCATATGCTCAGGAGCTATTTTGTTACACAATTCGCAAGCTTCATCAAAATCATTTACAACAATTATTGCCCCATAGTTATTGAGCGATTTTTTAATTATTTCTTTTCTTTCCAGAACAGCTGTCTGCTTTGATACTTCTTCTTTTACTTTTTCAGCAAGTTCCTGAGAATCTGTAATTAATACAGCTGAAGCAAGTTCATCATGTTCTGCCTGTGATAGTAAATCTGCAGCAACGTACTCAGGATTTGCACTTTTATCAGCCAGTATAAGTATTTCACTTGGCCCTGCAACTGAATCAATATTTACATAACCATAAACACTTCTCTTTGCAAGAGCTACAAATATATTTCCGGGACCAACAATTTTATCAACCTTAGGCACAGTTTCTGTACCAAAGGCAAGTGCAGCTACGGCTTGGGCACCTCCTGCCTTGTAAATTTTATGAACACCTGCAATATCAGCAGCCACAATAGTTGTGGGGCTCACCTTACCCTCAGCAGAAGGAGGAGTTGTCATAACAATTTCTTCAACACCTGCAACTTTTGCAGGAATAATATTCATTAATACACTTGAAGGATATGCAGCTTTCCCCCCCGGTACATATACTCCGACTTTCTGAAGAGGTCTTATAAGCTGACCAAGCATCTCTCCATTCTTGCTTGGTTCAAGCCAGCTGTTCATCTTCTGCTTTTCGTGAAAAGCAGCTATCCTTTCGGCAGATTTTTTAATAACTCTTACAAGGTCACTGTCTACTTGCTTATATGCCTCTTCTATTTCCTTTTCTGTAACTAATAAATTATCTTTATTTACATCAAACTTATCAAACTTCTTTGTATATTCAAACAAAGCCTTATCACCGTTAGCCTTAATATCAGCAATAATGCCGTTTACTATTTCCTGAACATTTCCGTGTTCAAGCTGTGAACGTGACAACAATGCCTCAACTAACTTTCTGCCTTCATTATCGTTATATTTTATAATATTTATCACTTTTTATCACCTGTCAGCTTTCTTAATCCTTCTATTATTTCAGCAATTCTTTTATGCTCTAATTTCATACTTACCCTGTTTACAACTACTCTTGCAGACACAGGACAAATATCAGCCAATACCTCAAGTCCGTTAGCTTTAAGAGTTGAACCTGTTTCAACAATATCAACTATTACATCACTTAGTCCAACAATAGGAGCAAGTTCAACACTGCCGTGCAGTTTAACTATTTCTATAGTCTGATGCTTTTTCTGATAGAAATACTCTTTGGCTATATTAGGATATTTTGTTGCAACAACAAGATCCATTGAATTATCAAGCTTACTTTGTATTTCCTTATATCCTGCCACTGCAAAACGGCATTTTCCCATTTTAAGGTCAAGAACTTCATAAAGATTTCTTCCTTCTTCAAGGAGAGTATCTTTGCCTACAATACCTATATCAGCTGCACCGCTTTCAACATATGTAGGCACATCAGAGGCTTTGGCAAGGAAAAATTTCAGTTTAAGCTCTTCATTGGTAAATATCAGTTTTCTGGAGTCTTCTTTCATTTCATCACATGTAATATTAAGCTGCTCCAAAAGTTCCATACTTTTTTCAGCAAGTCTGCCTTTAGCTAAGGCAAAAGTTAAATAATCCATTATTTTGACTCCTCCTTTGCATAAAGGTTATTTATATCAATAATTTCTTCATTATTATTTTTAACATTTATAAGTCTTACTTTACCACTTTTAAAAATTAATATGTTTGATATATTCTTTTTCAATGCATAAGCCTTATTGCTTTCAACATCACAGCCGCAAAAACTGTTCTCAACAGAAATTCCTTTTTTCCTTAATTCATTTGTTTCTTTAAGAGCATAAAACCTGCTTTCATTATCATACGCAGCAAGATATGTACATCCTCTTTCATCAGGTTCCCTCATAACTTTCATAAGGTCATTTACTTTTAAAGCAAAACCTACAGCCGGCATATCATTTCCAAACTTTTCAACCATATTATCATACCTGCCGCCGTCCAAAACAGAAGAACCTGTACCCTTTGCATAGCCTCTGAATATAAGTCCTGTATAATAATCCATTGAACCTATAACACCCAAATCAAATGATACGTATTTTTCAAATCCAAGTTCCTTTAAAATTATATAAAGCTCGTTAAGATAATTAATTGCTTTAAGTGAACTTTCATTTGTTACCTTGTCTCTGACTTTTTCTAAAATATCTTCACCGCCTATTAACAACGGCAATTCCTGCAGAATATATTTAATATCTTCATTTTCAATATTTTCTGCAAGTTCATTGACAGCTACATAATTTTTCCTTATTATATTTTCCTGAATAGCATCAGCAATCTCATTTTCAACATTTGCTTCATCTATAACGCCCTTTAAAAAAGCAGCGTGACCTAAATCCAGTTTAAATTTTTCAAGTCCTACTGACAACAGCGAATTAATTGCAATTGATACGACTTCTGCATCAGCTTCAATGGAATTAACACCAAGGAATTCAACACCTGCCTGTGTAAATTCTCTCAGCTTGCCCTGATAATTTTCATTTGCTCTGAACATACTTTCCATATAATATAGCTTAAGAGGCAAATCCTGTGTATTATAAGCTGTTGCTGCTATTCTTGCAATCGCAGGTGTCATATCAGGTCTTAACACCAAGAGAGCACCATCTTTGTCTACAAACTTAAATACTCTGCTATCCTTAACTCCGCCCATACCACAAAATACATCATTGTATTCAAAGGTAGGACTTGTTACAGGCAAATAACCATAACTTTCAAAAACTCTTGCTATTTTATCTTCTGTTTTTTTCTTCAATGCACATTCTTTAGGCAAATAGTCCTTAACACCTTCAGGTGTATGTAATTTACTTATCAACATATCTATATCCTCTTTTCAATTCACTTTATCGTATTAAAGTAATAAATTGAATTTATTATATCACATATATATTATTTGTCAAGTACTTTTAACATATAATTAACCTATTTTAATATTTTACTCCATTAATAGCCTTTTGTCAAAATATTCTTGGTAAATACAACATTTAAAAAGGGAGAACACCTTTGCTCTCCCTTTAGACCTCATTATTGCAATCTGTCAAATGTATTAAATAAATTAACAGCACCATATCCCCACACATCATTTGGTACCGGCGTATTTATTTCAAGAGGCACTGTACCCTGCAATATATATGACTTAATACTCAGGGTATTTATATTTAGGTTATTTGCCCGAACAATACCCCACTCCAGCAATAAAGCAGCTATTCCTGCCGCTATAGCGGCACTTATGCTTGTTGAACCGTTAGATGGTGCAACAAAGTCAGGGCACAAATCACCAAGTCTGTTAGGTCCTCTGCCAGATGTTGATATAACTCTGTTATTTGACGGGTCATAAGCTCCCACAGACATAACATAGTTGGCTGTTGTTGGTACAACAGCCGTTGTACTTGCAACAGGAGTTATAAATTTCAAATTACCGGCAAATGACGATATGGGAAGCCAACAGTTGATTCTGCCAAGTATCGTATTCCCGTAAACTCTGATTTTCCATATTCCCGCTACTGCACCCATTATTGTTATTTGCGTCATTTGACTGCTGGTTCTGTATAAAGGTATTCTGTATTCTACTGTAACTTTTGTATTTGTCAGATTAAATGTATATGTATTTATAAAATTATTTCTCGCTTCTATTCTTCCTATTTCATTTCCTATTGGTGGTATAATACCAACGTCTACTCTTTCTGCAATATTGCTCCATATCCACATAGAAAAATTACTTGTTTCTTCACCCACACTTATTTCCACATCATGATACCCTGCATCATTATTTATATCAAATGATGTGTGTCTTCCGCTTAAAGCTTCATTACCTATGGCAGTAGTGACAGAAACACCATTACTTATAGATACAGATGATAAATATATTTCAAGCAATGTTTGTCCGTCGTGTCCCCCTTGGTTTGTTCCTATACCTATGACTATAGACAGTGGTCTTCTGCTTTCTCTTGCTTTTTCTGCAATATAATCAATTCCCAACATTAAATCAGAAGACTGAAACACATTTTCTGTTTTTGTAATTCCTATTTTATCCTTGTAATATTTGCTTGCTTCTTTAAGCCTTACTATTACAAATTCCGCATCTGGAGCAACTTTTAACACTGCCTTGGCCATATTTGTTCCATGCAGAGTATCACCTTCTATATTTATATTGCCTTCTGTAATTTCTTCTCTGGTATATTCTCTGCCAAAGCACACATTTTCAGATTCCTCACTATCATCCTGTATCCACATTGAATATATTCTGCTGTCTCCGTTTTCATATTTAAATACAGGATCATTTATATCTACACCGGTATCAGGTATTCCTATTAGTACACCTGCACCTCTGTAATCAGAGGGAAGATTTTGGACACTTTGCAGGTTATCAGGTATAACCACACTGTCGTTGCTAAACCCCATAATTAACGGTGTACTGCTTCTTATACCATTCCCTATCTGAGGACTTGTCAGCAGAAGTTCGTATGTTGATACAGGTACATATATGATTACATAGGTCCCAAATATAAGATTGCATTCACCTGCACTGTATTCCCTCAGCACATTTAACAGATTATCATTTTTAGACACTACAAGAGCTACATAGTCACTTGACAAAGCAATACCGTTTATATTCATTGCTGCAATTCCTCCAAGATTATTATAAATATTTCTAAAACAAAGTCTGCCATATCCCCATTCCGGGTTAGGATACTCTATATTGCCGCTTCTTTCTGCGTATTTTCTAAGCAGCCCTTTAATCTTCTCACCATACATATCCATATCATTTTGCAGTACAATTCCCCACTCCATAAGCAGGGCGGCAACCCCTGTAACAAAGGGGGCAGCTATACTTGTTCCTGTAAAGTAATCATATCCTCCTGTATTAGAAGCTGTTCTTATATTTACACCGGGTGCTACTAAATCAGGCTTTGTATATACAACTTCCCTTGTATAACCTCTTCCGGAAAATGGAGCCAATGTATTATTTCTTGAATTATATGCACCTACAGTTATTGCCCTGAAAGCTGTAGATGGTATAGTAAGTGTAATGTCAACATCTGGCATAAGGAATACAGTATCCTCAGTTACTCCTTCACTTACAGGAAGCCACACATCAAATACCGCCTCTTCATCTATATTTACCCTTAGCTGCCATATACCCGTATCTACAAATTCTGTACCTGTAAATTGTATAATTACCCTTTCATCAATTGTCTGCGGAGTAGGTATTTCTATATTTACTGTAATGTCAGTATTCCCTAAAATTTGATTGTAGAGGCTGTCATTGCCGCTCAAAACGCCTGTGGTATCACCTCCCGGTGATATAATTTCAAAGGTGGCATTATACAAATAGTTTTTATACATTTCAAGAGTTACAGACCTTAAACTCCTTCCTACATTAAACTCAACAATACTGTTACCCTGTCCTCTAAAATGATGATACTTGTCTCCTTCATTTCCACTTGCAACTACTATTGCTGTAACATTCTGTTCACTTACCTGGTCAATATACTGTTCAAAAAGAGACTGTCCGTCATGAGCACCAAAATTTGTACCATAAGATATATTTATAACAGAAGGCATATTTCTCTCATTTGCCTTGTCAATTACAAACTTTATTCCTCTCATTACATCATCACTGGAACCTCTGCCTATGGCTACAGAAATAATATCAGCACCGCTTGCAACTCCTCCTGCACCCGCTGCAACACCGGCTACAGCTGTACCATGACCTATAGAATCAACAAAACCTATACCATCTTGTATTTCTTCTTCATTATATATTCTGTCATTAGGAATATCCCATATATATTTTATCCTATCTTCAAACTCTCTGTGATTATAAGTTATTCCTGAATCTATAATACCTACCATAACACCTTTACCTGTTAATCCGCTGAAATTGTTATTATTTTCAGTAATACAGCTTCTTTCTTTAGCTTCTGCAAGCAATGGCTGCAAATCTACAGGCATTTCATATTCAATAATATTTTTATCACCTGAAACAGTTAATATATCAGATCTAATAATTGCAAAATTTTCAGAAAGTATTTCAATTATCTCATATCCCAGTAAATCTCCATTATACTTTACAATCAGGTTATACAAAAAAATCACCTCATAAAATTATATTGACAAAAATATAATTTATGTTAAAATATACCTATAAACAATTACAGGGAATGAATGTCTCCCTTGTCTTTATGACTAAACCGCTTATTTGCTGATGACTTCTGTGTTTACACAGGAATTATCAGTTTTTTTGTTGAAGGAGAAATTTTATGTTAACAGGACTTTCAGTTATTTTATTATCAGGATTATTTTTAGGAAATATCTTTAAACGATTAAAGCTTCCTTCACTGACAGGAATGATAATCGCAGGCATAATAATAGGTCCTCACTGCTTAAACCTTATTGACAGTTCTCTTTTAAATATAGCTGCCGATTTAAGACAGTTCGCTCTTGTCATTATACTGTCTCGTGCCGGGCTGACACTTGACATAAAAGATCTAAAAAAAGTTGGATTGTCTGCAATTCTTATGTGCTTTGTCCCGGCATGTTTTGAAATTGCCACAACAACTCTTATCGCACCAAGAATATTTAATATTTCAACTATAGATGCCGCTTTAATGGGTACTGTGCTTGGTGCAGTTTCCCCTGCCGTCATTGTTCCCAGAATGATTAAGCTTATGGAAGAAAATTATGGTACTAAAAAGTCTATACCTCAGCTTATACTTGCAGGTGCCTCTGCTGACGATGTTTTTGTAATAGTTGTATTCTATGCTTTTCTATCCCTTTCATTAGGAGGAGAAGTATCTGCCGTAAACTTTGTTCAAATACCAGTTTCTATAATTACAGGTATAATATTAGGCATTTTATGTGGATTTTTACTTAATGTATTTTACAGTAAATTTGAAATAAGAGATGCAGTTAAACTCCTTGTTATGTTGTCACTTTCATTTCTAATGATAGCTCTTGAAAATAATTTAAAAAATGTTTTTCCTATTTCCGGTCTCCTTGGAATTATGTTTATGGGCATTACTCTTTGCAAAAAGTCTGAAAAAACAGCAGTAATTCTTTCAAAGGAATACAATATATTATGGATTGCCGGAGAAATCATACTCTTTGTACTGGTTGGCTCAGCTGTTGATATATCTTACGCCCTTAAAGCAGGTATAGGTGCTGCGGCAATTCTTATATGTGCACTTTCTCTCAGAATGTTAGGTGTGCTTATTTCAATTCTACCTTCAAAACTAAATATGAAGGAAAATATTTTCTGTATGATTTCATATACACCAAAAGCAACAGTTCAGGCAGCTATAGGAACTATTCCTCTGACAATGGGTATAGCATCAGGTCATCAGATACTCACTGTTGCCGTTCTTGCAATACTTATAACAGCACCTATTGGTGCATTCTTTATAGATTCAACTTATAAAAGACTTCTTAATAATGATAAATAAAAAAATCTGTCAATTAACCTTATTTAGTTAATTGACAGATTTTACTTTATCTTGACTTCACATAAATATCAGAAGTTGCACTTGGCAATGTATAATATTGTTCAAAATCAAACTCACCTTTACTGATCTGTACACCTAAAGGCACAGTACCTACTAATTTTCCTCTTAAATCATAACAATATAATGAAAGTTCTCTATCATTTTCACCGCTGCAATTGCCGTAAAATCTAAATTTAACCTTTATTTTATTCTGATTGTCATATTCAGCCTCAATATTTGAAATATTCATACTAATCTGACTATCAGAATATCCTGCAGCATATTTAAATCTGCACCCCATATTATACTCCCCCTGAGCATACACCTTACCGTCAGCTATGATTTCAACCTTAATTTTAGAATTTGTAAAGGTTGTAAAATCTTCTTCATCAACACTTGAGCGTATATCATCATAATCAAGCTTATATTCAATATAATCATTATTATTTGATATAGTAATGCCCTGACCCAGCTCCTGGTATATAAGTGTGCCAACTCTGTTATAGAAATATATATTTACACTTTCCGCTACAGAAGAATAATCATTTACATTATCAGGCAGGAAAGAAATTTCAACATTCCTGTCGTCATCGAGTTTAGCTGATATTTTTCTTAAATCCTGAGTACCCGCTTCCTCAGCATTGTTATCATCAGTTTTATTTTCTTCATTTAAACCATCTTTATCTTTATTTTCTAAGACCACATCTTGGTTATAGTAAATTTTTACAACTTTATTATCATTATCCCACTCAACCCCGGCTTCAAAAATCTCAGCTATAGCCCTTATCGGTACCATAGTCGTATTATTAATGATAACAGCCGGTGTCTCAATCAGTATTTCGTATGTATTTTTACTGTCAGTTACAGTTATAAGTGTATTATCAATCTGCAATTCAATTATTTTATCCCCTCTGATTAATGTAATAACCTTATTTTCCTGGTTCCAGTCAACATTACAGTTAAGGTACTCGGCTACAGCTCTTAAAGGCACAAGAGTTCTTCCGTTATATATAACAGGTGCCTGTGAGGTACTTATCTCGTTTCCGTCTACAATAATTTTAATGCTTTCTCTTGCAAATACTGTACTCGTTATAATAAAAACTGCACTTATTACCCCTAATATCAATCTCTTCATAAACATACCTCCATTTTTAATTTTTTCCTCTTATTTTAATAATATCATCCGTTAATTTTGGTGTCAATTAATATTAGTATTAAGAATTTATTAAAAAAAGGTGTTGTGTAATTACTAAATTATACAACACCTTTATATTTAATAAATATTTATGCTAACTCTGCCGCAAGCTTTTCAGCAATTGCATTTAAAAATTCTTTGCTTGATACTTTTTTCTTATTTTCCAAGTTTGAAAGCATATATAAATCACCTGTCATAATTCCGCTTTCTATAGTATCAATTGTGGCTTTTTCAAGAACATCGGCAAACTTCATTAAATCATCAAGTCCATCAAGTTCTCCCCTCTTTCTAAAAGCACCGCTCCATGCAAAAATAGTAGCAACTGAGTTTGTTGAAGTTTCCTGACCATCAAGATGCTTGTAGTAATGTCTTTGTACTGTACCGTGTGCAGCCTCATATTCATACTTTCCATCAGGGGAAACCAAAACAGATGTCATCATTGCAAGTGAACCAAATGCAGTAGACACCATATCAGACATAACATCACCGTCATAGTTTTTACAAGCCCAAATATATCCACCCTTAGACCTTATCACTCTTGCAACAGCATCGTCAATAAGTGTATAGAAATATTCAATTCCTGCACTCTCAAACTTGTCCTTATATTCTGCGTCAAAAATATCCTGGAAAATATCCTTAAACCTGTGGTCATATTTTTTAGAAATTGTATCCTTAGTAGCAAACCATAAATCCTGTTTAGTATCCAATGCAAAGTTAAAGCAGCTTCTTGCAAATCCCTCAATACTCTTATCAATATTATGTAATCCCTGAATTATGCCGTCACCGTCAAAGTTAAAAATAGTTTCTCTTTTTTCATTTCCATTTTTGTCGGTTAATACAAGTTCAGCCTTGCCCCCGTCTTTAACCTGCATTTCAACATTTTTATAAACATCGCCGTATGCATGTCTTGCTATTGTAATAGGGGCTGTCCATGTTGGAATATATGGTGTAATTCCTTTTACAAGAATAGGAGTTCTAAACACAGTACCGTCTAAAATAGCTCTTATAGTTCCGTTAGGTGACTTCCACATTTCTTTTAAATTATACTCAGGCATTCTTGCCGCATTAGGAGTAATAGTCGCACACTTTACAGCAACACCGTATTTTTTAGTTGCCATAGCACTATCAATTGTAACCTGGTCATTTGTTTCATTTCTATGGACAAGTCCTAAATCATAATACTCAGTTTTTAAATCTATATATGGTTCAATAAGTATTTCCTTTATCCATTTCCATAAAACTCTTGTCATTTCATCTCCGTCCATTTCAACAATAGGCGTAGTCATTTTAATTTTTTCCATCTTAAGAATTCCTCCTGAATATATATTCTGCTTTATCTGTTAATTGTATAATACTTTCAGGGCGGTTAAAAAACCCGCCCTTACAAGTTAATATCTATTAATCTTCACCAATACTTGAAAGGTAATTTTCCATTTCGGTATTAGCAAGTTTAGCAAGCTCTGTATCGCTTATTTGAGTAACTCTGCCGTCCTCATACTGTCTGTCAACCCACTCTTTAATTTTAATAACAACAGGGTGCTGCTTTCCTATTTTCTTATCACCCTCGTATTTAAAGTAATTATTAATCCAGTGAGCAATGCCTGCAAGACCTGATGTCTTACCGACAGCTATTTTAACAGGACGCTTAAGTAAAAGTTCTGTATTAAATATGTTATATATCTCTTCATTTTTAAGTATGCCATCAGCATGAATGCCTGCTCTTGTAAGGTTAAAGTTTTCACCTACAAAAGGGGTCATAGGCGGTATATCATATCCTATTTCTTTTCGGTAGTAGTCAGCAAGTTCAGTAATAATTGTAGTATCCATACCATCAAGAGTTCCTCTTAGCTGGGCATATTCAAACACCATAGCCTCAAGTGGTGTATTTCCTGTTCTCTCACCAATTCCAAACAGAGATGTATTAACACCGCAGCAACCATAAAGCCATGCAGTAGTGGCATTTGTAACAGCCCTGTAAAAGTCATTGTGACCATGCCATTCAAGCAAATGATTTGGTACACCTGCATAATGGTGAAGACCGTAAATAATACCTGATACACTTCTAGGAAGCACCGTACCCGGTGTATTGATACCGTATCCCATAGTATCACAAGCTCTTATTTTAATAGGAACACCTGTTTCCTCATAAAGCTTCATAAGCTCAGAAGCAAAGGGAACAACAAAGCCATAAAAATCTGCTCTTGTAATATCCTCGAAATGACATCTTGGCTTAATACCTGTTTCAATACACTGACGAATAATTGAAAGATAATGCTCCATTATTTCGCTTCTCTTCATATTCATCTTATAAAAGATATGGTAGTCAGAGCAGCTTACAAGTATACCTGTTTCCTTAACACCAATGGATTTAACCAGTTCAAAGTCCTTTTTGTTAGCTCTTATCCATGTAGTTACCTCAGGAAATCTGTAATCCATTTCAAGACATTTATATACAGCGTCCTGATCTTTTTTTGAATATACAAAAAATTCGCTTTGTCTTATTATTCCTTTTGGTCCGCCCAATCTGTGCAGCTGTTTATATATATGAGCAATCTGTTTTACAGTATAAGGTTCTCTTGACTGCTGGCCGTCTCTGAAAGTAGTATCTGTTATCCAGATTTCATCAGGCACATCCATAGGCACAATTCTATGGTTAAAAGCTATTTTAGGAACTTCATCATAGCTGTACAAATTATCATATAAATTAGGCTTATCTACATCCTGTAAAGGATAAACAGACTCACGTCTTTCTATAACATTCGTCTTTGGATTAAAAATAAACATACTGGCTCCACCTCCGTATTATTAATAATACCATATTTAGGAGAATTGTCAACCTTTAGGAGCCATTTTTTGCATATTTATTTTATCTTGTTGCAAATTTTACTGATTTTTCATTGTTTTGTACTAAAAAATCTTGTTTTATGAATTTCATAATTTAAAAACTTTCATTTTTAAAGTCCAAACATTTTTAGCAGCATACTCATTTGCTTTTTTTCATTTTCATTCATATTCTCCATAATAGCTCCAATCATAGCTTTTTTCTCATCATTTGTAAAGGTTATGCCCTTAGGAAGTGACTGAACAAAGGCAACAATCATTGCCAGTTTTTCATCATAAGGCTTATTTTTCATATTCTCATTTAAATTAATAAAAGCCTTCTTTGTATTATAATCCAAACAATCAAAAGCTCTGTTATTTAAAATATCACTATTATTCATTTTCTTTCAACTCCTCAACTATATCTGTTATCTCCATTGCCTTTACAAAAACATCTACCATTTTCCGCTTTCTTCCGTCAAGTTCCGGTCTAATAGCCATAAGCATCTGCTTTTTTATTCTGTTGTTGTTTTCGCCTGATACAGACATAGTTTTAAAGTTATTTACAAGTTTATCGATTTCCATAAGTCTTACCATAAGACCAATATTTTTCTGGTAAGGCATATCAAGGAATGGTATAGCTTCCTTTATTCTTTTAAGTGCAGTATTTCCGTCCATTTTTTCTACAAGTTCGTTACTTGGCAAATCTTGATTTTCTTTTGGTTCACTATTATTATTCATATTGTTTACAAGCTTCATTACAGATAATATTTTTTCTATCTGTGATGCGTCTATGTTCATATTGTTGTTTTCTTCCATAATAATCACCTCTGAAAATTATATGCTCATTTTTTAACCTTAATAACAAAAATATTGCTAATTAAGTCTCATTTAAACATTTTGATTGACTATACTCAAAATTGAAAAAAGCACTGTTATGAATTTTTATTACAACTTCATAGCAGTGCTTAATTTTATTTATTTAAATTCTTTTTAATTAACTTATAAAGAGTAGGTTCAATATTATATTCCTTTATTATTCTTTCAAGGTCATTAATAAGTTTTCCACAGTCTTTACTTTTTGTTTTAACAGACCTTATCATAATATTTTTAGGTGTATGCTCCATATCAATAAATTCCATTACCTGCACTTTATATCCCATTATTTCAATAATTCTAGCTCTTATGGAATCTGTAAGCAGTGCAGCAAATCTTTCTTTTATTATACCATGGTTTAACATAATATTCATTTTGTCATTATCCATTTGATGAAAGAGCTCGTGCTGACAGCATGGAACATTCATCATAACTTTACATCCCCAGCGTATTCCATGGTATATAGCATAATCTGTTGCCGTATCACATGCATGCAGCGTTATAATCATTGAAATTTTTTCATCTGTATTTTCAATATCAGCTATATCCTCACAGAAAAAGTTCAAATTATTAAATCCAAATTTTCTGCTTAACTCATTGCAGTATTCCACTACATCCCTTTTTAAATCATATCCTCTGATTTCAACATTCTTTTTCTTTATTATGTTGAAATAATGATACATTGCAAAGGATAAATAGCTTTTACCGCAGCCCATATCAATAATTACAGAATTCTCTGGAATTTCGTTTTCAACATCTTTTAACATTTCAAGAAATTTGTTTATTTGTCTGAATTTTTTCTGCTTGTGTTTTAGTACAACACCATTTTTATCCATTAACCCAAGCTGGTACATCCAGTCAACATACTCGCCTTCCCCAATAATATAATTTTTTGACTTGTTGTGTTCCTTTGGGGCATTTACAACATTTATATTATCTTTTACACCTGTTATTGTAAATTGCCTTTTCTTATTCATAAGCAATGTACAATACTTGTTGGAAGTAATATTACACTGCTTAAAATTATCTTCCATTATTTCTATAACATTATCAATTATATTATCAGGTTCAACATTTTTATGTATTACTTTTTGACCTATATACTCAGATACTTGATAATTCAGATTATTTTTTATAAGCACAGCACTTATTTTTATCTTTGACGCTTTATCTTCTCCCTTTTTTATAGGATTGCTTATATTTATACTCTCTATAGAATTAATATCAATTAAACTTTCTAATTGCCTTTTTACTTCACTTTTGTCTAACACATTCTACCTCTCACAAATTCTTATACAATTTCTTACATCAGTATCTATAAGCACAATATCCTCTCCTACCTTGACAACATTGCACCAGTTTATACAATACTCTTTTTTCTTTCCTACAAATGAAAATATACCAACTACTACAGGCACTATAATTGCACGTACTTCTCCGCACTTCCAGTCAACCAAAACATCACTTACACATCCTATTTTACTGCCGTCTTTTACATTAATGACTTCCTTATTTATTAATCTGCTTACACAGCCTTCTGTCATATAATCACCTATATTAATTTATATAACTAATCTATGATAAAATTTTGCCTTTTAAGCCAATTACAATAAAGTTCAAACCATTGTTCAGTTCCTGCAATTCCCTTCGCTAAATCAAGGCCGTGTTTTCCATCGGGAAAAATGTGCATTTCAAACTTACATCCTTTTTCTTTCATAGCCATACCCATTTCAAGAGAATTCCTGCAGTCTACACTTTTATCATCAAACGTATGCCATATAAATGTAGGAGGCATATCATTTCTTACATTCATCTCACCTGAAAGAGAATTTAAAAGTTTTTTGTCACTGCCACACATATTAACTCCTGAACGCTTATGAGATATCTCCTTTGTTATACTTACCACAGGATAGCACATACAAAGAATATCAGGTCTTGCTGAAACTTTATCAATCTCATCAATTGCATTATATTCAAACTTGTCATAATTTTCAGCAGTTATACAAGCTAAATGCCCCCCTGCACTAAACCCCATTAAGCCTATTTTATTCTTATCAATATTATACTTATCAGCATTATATCTTATGTAACGCATTGCCCTTTTTACATCCCACAGATATACAGGGTGAGAATATGGCGCAACTCTGTAATAAAGTACAAAAGCACTTATTCCTGACTTGTTCAATTCCATTGCTACATTTGCACCTTCATGGTCTGAAAGATGGTCATACCCGCCTCCCGGCAATATAAGAATACAGCTGTGTTTTTTGCCATCCTTTACAGCAAATTCTTCAAGCTCAGGCTTGTTTAAATTATGCTCATTATCATATTCTTTCATATACCCTAAAGGAGTACCGTTCCATATATTTATCATACTTTTCTCCTTATGTTTAATCTATAATAAAAATATAATTTTTATATTACTTTGTAATTATCTCATACCCATCTTCTGTAACAAGTACTGTATGCTCCCATTGTGCAGACAAACTTCCGTCAGCTGTTCTTACAGTCCAGCCGTCAGTTTTTGAAACATTGCAATCCCATGTTCCTGCATTTATCATAGGCTCTACTGTAAACATCATTCCCGGTACCATTACCATGGTTTTTCTGTTAGTTCTGAAATGATTTACAATAGGATCCTCATGAAATTTAAGCCCCACTCCGTGACCGCATAAAGCTCTTACTACACCATATCCGTTCTTATCTGCAATATCATTTATTACGTTTCCTATATCACCAATTGGTCTGTATGGCTTAACTGCTTCAATACCCGCATACATACATTCCTTTGTAACTTCCACCAGTTTTTTTGCCTCATTACTTACATCACCTATCATATACATTCTGCTCATATCAGAATAATAACCACCTAATATTGATGTAATATCAACATTGACAATATCACCGTTTTTTAAAATTTCCCTGCTGCTCGGTATACCATGGCAAACAACGTCATTTATTGATGTGCAGCAATGCTTAGGGAAATCACCGTATTTGTATGTTGCACAAATCCCCCCAGCTTCATCAGTCATTTTATATACCAGCTGATCTATTTCCTCAGTACTTATTCCCTCTTTTATAAAATTGTCCAAAGCATTCATTATAGCTACAGATAATCTTGCACTCTTTCTTACCCCATCTATTTGTTCAGGAGAAAGTATAAGGTGCCTGTCAGGAATTGGATATGCCTGTTCCACAAACTCCTTTAAATTTTCTTCATCACTTCTTTCATGACAAGCCTTATATTTTTTTCCGCATCCGCACCAGCACTTGTCATTTCTGCCTATTTTAAACATAACTCAACCTCATTTCTATAAAACTCAACCACATCACTATAATCCTTTTCATTAAGAAAATTTCTGCCTGATTCATTGGCAGTATAAACACCTTTTTCTACTCTGACAAAAAAGTTATAATGATTTTTCTGTAATACATTTTTTATATTATCCTTACATTCCCTTGTTTTTATTGTTCCGTATTTTTCTATGTAACATAAGGCGGCAATTACACTTTCCTTATGAGCTGTTACTATTTTACGCCCTGACTGACCGCCCAGATTAAGGCTCACTTTTCTGATTTTTGTTTCTTTTTCAATGCCTTTTCGTCTGTATTTTTTAGCATCTGTATCCTCGCCTCTTGGCTGCAGTATCATATCAACCCTTTTTGTAGAATTAAGTACAACAATAAGTCCGCAGTCTAAGGCTCTTAATATATCCAATTTTTTTCTGAATGCTGCACTTCTCATATTTTTAGGCCTGGGTATTACAGCATAAACATATGGTGTCAACTTTTTCCTTTGCACCAATTGATATACAAGCTCAATTGTAAAACCTCTCTTAAGCTCACATATAACAACAATATTTTCCTTCGTCGCAACAACGTCACAATCTCTTACTTCAGCATCTACCTTAAAACCCATATCAGCAAAATATTTTTGAACAGGCAGATATAATTCTGTTTCTTTTTTTATCATATCATTTTACCTGCCATAAAATTTTCAATATCTTCAGCTGATTTTATAATATCCTTTGACAATACTCTGCAGCCATCTTTTGTTACAACAACATTGTCCTCAATTCTTATGCCTATTTCTTCTTCTGCAATGTATAATCCAGGCTCAACAGTAAATACCATACCCTCCTGTAAAATACCCTCATTATGCCTGCCTACATCATGCGTTTCAAGCCCAAGCATATGGCTTACGCTGTGGTAATAATATTTACTTACTTCATCATCATTGGAAATAAGACCAATTTTCTTAAGTTCATAAGCATAATGTTCCTTTAATATTTCATTTAACCTTTTAAATTCTATTCCGGGCTTTACAGCATCTATAACTTTCTTTTGCCCTTCAAGAACTATATCGTAAATCTGTCTCTGCCTTTTTGTAAATCTTCCGTTTACAGGGAAAGTTCTTGTAATATCACCATTGTAGTATTCCCACTGTGCACCCACGTCAAACAAAATCAAATCATTATCTCTTGTCTTGCAGTTATTATCCGAATAATGAAGTACTGTGCCGTTTTTACCGCTTGCAGCTATGGACTTAAAAGCAAAATCCCTTACACCGCTTCTTTTTAACTCAAAGTCAAAATATGCTTCAATTTCATACTCTGACATACCGGGCTTAGCATTCTTCATCATAGCATAAATGCCATTTTTAGTTATTTCTATAGCCTTTTCAATCTTTTCAATCTCACAGGTCTCCTTAATCATTCTGAATTCTGCAATAATATTATGAAGATTTCTATGTTCTATATATGGATAATGCCTGTTTATTTTCTCAGCCAATACAAAACTTTCACTGTAATTATTAAAATCTCTGTTTTCATAATCCATATATATCTTTTCTATTCTTTTGTTAAATATAACAGAAGACAAAGTTTCTTCAAGCTCATCCATATATAATATATTATCTACACCGCTTATTTTGCTTACTTCACCGGACAGCATAACTGAGCCTACCCACTTTGCTTTTATTTCATCATATCTTTCTATAAAAACAGCTTCAGAAACCTCTTCACCTGATTTATATATAAGCAATATCATATTCTGTCTGTCAAGACCTGTCATATAATAAAAATTCCTGAGAGGCGTAAAAGGATAATTTTCATCTCCCAGCTTTTTAGGTGCCTTTCCGCTGAAAAGTATTGCAGCAGAATTATCGCTCATTTCCTTTATAAGCTTTTTTCTGTTGTTCTCAAAAAAACTACTATTCACATAAATCACTCCAATATATAAATTGATTAACAGACATAACTAAGTCATTATACATATCAATTTACAGTATAAACCTATTTAAGTTTTTTTTCAATATAATTAATAAAATCTACAATTTTAAACTTTACATTTACATCTTCTATTTCTTTTAATTCCCCATTTGTAATATGGTCACCATTCTTATCAATAGATAAATCCATTATACCAAGCCAAACCTTATTTTCTGCTGCCAGCATAATACACAGCAAAGATAAATATAATATTTTTTTCATTGTAAACTCCTTTCTTTGGTTGGGATAGATTTCCTTTTGTTATAAATAGCATAACCAATAAACATTAAAATAACATTAAAAATAGGTGCTGGATTCAAAAAACAGATTGTATTATAATAAAGGCATTATGAGAATATTAGTTGTTGAAGATGAAAAAGATTTAAGAAATATTATAAAGAAACGTTTGGTAAGAGAGCATTATAGTGTGGATGCCTGTGGAGACGGAGAAGAAGCGCTAGATTATATTGAGATGACATCGTATGATGGAGTTCTTCTCGACATCATGCTTCCTGGGAAGGATGGTTTTGCGGTTTTAAAGGAAGTGAGACAGATGGGGAATGATACACCAATTCTCTTACTGACTGCAAGGGATGGTATTGAGGACCGGGTAAAGGGGCTTGACCTGGGGGCCGATGATTATCTGATCAAGCCATTCGCGTTTGAAGAGTTACTCGCAAGAATCCGCGTGATGATGCGGAGAAAACCCCAATTTGTAACGAATCAGTTAAAGATTGCAGATCTTACTCTGGATCGGGATACAAGAATTGTGACAAGAGCAGGAAAAGAAATCAGTTTGTCGTCAAAAGAATTTATGGTGTTGGAATGTCTGATGCGGAATCAGAATATCGTGATGACGAGGCAGCAGATTGAACAAAATGCATGGAATTATGACTATGAGGGAGGATCGAATGTTATTGATGTATATATAAGATATCTCCGAAAGAAAATTGATGCAGGATATGAGAAAAAACTGATCCATACGGTACGCGGAACAGGCTATGTGATGAGGGAAGAATGATGAAGCAGATGACGATCAAGAAAAAGGTCACATTATGGTATACAGGGATCATTGCACTTATTTTAGGAATGGTTCTTGTCTTTATGTTTTACTTTGTCGACAAAGTCGGAATTTCAGCGACAGAAGAAGAAGTCAGTACAGCAGTGACAGGTTTTTCTGCAAACTTTCAATTTCAGGATGAAACTTACTATCTATCAGAAGATACTCAGTTTTATCAGGATGGAGTCATGTTTTGTGTCTATGACGATAATGGAAAACTATTATACGGCACAATGCCAGAGAAATTTCCGAAACAGACGATCTTAAAGTCTCATACACCGAGAGTCATTACATCTGGCAGCAGCAAATGGATGGTATATGACAGTGTGCATACCTATGGAAAGAATAAGGCTATATGGATCAGGGGGATCACATCCATTCATGCGATCGAAGTATTTATGACAACATCTCAGAAAATGATGATCATCTTATATCCAGTGTTCATCGTATTGATAGCAATGACAGGATATTTTATGCTGAAACGTGCATTAAAGCAGGTGGATCTGATCTGTGATCAGGTAGAGAATATCAGTTATGGAAAGGATCTTACAAAAAGGCTTCCATTGCCGAAAGTAAGAGATGAATTGTATGAATTATCTCATAAATTTAATCAAATGTTCGAAAGACTGGAAGAATCCTTTGAAAAAGAACAGCAGTTTACAGCAGATGTATCCCATGAACTTCGAACTCCAGTGACCGTGATCATTTCTCAATGCGAATATTTGATCGAAGATCCAGTATTAGAGGAAGAGGAAAAAGAAGAGATCATGATCATTCTAAGACAGGCAAGACGCATGTCGAAATTGATCAATGAGATGTTAATGATCGCAAGAGGTGAGATGAGCGAATCTTATGATATGGAAGAAGTTGATCTCATACTATTGACAGAAGTTATCGTAGAAGAATTGCGCGAGCAGGCAGAGCAAAAGAAGATTCAGATATCTGTTTTCAGTGATCGAGATGTAAAGATGATGGGAAATCATACATTATTATTACGAATGATGATGAATCTTGTTCAGAATGCGATCAGCTATGGAAAGGAACATGGTCATATTGATATTCTATGGAAAGAACAAGGAGATATGATCATAGGAGAAGTAAAGGATGATGGGATAGGGATCGCTCAGGAAGATATTCCTAAGATCTGGGATCGTTTTTACCGGGTAGATAAAAGCCGTTCCAGAGAGAATGGAGGAACTGGACTTGGTCTTTCGATGGTTCACTTTATCGTGGCAGTTCATGGCGGGCAAATACATGTGGAAAGCAAAAAAGGAGAAGGAACAAGTTTTATATTTCAGTTTCCAAAAATGTGAAAGTATGGATGTCCTGTATTTCTTTATAGTATCATTTCCTTGTTATTTGCAATATCAAATGGTAAAATTAAAAACATAGTAAAGAAATGATATACATAATAAAAGAAAGTTGGTGAGGGATATGAGTAAAACATTTAATGTAAATGGAATTTGTTATCCGAATGAGCATTATATGGTAAACATAGATTCAAAGTTAGCACAAATAAAGCAGTTAGTGGATGAGAAAAAATATTTTGTAATAAATCGGGCGAGACAATATGGAAAGACAACTACATTAAATATGTTAGTCAAATATCTCGCAGATAAATATACAGTATTTTTTATTAGTTTCGAAGGTCTTGGAGAAACAGCTTTTGAAAGCGAAACAGCATTTTGTGGAACTATATGTGAATTATTGTATGATACGGTACTATATGAAGAAGTTCCTACAATTGATGATACAGTAAAACAGATTATCATTGACAGTATAAAGAAGAAAGCACAAGATATGTTAAGCCTTTCTAGTTTGATATCCAATATTTGCAAAAATGCAGAAGTTCCTGTAATTTTAATGATTGATGAGGTTGATCAGGCGAGTGATCATAAAGTTTTTATAGATTTTCTAGGAATGCTTCGAAGCAAATTTCTAAAACGCAGTACAAGGCCAACGTTTCAATCAGTCATATTAGCTGGGGTTTATGACATAAAAAATTTAAAGCATCGTATAAGAGAAGACCATGAACATCAGATGAATAGTCCGTGGAATATAGCCGCAGATTTTAGTGTAGATATGAGTTTTACAAGAGATGATATTGCAAGTATGCTTGATGAATATGAGAAAGATTATAAATGCACGATGGAAGTGAAAAAGATTGCGGAATTGATTTATGAATATACTTCAGGTTATCCATACTTGGTATCAAAGATCTGCAAGTTAATCGATGAGAGATGCGATCAAAATTGGACAAAACAAGGAGTATTAGAAGCAATCAAGATTCTTTTAAAAGAGACTAATACATTGTTTGATGATCTGAGAAAGAAGATCACAGATTATAAAGAATTGAAAAATATGCTATATTCCATATTATTTCAAGGAGAATCCTATCCATATAATCCAGATAACTTTGTGATAGATATTGGAACGATGTTTGGATTTATTAAGGAAAACGATGGTCAGGTAGTTATTTCAAATCGTATATTTGAGACCAGATTATACAATTTGTTTTTGTCGGAAGAATTAACAAGTAGTGTGATATATCAAACAGGAGAACGTGATAAGAATCAATTTGTGAAAGATGGCATATTAAATATGGAATTGGTGCTTGAAAAGTTTATGATACATTTTCATGATATTTATGGGGAAAATACAGAAAAATTTGTAGAAGAAAATGGCCGGCGTGTATTTTTGCTATATTTAAAACCGATTATTAATGGTACTGGAAATTATTATATAGAAGCACAGACAAGAGATCAGAGTAGAACAGATGTTATTGTGGACTATTTGGGGAAACAGTATGTGATCGAATTGAAAATCTGGAGAGGTAATGAGTATAACAAAAGAGGAGAAAAGCAGTTAGCAGAATACTTAGAATATTACCATTTAGAAAAGGGATATTTGCTGAGTTTTAATTTCAATAAAAATAAAAAAATAGGATTAAAGGAAGTGGAAGTAGATAATAAGAAGATTATAGAAGTAGTAGTGTAAAAATACAGTTAAGAGTTTGCAGATAAGCAAATTTCAGAGAAATTAGAACAAGAAATAGAAAAGGATAGCTGCCAAAAACCAAGGCATCTATCCTTTTTACAATCATAATAAATTACTGAATATGTTTCAACCCTTCACAAATGCTATCAAGTACAAAATCATCTCCAAATGAAGTGTCCAGTGTCAGATGGTAGTTTCTGGATAATCCCCATGGTTGATGCGTATAATAATGATAGTTATCAGAACGCTTGCGGTTCATCTGGATTGCTTTCGTCAGTGCCGCATCATGAGATAAGTTTTCCGTTCTCATAATTCGTTTCACACGATACTCGGCAGGTGCATGTAAGAAGATTCGCATGCAATGAGGGCGGTTTTTTAAGATATAATCAGCACAACGACCGATCACAACACAATTTCCTTTTGAAGCAAGCTCATTGATTACTTTAGATTCTGCCGCAAAGATTTTATCTTTTGGAGCTGGGTTCTGTGGTGCGTGAGAATATACCTGATTCATTAGATCATAAAGCAGAGAACTACGCATCTGTTCATCATTATTCTTAATAAATTCAGGATCATAACCAGTAGAACCTGCAGCCATCTGAATGATCTCATTGTCATAGAAATCAAATCCAAGACGTTTTGCAAGAGCTTCTCCAAGGTCATGTCCACCGCTTCCATATTCACGAGCGATTGTAATGACAATAGGAGTGTCTGTTGAATCTGTGTCAGTGTCTAAATCTGTGTTAGTATCTGAATCTGGGAACAGCATTGGTTCCACAAAAGATAAGAAACGTCCAAATAAACGTGCAATAAATCCAACAAGTAAAGCGGCAATAACTGTACCTTCACGTACACCGTCTAACTTACCTGCGAATACAAAGGAAAGAACTCCAGCAATCACAGTCATAGATACGTCAAAACAGATTTTAGTTACACCGAATTCTGTATGACAAGTCATTACAATGGCACGTACAAAAGATTCCCCAGGAAGCATGGCAACATTGGCAAGGACTTCTGTATACACACCAAATCCAAGGATCAGACATCCGATCAGCAGATAAATGATCTTCATCAAATAAAAGGACGGATTTACAAATCCAAGAAGAATCATAGACCAGTCAATAAAATATCCGAATAAGATAGAGATTGGAATCTGTAACACGTGTTCCAGTTTAAAATTCTTTCGTAAGATCAACAGCTGTAAAAAGATCAGTAACAGGCTGAAGAAAATGGTGAAATTTCCAAGTGTAAATGGGAAATTAAGGCTCAGTACATAAGGAATGGAAGAAATCGGTGATGTACCAAGACTTGCTTTTGTGATCAGGGCAACTCCGAGAGAGTTAATATAAAGCCCAATAAAAAAGATGATATAACGTTTTAGTTTTTCCATGATGTGATTTACTCCTCTTTTGTAGTATTTTTATATAGTTTTTCAAAGATCTTTAGAAATTGTTCTTTTTCTGCATTAGAAATCCCCGAAAAAACTTCTTGTTCAAGAGATAAGAAAGTTTTTTCAATCGATTCAGACAGTTCCATTCCATAATCTGTCAGGAAAATATGAAAGGATCGGCGATTTCCGTTCAAATTCTTACGCTCGATCATATGCTGTTTTTCCATTCGATTTAAAATAGAAGTCAAAGAAGCAGGTTCGATATGACAAGCATGGGCAATGTCTTTTTGACTGGAACCATTATGATATCGAAGATGGTCTAAGACCTTTGGCTGGCCGGTTGAGAGACCAAGTGGCTTTAAGACAGCCATGATTTTCTTCTGAAGGTTTAAATGATTGGACATCAGAAGATAATGATAAGATGATTCATACATAGATGATGCTCCTTTTATGATTAGAAAACTAATAGTTAGAATTCTAACTATTACAACAGCCATTATTATAAGACAAAGCAAACCAATATGTCAAGAGCGTTTCTTTCAAAAATCATAAGACAAGCGGCGAAAAATCAAGTATAATAAACCACGGACATTAGAGAGTTTCAAAAGATAAGGAAGGGAAGAACCATGACATTAACACAATTAAGATATATTATAGCGATCGCAGATACAGGGTCTATGAATGAGGCGGCAAAAAGCCTGTTTATCTCACAGCCAAGTCTATCTCTTGCAGTCAAAGAATTAGAAAAAGAGATTGGAACAAGACTCTTTAAGAGAAGCAATCGAGGAGTATCAGTCACACAAGAAGGAATGGAATTCTTAAGTTATGCAAGACAGGTCGTTGAACAGTATCAGCTTATGGAATCTCGCTATATTGAGAAGAAAAATATCAAGAAGAAATTCGGAGTTTCCATGCAGCATTATACATTTGCAGTGAATGCTTTTGTGGAGATGGTCAAACAGTTTGGTATGGATGAATACGAATTTGCAGTCAGAGAGACGAAGACATACGAAGTGATCAAAGACGTCAAAGATTTTCACAGTGAGATCGGGATCCTTTATTTAAATGAATTTAATAAGAAGGTATTAAGCAAGATGCTGCAGGAATCAGGGCTTGAATTCCATCCATTATTGGAATGTGGAATTTACGTTTATATGTGGAAAGGGCATCCTCTGGCAGATAAAGAAGAGATTACGATCGAAGAGTTGGAAGAATATCCATGCCTGTCATTTGAACAGGGGGAATATAACTCCTTTTATTTTGCAGAGGAAGTATTAAGTACCTATGAATATAAACGTCTGATCAAAGCAAATGACAGAGCTACTATGTTAAATCTCATGGTTGGGTTAAATGGATATACATTATGTTCAGGAATTATCTGTGAAAGCTTAAATGGTGATGATTACTGTGCTGTGAAACTAAAATCGGATGAGCTCATGACGATTGGCTATATCAAGCGAAAAGGAGTCGCGATCAGCCCATTAGGAGAGAAGTACTTAGAGGAGATCAAAAAGTATAAAGCTATGGGTGACGACTCTGGCTATAGGGATATCCTATAACTAGAAGATAACCTTAGAGGAGTCAAAAAATGCAGTAAAAGCTTGAAATTGCTAGGAAATATGGGAAGTATGACTTCCCTCCAAGCAGTTTTATTTAACGTACAAATTCATATAACTTCATATATGTTAATGTTTCTTAATGCCAAAAAGGAGTCAAAAAAGGAGTCAAAAATTTTTAAAGGAGTCAACTTTATAATTTTGGAAAAGAGTCTGAATTATAGTACAAATTTATGGTTATACTAAAGTATTCTTACAACACAACATCCAAAGAATATTTTCGCATACTCATAAATCAAAACTCTCTTTACACCAAACACATGTTCGTGTTATAATACTCGAGAGGTGAAATAAAATGTACAATACAACAAACATTCCGAAAGCTACTAAGAGGGTCAACATTTCAGGAGACACACCGCCAGACATTTGGATGTCTATGTTAGACTCTTATGGTAAGCTTCAAAAATTCCACGTCAGAGAATTACTGCTACAAGGTACTAGAAAAGAAACTAACAGCGCAAGACAAGAACGTGAAGTAGAATACTACAAAAGCAGAATAGAAGTGTTAGAACGATTTAACATCTCCACAAAGACAAAAATATTGAAATACATTCCATCGTCAGGTACATGGTATATTTGCGGAGAGTACACAGATTTATTAAAATCACAGAGCTATTTAAACAGCTAAGGAGGTGTTCTAATGAACAAGTTATTCGGAGTAGAAATCGGCTCATTCTCAATTAGACACAATAAAAAAGATAATACTTACCGCCCAGTAATTAATTACAAAAATAAATTATATATATTAAGGAAACTTAATAATCGTGATGATGCAATGAAGGCGCTGACAGAAGCTCAAAAGAAACTTTACGGTCATGTGCGGTCAGAAGTAGAAGAAGCATATATACAACAAAAAAG
>CAJKOJ010000011.1 GCA_905201505.1 uncultured Eubacteriales bacterium | reverse complement strand
GTATTTTTATAAATGTTTTCATTTTTGAGAGGTTTAGCTATAAAATCTTACATATCTTTTTTATAGAAAATTACCTACAAAAACTTTATAGGTAATGGCTAATTATATTTTGTTAGTAAACTTAACTGTCGACAACGAATTAATTATATTTTATCAGTAAACTTCAACTATCGACAACGAATCTAAAAAAATAAACGCTGAGTTTTAGCCCAACATTTATTATACAACAAAAAAAGGCATTGTGAAAATCACAATACCTTTAATTATATTATTAAACTAATTCAATAATAACTTCCATTGCACCATCGCCGCGTCTCTGACCAATCTTAACGATTCTTGTATAACCGCCATTTCTGTCAGCATACTTTGGAGCAATTTCATCAAATAACTTGTTAGCCATATTTACAGTAACTGTATTGGCTCTCTTCTTTCTGCCATCAGCAGGAACTTCAACTACAGGATAAAGAACGCTTAAAATCTTTCTTCTTGCATTCAACTTGCTAGGCATATCCTTCTTGATAGTCTTTTCAACAGACTCTCCGCCCTTTTTAGAAGTTACAGTAACTTCTTCAAAGTTATCTCTTTCCTTAACAGCAACAGTAATTAACTTTTCAGCAAGTTTTCTGATTTCCTTAGCCTTAGCTTCAGTTGTCTTAATCTTGCCATGGTATAATAAATTAGTAACCTGGTTACGTAACAAAGCCTTTCTCTGGCTAGATGTACGACCAAGCTTTCTATATTCAGCCATTGCTAATCCTCCTTAATTAATCCTCGTTTGGACTTAAGCTTAAACCAAGCTCGTTTAACTTGTTAAGCACCTCTTCTAAAGACTTACGTCCAAGATTACGTACTTTCATCATATCATCTTCAGTCTTTCTTGTTAAATCCTCAACGGTATGGATTCCGGCTCTCTTTAAACAATTGTAAGAACGTACTGTTAAGTCAAGTTCTTCAATAGTTTGCTCAAGTACCTTTTCCTTAGTACCTACTTCTTTTTCAACAAGAATTTCTGCATTTCTTGCACTGTCAGATAAATCTACAAATAAGTTAAGATGTTCATTTAAAATCTTTGCACCTAAGCTTACAGCATCATCAGGAGCGATAGTACCATCAGTCCAAACTTCAAAAGTAAGCTTATCATAGTCTGTAATCTGACCTACTCTTGTATCCTCAACCTTAAAATTCACTCTTCTTACAGGAGTATAAAGTGAGTCTACAGGTATCATTCTAAGGGGTTGGTCAGCCCTCTTGTTTTTAGCAGCTTCAACATAGCCACGACCCTTTGTAATTGTAATCTCCATAAAGAGCTTACTCTCAGCACCACCGCTTAAAGTAGCAATATGCAAATCCGGGTTAAGGATTTCAATATCTGAGTCTACTCTAATATCGCCGGCTTTGACTTCACAGTCACCGGAAGCATCAATATAAGCAATCTTTGGCTCATCGCCCTCACTATTAACCTTAATAGCAAGATTTTTGAGATTTAAAATAATTTCGGTTACATCTTCCTTAACGCCAGCAATAGGGCTAAACTCATGAAGAACACCATCAATCTTTACATTGCTTACAGCAGCACCTGGCAAAGATGAAAGTAAAATTCTTCTTAAAGAATTACCAAGAGTTGTACCATAGCCTCTTTCGAGAGGCTCAACAACAAAGCAACCGTACTTTTCATTCTTTTCAGTAATTTCAATACGAGGTTTTTCAAATTCAAACACTCAGCCCAACCTCCTTAATAGTTATCTATATAATTTACCATAAATTTTATAAACATTAACAGCAAGCAAAAAGCAAATAAATGCTTATTACTTAGAATACAACTCGACAATAAGTGTCTCGTTTACAGGTAAATCTAACTGCTCTCTCTTAGGCAAAGCATTTACACTGCCCTTAAGATTAGCCTGGTCAGCAGATAACCATTCAGGAACGATACGAGAAGAAGTTACTTCAAGGACATCCTTAAATCTCTGTAAATCCTTCTTATTTTCCTTAATTTCAATAACATCGCCAACCTTTAAAGTAATAGATGGAATGTTAGTTTTCTTGCCATTAACAACAACGAGATTATGTCTTACGATCTGTCTAGCTTCCTTTCTAGTACGACCATAGCCTAATCTGTATACAACGTTATCAAGTCTTAATTCAAGAAGCATAAGTAAGTTTTCACCGGTAATACCAGACATCTTATCAGCCTTCTTGTATAAGTTTCTAAACTGCTTTTCAAGAACACCGTAGATGAACTTAACCTTCTGCTTTTCCTTTAACTGAACGCCGTATTCACTTAACTTACGCATATTTCTCTTACGCTTACCTAACTTCTTAGATGAACCAAGAACGCTAGGTTCGATGCCTAAGTATCTACATCTTTTAATGATAGGACCGATTTCTCTAGCCATTAAATAGTACCTCCAATATATACTTCAATAAAAACGAAAATTAAACTCTTCTTCTCTTAGGTGGTCTACAGCCATTATGAGGAACAGGAGTTACATCCTTAATCATAGTTACATCAAGACCTGCAGCCTGCAAAGCTCTAATAGCAGCTTCTCTGCCGCTTCCTGGACCCTTTACAAAAACTTCAACAGTCTTTAAGCCATAATCCTTAGCAGCACCTGCAGCCTTTTCAGCAGCCATCTGAGCAGCATAAGGAGTAGACTTTTTAGAGCCTCTGAAACCTAATTCACCGGCACTTGCCCAAGATAAAGCACCACCGGCAGCATCTGTAATAGTTACAATTGTATTATTAAAAGTTGACTGTATATGAGCCTGACCACGTTCAACAACTCTTCTGTCGCGACGTCTACGGCCAGCAGCTTTCTTAACTGTCTTCTTAGCCATTTAATTTTACCTCCTTAAATCAATAACAAAAGATAAATTGATTATTTCTTCTTATTCGCAACAGTTCTTCTAGGACCTTTTCTAGTTCTTGCATTTGTCTTAGTCTTCTGACCTCTAACAGGAAGACCTCTTCTGTGACGAATACCTCTGTAGCATCCTATTTCAACAAGACGCTTAATATTTAAAGCGATTTCTCTTCTTAAGTCACCCTCAACAGTCTGTGATTCAGCAATAATATCTCTTATTTTTGCCACTTCATCATCTGTAAGATCTCTTACTCTGGTATCAGGGTTAACACCGGCTTTTGCTAAAATTCTGTTAGCACTAGCTCTTCCGATACCATAAACATAAGTAAGACCAATTTCAACACGCTTTTCTCTAGGTAAATCTACACCAGCGATACGAGCCATAATTGCACCTCTTTCATATAAATAGTAATTAATAAGTTTCCGGTAAAATTTAACATCAGATTTGTCCAAAAAACAAAACACGGCTTTCAGCAGAAATACACTAACGTATAATCCGTTGACATTAAATTCTACTGTATAAATTGTAAAAAGGTGTAATATTCATCTCAACAAAACATCACCGAGGCAGCCGCGTCTCGGTAACAACATCGGGCCTTCAAGGGGAATTAACCCTCTTAAACCATAAAATATATCAGTTAAAACAAACATTCACCAAGATAAAAGTATACCACAGATATACTTTGAAATCAATAATTAATTTGTAAATTTTTTGTTAACAATATTAACAGCAATTATATTTTTATTCAATATTAAAGACCGTTAATTATACGAGAACCTATACTGACTTATTTTTTACAATAAGCAGCAAAAAGTTCTCCATTCTGTCATAAAATCTCTTTTGCTTAAACAGCAATGACAGGGCTATTAACCCTGTCTCTGCTTATGCTTAGGGTTTTCACAGATTACTCTGACAGCACCCTTTCTCTTAATTATTCTGCACTTTTCACACATAGGTTTAACAGATGGTCTTACCTTCATTGTTCATTCTCCTTTCGCATTTTGCCCCTCCAGGTAATTCTGCCCTTAGTCAGATCATAAGTTGACATTTCAATCTTAACACTGTCACCGGGAATAATTCTTATAAAATTCTTTCTCAGCTTACCTGAAAGATGAGCAATAATCTTATGTCCATTTTCCAGTTCAACCTGGAACATAGCGTTTGGAAGCTTTTCTAGGACAGTGCCTTCAACTTCAATTACATCGTCCTTTGCCAAGGCTCTCTACCTCCTTCACAATCTCTTTGCATCTTGTTATTATACTTTGCCAGAGCTTTTCTAATATCAGAATTGAGAATATACAATTCATTTTCAAGCTTATTTTTAATTTCTTCATTAACAGCTTTTGAAATCTGAATATGAATTTTTTTCTTCTTCTTTGGTTTTTCTAACTTTCTCAAATCACCATCAACAATAAAGACATATTCTTCATTGAAATCATATACAATAAATGCTCTGCCTTTATCTCTGCCGCATTTTGAGAAAACAATCTGACCTTTTGAATACAATTCTTTCACCCCTATACTAAGGAAAACTGGCTGCTTTTTAACAATCATTATTTTCCCAAGGTTAAAAGCTCAGGCTCACCATCAGTAATGAGAACCGTATTTTCATAATGGGCTGAAAGGCTGCCGTCCCTTGTCACAACAGTCCAGCCATCGCTTAACTGCTTAACTTTATAACCGCCTGCATTTACCATAGGCTCAATTGCCAATGCCATACCCTTTATGAGCTTAGGACCTTTTTTACCAAACCTGTAATTTGGAACATTTGGATCCTCATGCATTTCTCTTCCGATGCCATGCCCTACATAATCACGAACTACCGAAAAACCATTTGCTTCTATATAATCCTGTATTGCACCTGATATTTCAGATAGATGATTACCACTTTTTGCATATTCTATACCTCTGTAAAAGCTTTCTTTTGTTACATCAATAAGCCTTTTTGCTTCAGCAGATATTTCACCTACTGCAAAGGTTCTTGCTGCATCACCGTGAAAACCATTTATATATGCACCTGTGTCTATGCTTATTATATCACCCTCCTGCAAAACTCTCTTGCCGGGGATACCGTGTATAATTTCATCATTTACTGAGGCACATATTGAGGCCGGATAACCATATAGACCTTTAAAGGAAGGAACTGCACCTTGTGCTCTTATATATTCCTCGGCAATTTTGTCAAGCTCCTTTGTAGTTATCCCCGGCTTAATCTCTTTTTCAAGCAGATTAAGTGTTTCACCGGTAATTCTTCCGGCAGCTCTCATTGCCTCTATATGTATTTCTTTCTTAATTTTAATAGACATTACTCAATACCCTCTAATGCACTGCATACGTTATCAAATATTTCATTAATGTCTCCTACACCACTTGTTCTTAAAAGAATGCCCTTTTTATCATAGTAATCAATAACAGGAGCAGTTGTCTCGTGGTATACCTTTAACCTGTTTACAACAGTCTCTTCATTATCATCCTTACGCTGTATAAGAGTTTCGCCGCACTCATCACAAACTCCTTCCTTTTTAGGAGGGTTGTATGTTGTGTGATACATCTTACCGCAATTAGGACAGCTTCTTCTGCCTACCATTCTGTCAACAATCACATTATCGTCAACTTCATAGCAGATAACCTTATCAAGGCTGCCAACAATTTCATTTAAACCTTCAGCCTGGCTTACATTTCTTGGATAACCGTCTAAAATGTAACCTTTTCTGCAATCATCATCCTTAATTCTTTCAGCTAACATAGCAGAAACAATATCATCTGATACAAGACCGCCGGCATTAATTATTTCACTGACCTTTTTGCCAAGTTCTGTACCCTTTTTAATCTGCTCTCTTAACAAGTCGCCTGTTGAAATATGAGCAATATCATATTTTTTAGAAAGCATTTTAGCCTGAGTACCCTTACCTGCACCTGGACAGCCAATAAGCACTAATTTCATTTGTTTTGCATCCCCTTACTGTCGCTCTTAAAAAGAGCTGACACAAGATATACAGGATTTTAACTTCCTGATTTATTTTAACATATATATTTGATTTTGGCAAATAATAAAAAAAGCCAATATATATTATTATAAAACAAAGCTTTATACTTCTTATCATTGCCTGTTAAATAATTGCTTTAACAGGCAATGATAAGTTAGTTATATGCTTAATTTAAAAATCCTTTATAATGTCTCATTAATAACTGAGACTCAAGCTGCTTAATTAATTCAAGAGCAACACCTGAAACGATAAGTAAAGTAGTACCACCGAATCCCATATTAACTCCTGTAAGCCATGTAAGAACAATAGGTACCATAGCAATAACAGCGTATGTTAACGCACCTATTAAAGAAATTCTGTCAACAATATTCTGAACATAATCAGATGTTGGCTTACCCGGTCTTATACCAGGAACAAATCCGCCGCTCTTCTTCATATTCTCAGCAACTTCAACTGAATTGAATGCAAATGAAGTATAGAAGAATGTAAAGCAGAAAATAAGTATAACATAAATTATAGCACCAACAGGTATATGATGCCAAAGATTTGTCAATGACAATGCATTACTTACCTTAGTAAGGAATGTACTGTTAAAAAGCTGATTAATTGTCTGAGGGAACTGCAAAAGTGAAATAGCAAAGATAATTGACATAACACCTGCAATATTAACCTTTACAGGAATGTATGAACTCTGACCGCCCACCATTCTGCTTCCTACAAGCTTTTTAGAATACTGAACAGGAATTCTTCTTTCACCGTCCTGAACAATAATAACAAAAGCCATAACAATTACTAAAACAGCAAGAATTAAAATAACCTTAACCCAGCCCATAGCACTTCCTTGTGCACTGATAGCTAAGTTTTTAACACCATCATCAAGCTTATCAAGGATGTTTGCAAAGATAATAAATGAAGCACCGTTACCAATACCAACCTCAGTAAGCTTTTCACCTAACCACATTATAAATATAGTACCTGTTACCATTGATATTAAACCAACAATATATACTAACCAGTTAGGATTTGTAAATGCACCGTGAACAGTATAAACCTGACCTGCACCCTGGAGCAAAGCTAAAAATACAGCAGCAAATCTTGTATACTGAGAAATTTTCTTTCTGCCTTCTTCGCCATCTTTCTGTATCTGCTCAAGCTTAGGAATTGCAACAGTCAAAAGCTGCATAATGATAGAGGCATTGATGTATGGACCAATACCCATAGCAAAAATAGTACCGTAGCTGCCGCCTGTGATAAGCGAATATAAAGTATTCGCATTATCACTGTTAGCCAACTGAGCTATATCAAGACCAGGAATAGGCAAATGTGTACCCATTCTGATGATAAACAGCACTAAAAGCATATATAAAATTTTTGTACGTATTTCCTTAACTGTAAACGCATTACGAAGTGTGTTAAACATTAGATCACCTCAGCTTTTCCGCCAGCAGCCTCAATCTTTTCCTTTGCAGAATTGCTGTAGTAATTAACCTGAACATTAAGTTTCTTAGTAATTTCACCATTACCTAAAACCTTAACACCGTCTCTTGCATTAGAAATAATACCCTTATCCTTTAATGCCTCAACAGTGACTACAGCACCATCTTCAAATCTATCATTTAAAAGACTTAAGTTTATAGCAACAATGTTCTTAGAATTAATGCACTTAAAACCTCTTTTAGGGATTCTTCTGTAAAGTGGCATCTGACCACCTTCAAAACCAGGTCTTACACCACCGCCTGAACGAGCGTTCTGACCCTTGTGACCTTTACCGGCAGTCTTACCATTCCCTGAACCATGACCTCTACCTGTTCTAAATCTCTTTGATGTAGAGCCTTCAGCTGGCTTTAATTCGTTTAAAAACATTAGGACGCACCTCCTTAAATTAGATTTCTTCAACCTTAACCAAGTGCTTAACCTGATTAAGCATACCTCTTATTGCAGCATTATCCTGCTGCTCAACAACAGAATGGAGCTTCTTTAAACCAAGAGCCTCAACTGTCTTTTTATGCTTAGGGATTGCACCAATTGTAGACTTAACTAATGTAATTCTCAACATCTCAATTATCCTCCCTTATTAGCCCATGATTTCTTCTACAGTTTTACCGCGAAGTTTAGCAACCTTCTCAGGAGAAGTAACATTAGCTAAACCTTCAAGTGTAGCGTTTACAACATTCTTTTTATTTCTTGAGCCTAAAGATTTAGTTCTGATATTCTTGATACCGGCTAACTCAAGTACAGCTCTTGCAGGACCGCCGGCAATAACACCGGTACCTTCTGGAGCTGGCTTAAGAAGAACAGTTGAACTGCCATACTTACCATAGATTTCATGATATATACTATTATTTTCGTTTCTCTCAACGTAAACGATATTCTTGATTGCATCTTCCTTACCCTTACGGATAGCATCAGGAATTTCGATAGCCTTACCAATACCAACGCCTACGTGACCGTTACCGTCGCCTACTACAACTAAAGCAGAGAAACGCATTGTACGACCACCCTTAACAGTCTTTGTTACTCTCTTAATTGTAACAACATTATCCTTTAAATCAAGGGTGCTAACATCGATTTTATTTCTCACGATTTTCCCTCCTTAATTAGAACTTAAGACCTGCTTCTCTGGCAGCGTCAGCTAAAGCCTGAATCTTACCATGATATACAAATCCGCCTCTGTCGAATACCACTGTTGTGATACCCTTTTCAAGTGCCTTTTTAGCTACAGCTTCGCCAACAGCCTTAGCAGCTTCAACGTCATTAGTTTTTTCAAGCTTAGCTTTGATGTCAGCTTCCATAGTAGAAGCAGCACAAAGTGTATTACCTACTGTATCATCTATGATCTGTGCATAAATATGCATATTAGATCTGAATACTGCCAATCTTGGCTGCTCAGCTGTGCCAGATATTCTATTACGTAATCTGTAATGTCTCTTAGCTCTGGCTGCTGAACGTGATGGCTTCTTAATCATCTCACATTCACTCCTTTATTACTTCTTACCAGTCTTACCAACTTTACGTCTGATAGTTTCAGTTGTATACTTGATACCCTTGCCCTTATATGGCTCAGGTGGTCTCTTAGTTCTGATTTCAGCAGCGAACTGACCAACCTTTTCCTTATCGATACCTTCAACAATAATCTTGTTGTTTCCCTCAAGAGTAGTTGTGATACCCTCAGGATCGATCATTTCTACTGGGTGAGAATAACCAAGTGTTAATGTAAGCTTGTTACCGGACTTAGCAGCTCTGTAACCAACACCGTTGATTTCAAGCTCCTTCTTATAACCATTAGTAACACCCTCAACCATATTGGCAATAAGAGTTCTGGTTAAACCGTGTAACTGCTTATATCTCTTTAAATCGCTAGGTCTAGTTACTGTAACCTCAGTAGCTGTAACCTCAATTGTTAAGTCATCAACTAACTTACGAGTCAAAGTACCCTTAGGTCCCTTAACAGTAATTACGTTACCATCCTCAAGCTTAACTTCTACGCCAGCTGGAATAGCAACAGGTAATTTACCTATACGTGACATATAATTTACCTCCTTCTATTACCATACGTAAGCGATTACTTCGCCGCCAACGCCGAGCTTTCTAGCTTCCTTATCAGTGATAACGCCCTTGTTTGTAGAAACAATAGCAGTACCCATACCACCTAAAACTCTTGGTAACTCATCTGTATTAGCGTAAACTCTAAGACCAGGCTTAGAAATTCTCTTAATACCTGAGATAACTTTTTCATTCTTATCTACACCGTACTTAAGAGTAATGTGCATAGTCTTCTTAACGCCGTCTTCTATAATTTCATAACCTGCAATATAGCCTTCATTTGTAAGGATGTTAGCGATAGCCTCCTTCATCTTGCTTGAAGGTACATCTACAGTATCGTGCTTAGCAGTATTTGCATTTCTAATTCTAGTGAGCATATCTGCGATTGGATCACTCATTGACATTTCAAAATCCTCCTTTCAAATTACCAGCTAGCCTTCTTAACACCAGGGATTTCGCCCTTGTAAGCTAATTCACGGAAGCAAATTCTACAGATACCAAACTTTCTTAAAACACCGTGTGGTCTTCCGCAAATTCTACAACGAGTATAGCTTTGAGTTGAAAACTTAGGCTTTTTTGCCTGCTTTATTTTCATTGATGTCTTTGCCATAATGTTATTTGCCTCCTTACTTCTTAAATGGCATACCGAATAATCTAAGAAGCTCTCTAGCTTCTTCATCAGTCTTTGCTGTAGTTACAAATACAATATCCATACCTCTGATTTTATCAATCTTATCGTACTGGATTTCAGGGAACATTAACTGTTCCTTAAGACCTAAAGTGTAGTTGCCTCTGCCGTCAAAAGATTCAGCACTTACACCTCTGAAGTCACGAACTCGAGGAAGAGAGATATTGATAAGCTTTGAAGCAAAGCTGTACATCTTCTCACCTCTTAAAGTAACCTTACAGCCGATTGGCATACCAGCTCTAAGCTTGAAGTTTGCAATTGACTTCTTAGCCTTAGTTACGATAGGCTTCTGACCAGAAATAATAGCCATATCACTAACAGCTGAGTCAATAGCCTTAGCATTTTCCTTAGCCTCACCAAGACCCATATTAACAACGATCTTCTCAAGCTTTGGAATTTCCATTACATTCTTATAAGAAAACTTTGCCTGCATTGCAGGTGCAACTTCCTTCTCATAAAATTCTCTAAATGCGTTCACGAACTTAGTCCTCCTTTACAGAATTAATCGATTACTTCGCCGGTAGCTTTAGCAATTCTCTGCTTAACGCCGTTTTCTACCTTATAACCGATTCTGGTTGGCTCACCTGCGTAAACATACATAACGTTAGATGCATCAATAGGAGCTTCCTTCTCGATGATACCGCTCTGAGGGTTCATTGGAGATGGCTTAACGTGCTTTTTAACCTTGTTAACGCCCTCAACAATAACCTTATTGTTTTTTACATCTACAACAAGTACCTTGCCTTCCTTACCTTTATCCTTACCTGCGATAACCTGTACCTTATCGCCCTTCTTAATCTTCATATTGACCCTAACCTCCTATTATAATACTTCAGGTGCAAGAGATAAGATCTTCATATACTGCTTTTCTCTAAGCTCTCTTGCAACAGGTCCGAAAATACGAGTACCTCTAGGGTTCTTATCGTCTTTGATAATAACTGCTGCGTTTTCATCAAACTTGATGTATGAACCGTCAGGTCTTGAAGCACCTTTCTTAGTTCTAACAACAACAGCCTTAACAACTTCACCCTTTTTAACAACGCCGCCTGGTGTTGCATCTTTTACAGTAGCAACGATAACGTCGCCAATATTAGCATATCTTCTTGTTGAGCCGCCTAAAACTCTGATACATAATAATTCCTTAGCACCTGAGTTATCTGCAACAACAAGTCTACTTTCCTGCTGAATCATTGTCGATTTCCTCCTTTATTCAGGAATTACTTAACCTTTTCTACGATTTCAACTAATCTCCATCTCTTATCCTTTGATAAAGGTCTTGTTTCCATAACTTTTACTCTATCACCAATCTGACACTCATTATTCTCATCGTGAGCCTTTAACTTATAAGTTGTCTTCACAATCTTGTTATATAATGGATGTCTTACATTATTCTCAACAGCAACAACAATTGTCTTGTCCATCTTGTTGCTGATAACCTTACCAATTCTTGTTTTACGAAGATTTCTTTCCACGAGATTGTCCTCCTTCCAATTATATAACTATTAAAGTGTGTTTTCCTTCTGAGTGATTACAGTCTGAATTCTGGCAATGTTCTTACGAACAAGGTTAATTCTTGCTGTATTCTGTAACTGGTTAGTAGCATTCTGGAATCTTAAATTGAATAACTCCTTCTTTGCTTCAACTAACTCATTATTTAACTCAGCAACAGTCTTATTCTTTAATTCTGCAACATATTCCTTAGTTTTCATTAATTGTCACACTCCTTTTCCAAATCAGCGCGTGATACAATCTTACACTTAATCGGAAGCTTGTGAACTGCAAGTCTTAAAGCCTCTCTTGCAACCTCTTCACTAACCTCTGCAATTTCAAACATAACTCTGCCCGGCTTAACAACAGATACCCAGTATTCAGTTGAACCTTTACCGGAACCCATTCTTGTACCCATAGGCTTTAATGTAACAGGCTTATCTGGGAATATCTTAATCCAAACCTTACCGCCTCTTTTGATATATCTAGTCATAGCAATTCTGGCAGCTTCAATCTGTCTGGAAGTAATCCAGCCCGGCTCCATAGCTACAATACCGTATTCACCGTAAGTAATCTTGTTGCCTCTTAAAGCCTTACCAGTCATACGGCCTCTGAACTGCTTACGTCTTTTAACTCTCTTAGGCATTAACATTACTGAACACTTCCTTTCTTATCATTCTTTGTAGGAAGTACTTCACCCTTATAAATCCAAACCTTAACACCAATCTTACCATAAGTTGTATTTGCCTCAGCAAAACCATAATCAATATTAGCTCTTAAAGTCTGAAGAGGTATAGTACCATCATGATATGTTTCTGTACGTGCCATTTCAGCACCGCCGAGACGACCGCTACAAGTAGTCTTGATACCCTTAGCACCAAACTTCATTGTAGTCTGCATAGCCTTCTTCATAGCTCTTCTGAATGTTACACGATTTTCAAGCTGTCTAGCAATATCCTCAGCAACTAACTGAGAATCAAGCTCAGGTCTCTTAATATCTTCAATATTTACCATTACCTTCTTGTCTGTCATCTTCTGTAATTCAGCATTTAACTCCTGAATAGCAGCACCGCTCTTACCAATAATGATACCAGGCTTTGAAGTATAAATAGTAATCTTAACTCTTTCATTAGTTCTCTCAATAGCGATTTTAGAAACGCTGGAGTTAGCTAATTTATTCTTAATATAAGTTCTAAGCTTATTGTCTTCTACTAAGAAATTAGCGTAATCCTTCTTATCAGCATACCAGGTAGAATCCCAGTTCTTAATAACGCCAACTCTTAATCCATGTGGATTTACTTTCTGACCCATGGTTGACCTCCTTATTTCTTCTCATCTAAGTATATTGAAATGTGAGCAGTCTTCTTATTTATTCTGTAAGCTCTGCCCTGTGCTCTTGGACGAATTCTCTTAAGAGTTGGTCCCTGATTAGCAAATACATCAGCAACATACAAATTATTAACATCTAACTCTAAGTTATTTTCTGCATTGGCAACAGCAGACTTTAAAACTTTCTCTATAATTTCAGCAGCATATCTAGGTGAATAAGCAAGAATAGCCATAGCTTCACCAATGCCCTTGCCCTTAATCTGTTCTAAAACAATTCTAGCCTTTGTGTCTGAAACTCTGACGAACTTAGCATGAGCCTGAGCTCTTCTGTCCTTGTTCTGTTCATTTCTGTCCCTTTTTATCTGGCTTCTATGTCCCTTTGACATTAAGGTTTCCCTCCTTTACGAAAAATTATCTAACCTTTGACTTTTTCTCAGCGTCCTTACCGTGACCTCTGTAAGTTCTAGTCAAAGCAAACTCGCCTAACTTGTGTCCTACCATATCTTCAGTAATATATACTGGAACATGCTTTCTACCGTCATGAACTGCAATAGTATGACCTATCATCTCTGGGAAGATAGTAGAACGGCGAGACCAAGTCTTTATAACATTCTTTGTATTAGCTTCATTCTCAGCAACAACCTTTTTCATAAGGCTGTCGTCACAGAATGGGCCCTTTTTAAGTGATCTACTCATTATTTAGGTCCTCCTATTATTTATTTCTACTACGAACTATATACTTATTTGAAGCCTTGTGCTTCTTTCTTGTCTTAAGACCAAGAGCAGGCTTACCCCATGGAGTACTAGGTGCAGGACGACCAACAGGTGCTCTACCTTCACCACCACCGTGTGGATGGTCGTTAGGGTTCATAACAGAACCTCTTACAGTAGGTCTGATACCCATGTGTCTCTTCTTACCTGCTTTACCGATATTTATAAGCTCGTGGTCACCATTACCAACCTGACCGATAGTAGCCTTACAATTGATAGGCAATAATCTCATTTCGCCGGATGGAAGTCTTACAGTAGCATACTTACCTTCCTTAGCCATTAACTGAGCAACATTACCAGCTGAACGAACTAACTGTCCGCCTGCACCGGGATACATTTCAATGTTGTGGATTTCAGCACCAACAGGAATATCCTTCATAGCTAATGCGTTACCAACTCTTACTTCTGCTTCAGCACCACTCATTACAGTGTCGCCAACCTTTAAGCCGTTAGGAGCAAGAATGTATCTCTTCTCACCGTCAGCATAAGTTAACAAAGCAATGTTAGCTGTTCTGTTTGGATCGTACTCGATACCAACAACCTTTGCAGGAATACCATCCTTATTTCTTTTAAAGTCAATAATTCTGTACTTTTTCTTATTACCGCCGCCAATGTGACGAACTGTTATCTTACCCTGATTATTTCTGCCTGCGTTTTTCTTAATGTGTACTACAAGGCTTTTCTCAGGAGTTGATTTTGTAATTTCAGCGAAGTCAGACACTGTCATCTGTCTTCTTGAAGGTGTATAAGGCTTAAATCTCTTAATACCCATGTCTTTACACTCCTTTTCCAAATATTTGCAAACACAATCTTTTTGTGTCTATACTTTATTCTTACACCAATTTTCCATAAACTTAACAGTTTTAATTCTTATAAATATCTTTATTAAATAAATCCTTAACACTATGTTAAATTTCTTTTTAATAAAATATTTTTATTTTTGAATTAATTTCTTTGCAGATAATTACATACCCTGGAAAATTTCGATTTCTTTACTTTCAGCAGTAAGCTGAACAATGGCTTTCTTTCTTGCATTTGTCTTACCAAATGTATAGCCTCTTCTTTTAACCTTACCAACACAGTTCATAGTGTTTACTGAAGCAACCTTAGTGCCTTCAAACATCTTTTCAACTGCCTGCTTAATCTGAATTTTAGTAGCCTCTGGATGAACATAGAAAGCGTACTTCTTATTTGCCATGTCATTCATAGTTTTCTCAGTGATAACCGGCTTTAAAATAACGTCATAATACTTAATATCTGCCATTATGCGTACACCTCCTCAATTTTCTCTACTACAGACTTAGTTAATACTAAAGAATCATACTTTAAAATATCGTATACATTGATAGTGTTAACTGAAGCAGTCTTTACTGTAGGAATATTTCTAGCAGCTACTACTGCATTGTTATTATTTTCTTCAACTACTACTAAAGCTTTAGCAATATTTAAGTTATTTAAAACTGAAGCCATTTCCTTAGTCTTAGCATTTACTGTTAATTCATCAACAACAACAAACTTTCCGTCATTAACCTTAGTAGTTAATGCAGACTTAAGAGCTAATCTCTTAACCTTCTTGTTTAATTTAAAAGAGTAATCTCTTGGCTTTGGTGCAAATACTACACCACCACCAGTCCACTGTGGTGAACGGATAGAACCCTGTCTAGCTCTACCAGTACCTTTCTGTCTCCATGGCTTTCTGCCGCCGCCGCGAACTTCTGCACGAGTTAAAGCACTCTGAGTACCCTGTCTCTGATTTGCAAGATACTGAACAACAGCCTGATGCATAACGTGAGTGTTTACCTCTACTGCAAAAATATTATCATTTAAATCTATTGTACCAACTTCGCTTCCGCTCATGTTGAACATTTTTACATTTGCCATTAGGTCTTCCTCCTTCCGTAAAGATTAATTAAGCCTTTACGCTATCCTTAATTACAAGTATTGAACCCTTGTTGCCAGGTACAGCACCCTTAACAAGCAATAAGTTCTTCTCAGCATCAGCCTTAACGATTTCAAGATTCTGAATAGTTACCTGAACAGAACCCATGTGACCTGCCATCTTCTTACCCTTCTTAACTTTACCAGGAGTAGTAGCAGAACTCATAGAACCAACTGCTCTGTGGAACTTAGAACCGTGAGCCATAGGACCTCTGTGCTGATTATGTCTCTTTATAGGACCCTGATAGCCCTTACCCTTAGAGATACCTGTTGCATCAACCTTATCGCCGGCTGCAAACACGTCAGCTTTGATTTCGTTTCCTGCCTCGTAGCCCTCAACTGTATCGAATCTGAATTCTTTAAGAACCTTCTTAGGCTCAACATTAGCCTTTGCGAAGTGACCCTTCATAGGCTTGTTAACTCTGTTTTCTTTTACTTCACCGAAACCAACCTGTACAGCATTGTATCCGTCGTTTTCAGTTGTCTTAACCTGTGTAACAACACAAGGACCTGCTTCAAGAACAGTTACAGGAATAAGTAATCCGTTCTCATTGAAGATCTGTGTCATACCAATCTTCTTAGCAATAATTGCCTTTTTCATGATTTTTACCTCCATCATAAACTCTACAGCGGATTGTCCCTTTATAAGGGATAATCATTCTAGGTTTACATAAGGCTTTTTCTTATATAAACCAAATTTCTCTGAACTTTCTTCGTGAGTATCAATCTTACATATCACACTTATCAATAAGCTCACATTTTTTTAAAATGTATTACATTACCTTTAAAGTAATGTCTACACCAGCCGGTAAATCAAGTCTTGATAAAGCATCAGCAGTCTTGTTTGTTGGCTGTAAAATGTCGATAAGTCTCTTGTGAGTTCTTAATTCAAACTGCTCTCTTGAATCCTTATACTTGTGAACAGCTCTAAGAATTGTCACAACTTCCTTCTTTGTTGGAAGTGGTATAGGACCACTGATTTTAGCACCTGTTTTCTTAGCTGTTTCAATAATCTGAGCAGCTGACTGATCGATTAAATTATGATCGAATGACTTAAGACTGATTCTAATCTTCTGATTAGCCATAAAAAAAGTCGCCTCCTTTTCGTACTTTTAAACTTCTAGCACGACAAGTGGTGACTGCACACTTATCCGTAGTAAGGGTTTGCAACTCAAGGCATAAATCTGCCTTTCCCTGTAATCTACTTCAATATTAGCACAGTGACCTTGTCGCCCGGTTTCTTTGAACTGGACATTGCTCCGCAGAAAAACCTGCATAACCTATGTGTTTATCAGCTACACAGCAACCTTCTGCTTCATCGCTCTTAATGTCACAACAATAGTATTTTATCACACCCCAACCTCAATTGCAAGCATTTTTTTCTTTTTTTTCGTATTTTTTTCACCAAATTTACCTATTGACAGGGTGTGTTTTTAGTATATTTTGTACAGCAAAACATCATTTTTACTTTTATTCCACATTTTTTCTTTGATATATAACTTCACCATTCTTATACAGACAAAGTACACTAATATCTCTGATTTTATCCTTATCAATACTTAAAGGATTTTTATCTGTAATAATAAAATCTGCTGCCTTTCCCTTTGCAAGACTTCCTCTTTCATTTTCTTCAAAATACTGCCTTGCAGCATTTAAAGTAACAGTTTCAAGAGCTTCATACACACTTACTCTTTCCTCAGCTCCCAGTATTACTCCGTCCCTGGTTCTTCTTGTCACAGCACACCATATACTTTCAAACATATCAGGCTCTATAATAGGGCTGTCCTGGTGCATTGTAGGGTGAACCCCTGCCTTTAATGCAGATTTCATAGGACTTATATGCTCAGCTCTTTCCCCAAGATTTTTTATATGAATATCTCCGTAATGATATATATGAGCCAAAAAGAAAGACGGAATAATATTAAGCTCCTTAAGTCTTTTAATTTGGTCATATCTCATAAGCTGACCATGTATAATCACAGGTCTCAGCTTACATATTTCCTTATTTTCTTCTATTGCGTCAATAAATCTTTCTATGGCCTTATCACCATTGCAATGAGCAATTATTTGTTTATTTTCTCTTATTGCCTTTTTTACAGCGTCATTAACAGCCTCTCGGCTCATTGTACTTATTCCGTATTCCTCTGTATTTTCATAGGGCATACTGACCCAGGCAGTTTTAGCCTGAGGTGAACCGTCAAGAAATATCTTATATCCTGCTGTTTTAAAATGCTCACTGTTAATTTCTTTGTTTAATCCAATATCTTTATAGGCAAAAATATCAAGGGTTATTTCACCGCTTTCAATTAACTTTTCATATATAGGAAGCATCTCATTTAAAAGCACCCCCTCCTGAGCAACAGAAATACCCTTTGACATATAAATTTCTTCGGCTTTGTTAAATGCGTCTGCCAATTCCTTTATATCAGGCATAGGAATTTTCTTTATAGTGTCAAAAAACTCAGTTTCCTGCATAAAATAAGCATTACTGCCTATTTCCTCCTGAGCCCTTTTGTTAAAAAAGCCGCTGTGTCCCGAATTATGCTGTATTACAACAGGGCAGTCAAAACTGTCTAAAAATTTTTCATCCAAATGCACTTCATTGCTTAATCCCCAGCCTCTTACAAAGTCATCTTCACATTCATCTATTTTTTTCTTAATTTCATTCTCGTCTTTAATACCTGATAAATCCATTTGCAAAAATGTATTTGCCATTGCAAGTATATGGGAATGAGGATCAATAAAAGCCGGAAGCACAGTAAGCCCCTTTAGGTCAATCTTTTCAGCACCCTCCGCAAAATATTCAAGATCCCCGGTATTGCCTGTCCCTGCTATTTTCCCTCCGTCTATCAGCATTGCCTCGCACACAGAACCATTTTCCATAGTTATTATTTCACCGTTATAAAATAACCTTCTCATTTTTTCACCTCATATTAAAGTTTAATGTATATAATATTATTGCCATTATTTTCAATAACTTTCAGCAAATCTTCAAACTTTAACCATACGGTGGCAGTATTTATATTAGGATGAAAACCAACTTTTTCTTCACCTATTAAATCCATATCAAATATAAGCTCCACTCGGCACTCCTTATCATTTAAAATGCCGAAGGGGCTGACAGACCCCTGTGTCAGCCCGAGACATTTTTCAAGCCTTTCAGCAGAACCAAAACTAAGCCTGCTTGAACCAATTTGTTCCCTTACACTTTTCAGGTCAACCTTTTTGTGTTCAGGTGCTGCAAGCAGGAAATGCCTTTTGCCGCTTGCATCTCTCAAAAACAAGTTTTTACAGCCGGTCCCTTTATTAAATATTCCCAGTCTGTCAATATCTTCTATTGTAAAGGCAGCAGGGTGTTCTTCCGCTTCGTATGTAATGCCAAGCTCATCAAGCTTGTCATAAACCTGCTTTTTAACGTCCTCCATTGTTTTCAATCCTTTCTATACAGCTTTCCACAAGCTTTGCCGCAATTGTTGCTTCTCTCAGTTTTTCAAGTGCATTATTTATAGGAAACCATTCGGCACTTTCAACTTCATCTGAAAGTTCAAATTCAGATTTTTTAACCTTAGCCATAAAGCCCAGCATTAGCATTTCCTTTTTATCAAAAACATAGCTGTTTATATATTCTATATCATACGGCTTTATTCCAAGCTCCTCCTCTACTTCTCTTGCCGCACATTCTTCTGCACTTTCACCTATTTTCATATATCCGGCAACACATACATATCCTTTTCTGCCATAACTTTGCTGTATAAGTGCCGCCTCGTTATACTCATTGACAGCCAAAGTTATAGTACAGCTTACAGGCAAATCAAACATAGGCTCACTGCATTTTTCACAAAAAGGTACTTTTCCCTCATCACCAATTTCTCTTTTTATCAGTTTACTGCCGCAATGGGGACAATAGTCAAACTTCATATTATTCGCCTCCGATAAATATAATTATTCCTTAGTATACAGCAGACAAATACTTTTTTCAACATCATTTAAATTTTTATTTTTTATTATCCAGTTCTCTTATTATATTTGCTGTTATTATACCTGAAGGCAGAGCGATAACAGCAATGCCGAATACAGATGTTATCATACTTATTAATCTGCCTGCTGCTGTTTTTGGATATATGTCACCATAGCCTACAGTTGTCAGTGCCGTAGTCGCCCAATACAGAGCGTCAAAAAAACAGTTAAAATTATTCCCCTCAGCACAAAACATAAAAAGTGCTGTTATAAAAATATAGCACACAGCTATAAGAAGTACAGTAAACAAAACCCTCTTTACCTTTTTGTAAACATTTATTATATATAGGAAGAAATCCATATACCTTAACATTTTAAATATTCTGAAAACTCTGAATATTTTACCAAAAGGAAGAATAGATACAATATCGACAACTGCCCCCAATGTAAAGGGATAAATAATAAAGCTGCATTTTCCTTTACCTATAATATAGTCGCTTACTGCAAATCTTAAAACATAGTCAACTGCAAGTATTATTACAGCTGCCCTTTCTATCATATAAAAACTCGGCAGTTCTCTTTTAAACATAAGAGGTACTATACTTAATACAGCAATAAAACTTATAAACACATCATAAAAATAGTTTATACTTTTCTTGTCTGATTTAAGCACCAAGCGGTAAATTTTCTTTCGCATATACTCACTCCCCTGTTAGTTTAACCCAATACAGCTTTATATTTGTAAAATAAATGAAAAATCTAATTAAATTTTAATTTAGCTTCAATGCCTTTCTAACTTTTAAGCTCTATAATAGCCTTTGCATCGGTAAACAAATATCTTTTTTTAAAAGAATTCAAATATATTAAGGGAGTGATTTATATGGCTAAGGAAGTATTCAGCCGTACCGAAGAAAAATATATAATATCAAAAACCATTTATGAAAAAATAGCAAAAGATATTAGCAGCAAAATGACAGCAGATGAATACAGCAGCAATGGCAAATTTTATCAAATATGCAACATTTATTATGACACAGAGGATAACAACCTTATACGTACTTCTCTTCAAAAACCCGAGTATAAGGAAAAAATAAGACTTCGTTCATACGGCGTACCTTCAAAGGACACAACAGTATTTCTTGAGATAAAGAAAAAATATAAAGGCTGTGTAAACAAGAGAAGAACAGCTTTTAAACTAAATGAAGCCTACGAATTTGCAAACACAGGCAATATCCCCAATATAAAGGAATATATGAATTTGCAGATTATGAAAGAATTAAGTTATGCCATAAACTCATATAAGCTTTTGCCAAAGGTATGGCTGGCTTATCAGAGAAGAGCTTTTTTCAGTTCAGATAACGGAGATTTCAGACTTACTTTTGATCGGAACATAATAGCAAGACGAGATGATATAGGACTTGAATACGGCATTTTCGGAGAAAGGATTATACCCGAAGAGCAAATGATTATGGAAGTTAAATTCAGAGAAAGAATGCCTTTATGGTTTATTGAAATACTGAGAAAATATAATTTAAACAAAACAAGCTTTTCAAAATACGGCACAGAATATATTAACTATATTTCAAACAATTGCAGGGAGGCAAAAAAATATGCTTAATTCACTTATAAACACATTTCAGACAACTCCTCTTGATATAGAGACAACGCTTATTACAATGACAACAGCTCTTATTATGGGACTTCTAATAAGTTTTACTTATATTTTTACATCAAATAAAGAAGATTACCACAACAGCCTTTGTTATACTTTAGTTCTTGTGCCTGTAGTTGCATCAGTAGTTATTATGCTTATAGGCAACAGCATTGCATCAGCTCTTAGTATAAGCGGTGCTTTTGCCCTTGTCAGATTTAGAAGCGAATCAGGCAGTCCCAAAAACATTGCTTACATATTTGCTACAGTAGGCATTGGCCTTGCTTGCGGCATAGGTTATTATATCTGTGCAGTTATATTTACACTCTTTCTCTGTACTGTTATGTTTATACTTACAAAGCTTAACTTTGGCGGTTCAAGAACAATGAAGAGGAGACTTAAAATACTTGTACCTGAAAATCTTGATTTTGCAGGAGCCTTTGATGATTTAATATCAAAATATTCCCTCTCACATAAGCTGATTAAGGTGTCAACCCTTGACCTTGGCAGTATTTATGAGCTTGACTATAAAATTATAATGAAAGATGATACACAGACAAAAGATTTTATAGATGAGTTACGCTGCCGCAACGGTAACCTTTCCATATCACTGCTTTTTGATGCATCAAGTGAATTTTAAAATATTCTTTGATATTTTACTCAGACAAAAAACAAGACTGCCGCATATTAACTTTTTTCAGGTTAATTTGCAGCAGTCCCTTTTTTATTGCCAACTATATATTACAGCGAATTTCCTCTCTCAAGGCTTATCTGATTAAATACATCAAGCAAGTCCTCAGTCTTCGCATTTTTCTTTTCTGCCTCATCCAGGTCCATTACAGCCTTTCCCTCGTGCATCATCACAAGTCTGTTGCCGTATTTAAGAGCATATTTTAAATTATGAGTTACCATAATAGTTGTCAGCTGTTTTTCTCTGACTACCTTGTCAGTAAGCTCCATTATCGTTTCAGCAGTCTTAGGGTCAAGGGCCGCTGTGTGCTCATCAAGAATAAGAATATCTATAGGTGTCATTACAGACATCAGCAGAGCCATAGCCTGTCTTTGTCCGCCTGAAAGCAGACCAACCTTAACAGAAAGCTTATCCTCAAGTCCTAAATTAAGCTGTGAAAGCAATTCCTTATAATAATTTACTCTCTTTTTATTAGTACCTCTTGTCAGGTCAAAAAGTTTTCCCTTATTATCAGCAAGAGACATATTTTCAAGTATAGTCATTGAAGAGCAGGTACCCATTGCAGGATCCTGATACACTCTTCCTATCTTCCTATACCTTTGAAAGTCTTTCATTTTAACAATTGACTTACCGTTTATTGTAATGTCGCCTTTGTCTATTGGTATAGAACCGCAAATCATATTAAGCATAGTGGTTTTACCTGAGCCATTGCTTCCCACAATACTTAAAAATTCATTTTGTTTTACCACAAAATTAAAATTGTCAAAAAGCTGAGTTTCATTTACCGTACCTTTATTGTATATCTTATCAATATTACTAAGCTTAATCATTGTCAGCACCTCCCTTTTTCAGACTGCTGACAATAAGTATAACAAGGAAAAGTGCACCTGTTATAAGCTTCATATCCATAGCCTGCATACCACAGGCAATTGCAATTGCAACACAAGCCTTGTATATAACAGAACCTATAATAACAGCAGTTGTAGCCTTTAAAAAGCTGAGTTTGCCAAACACATTTGTACCGATTATTACAGATGCCAAACCTATAACTATAGTACCTGTACCCATTGAAATTTCAAAAAACCTTTGCTGCTGACACATTACACAGCCTGCAAGTGCTACAAGAGCATTTGCAATAACAAGACCTACAATTTTAACAGTGCCCTTGTCCTTTGCTAAGGACGTAACAACAGTTTCATTGTCACCTACAGCTCTTAACAGGTACCCTGACTTTGTTTTCAGGTATAGATCCATAGCAATTTTACATATAACAGCAATTACAAATATTACAATTACAGTATTGTATTCTCCTGCTGTGTTCCCTACGGGAGAAAGAGTAAAAATTGTATCATTGCTGAAAATCGGAACATTGGCCTGTCCCCCTGTAATATGCAGATTTACAGAATACAGCATAGTCATTGTTATAATACCTGAAAGCAAATCCCTTACCTTAAATTTAACGTGAATAATACCGGTCACAAGCCCTGATAACCCGCCTGCAATAAAGGCTACAGGCAATGTTATATATGGATTAATACCTGCCTTAATCATCACAACACAGACAGCAGCTCCCAAAGGAAAACTGCTGTCTACTGTAAGGTCGGGGAAATCAAGTATTTTATAAGTTATATAAACGCCGAGAGCAAGTATTGCATATATAAACCCCTGCTCCAACACACTTAAAACCAAAGCCATTTCACTTTCTCCTATTCTGCCTCTATTGCTAATGATTTTAAATTCTCAGGACAAGCCAAACCAAGATTTTCAAGGGTCTTTGAATTAATATAAAGGCTGTATTCGGTAATTGTCTCAAAAGGAATATCTTCAGCCTTTTCACCCTTTAACACTCTTGCAGCCATAGCACCTGTCTGTTTACCAAGTGCTATGTAGTCAAGTCCTTCTGTTGCAGCACATCCGTTTTTAACCTGCTCTATTTCACTTCCAAACACAGGAATACCTGCCTTATTGGCACAGTCAAGAACAGTTGCAAGAGCAGAAACTACTGTATTGTCAGTAAGATTTGAAATGCAGTCAACCTTGCTTGCAAGGTCAGCTGCTGCAATAGGAATATCACTTGTCTGACTTATACCGCTTTCTACTATTTCAAACCCATAATTAGGGGCAAGTTCCTTGTACTCTTCAATGGCACTTACGGAATTTGCCTCACTTGTAGTATATAATATACCGATTTTCTTAGCGTCAGGCATAAATTTTCTTATCATATCAAGCTGTGCATCAACTGCAAGCTTGTCGCTTGTACCCGTAACATTTCCAACACTTTTTCCGTCCTCTTTTGCAAGTTCTGCTGCCACCGGGTCAGTTACAGCAGTATATATTACAGGTATTTTACCTTTAGCTGCATTATAGCAAGCCTGAGCCATAGGTGTTGCAACACCGCATATTAAGTCTGCATTTGCAGCCGCCATACTTTGTGCAATCTGGTTAGTATTAGCCATATCAGCCTGAGCATTCTGGAAAATATATGTAACATTTTCTCCTTCAACATATCCTGCCTCAGCCATACCCAGCTTAAAACCCTCAACGCAGTTATCAAGAGAACCGTGAGGAGCAAACTGTGCAATACCTACAGTCACCATTTTATCTTCTGTATTTGTTTCAGCTTCACCATTTTTATTACCGTCTGTTCCGCTGCAGCCTGCAAACATACCCATTGTCATACAAGCTATAGCTATAAGTGATATTAACCTTTTCATTCTATCAAACTCCTTTAATTAAATTTATTTAATTAGTATAACATATTTTAACATACGATACAAGAACTTTAACATACTAAATTATGTTTTTACACAGCAGCACAATAATATTATATGCCTGTAAAACCTGCATTATCTAATAAAACAATTCCGTTGACATTAATAATTCAGCAATTCTTTTTATTCTTATTTACTTAAAATAAAAAAATACTGTTTATCTGCCTCTGACAGATAAACAGTATTCAGCCCTCTAAATTTTCAATATAGCTTTTCATTATTTTTCTTGCCGCAGGAATAGCATTGCTTCCCTTTCCCACATTTTCCAGAAGTACAGCTACAGCAATTTTAGGTTCATCTGCAGGAGCAAATCCCACAAACCATGCATGGTCATCCCCCTGAGGATTTTCAGCGGTACCGGTCTTTCCTGCAACTCTTATTTCACCTGAATATGCACCTTTTGAAGCAGCTGCCCCTGATTCGTTTTTATCATTATTCACAGCTTGTCCACTTACATTAAAAGCGGCATTTGTCGCTGTTCCGTAGTCAACAACACTGCACATCAATTCCTTAATCTTCCCTGCAAGCTCAGGAGTAATAGCCTGATTAAGCTTTATTGGCAACGTCCTATTTCTTATACCGCCTGAAGGGGTAATGCTGTGGTCTACAACATAAGGCTGCATCATCATACCGTTATTGGCAACTGCCGATGTAACCATTGCCATAAATAAAGGTGTAACAAGGGTCTTGCCCTGTCCGAAGGAAGTTTCTACAATTTCACTTTCTCCTGCATCCTCTGTCATAGGGAATGTAGACACACTGTATTCCAGAGATAAGCCAATATCCTTGTTGAATCCAAAAGCATTTGCCATATTTATAAGCTTTTCCGCACCTAATTTTAATCCAATTTCAGAAAAGTAAACATTGCAGCTTTTTGCAAAAGCCGAATCCATATTCACCTTTCCGTGTGCCTTACCATCAAAGCAGTGTATTATACTGTGTCCGAACTTTTCTTCACCTCTGCAGTTAATTTCAAATTCGGACAAATTATTATCATTTTCAAGAGCCGCCGCAGCTGTTATTATTTTAAATGTTGAACCGGGAGGATATAATCCTTGTGTTGCTCTGTTTAACAGAGGCGAATTCTCCTCATCACTGTTAAGTTTTTCCCAGTTTTCGGCAACAGAATTACTGTCAAATGTGGAGTTTGAAACCATAGCAAGAACCTTTCCCGTAGAAGGCTCCATAGCGACAATAGCTCCCTTTTGACTTCCCAGTTCTTCCCCTGCTATTTCCTGTAACTTGTTATCAATAGTAAGCACAAGGCTGTTGCCCTCAATATCCCTGCCTAAGAACAAATTAGCCGCTCTTTGCAAAAATTCATTATTTATTGTTTCAAGCCTGAAGTTGTATTTCGACTCAACACCGGCCTTGCCCTTTACAGTATATCCCACAACATGGGCATAGTACCTTGCATTTTTGTAAACTCTTTTAAATGTTCCGTCCTCTTGTTTTACATCTTCTGCAATTATATCACCGTTGGCATCATATATTGAACCTCTTTTAATACCCTCATAGCTTTGTGACAATCTGGGATTTGATGGATTTGCAACAAAACTGTGAGAATCATATAAACACAGTTTTAACAAATAACCTATGAGCAGTACAAATATAAAGGCATATATCCAAAATATTTTTTTAATTGAACCTCTCATTAATAATGCCTCCTTTTCCTGTTGTAGCTTTCAGGTCTGCCGCTGACATCAGGCGGAGTTTTTCCTCTCCTTGCAGGTCTTTCAACTGCAGAATTAACTTGTTTTGCAGTTTTTCTCTCAGCAGTATTTCTTGTATGCCCTTTCTCTGCTTTCACAGCAGTTACAGCAGTTTTTTGCCTTGTACTTTTCGCCTGTTTTCTGGTCTGAGGATGTCTTACTCTTTCATGTATATCCTCTTCAGCCTTGTCTGTTGCATATTCTGCATTACGCATTATTATCCACTGCATTACCGCAATTATAATATAGCTTATTACAATAGATGTACCTCCGTAACTTACAAAAGGAAGAGTAACACCTGTAAGAGGAATAAATTTAATTACACCTCCTATGATAAGGAAAGACTGGAATGCAATAAGGGCAGTAAACCCTGCACATACAAGACTTAAAAATCTGTTGTTGTTTTCAATTGCACCTCTTGCACCTTCAAGAAGAATAAGCATAAATATAAGTATAAGCCCCACAGCAAATATAACGCCGAACTCTTCGCATATTGCCGCAAATATAAAGTCTCTTTCAACTACAGGAATGCTTGTGGCATATCCTCTTGTAAATCCTATTCCCGTTACACCCCATGTACATATAGCAAACAAAGACTGTGCTATCTGATACCCTTTGTTGTGAACGTCAATCCACGGATTTTGCCATGCCTCAACTCTTATTCTTATATGGCTGAATATTTTATATGCAGCACTTGCTGCAACACTTATGAACGCAAGCCCTCCCAAAAGATAAAAATAATTGGAAGTAGAGATAAAGAGCACAACCAAAAAAGTCATATAGAATATTAATGCAGAACCCAAATCATTCTGACCTGCAACAAGTATAAGCACAACCATACCGCTTAATACTGTTGGCACAATAAGTTCTCTCAGATTAGGTCTGTCTGCAAAAGCCGATGCAAGATAAAACACAAAAAACACTTTTATTATTTCCGATGGCTGAAAACCTATTGGTCCTATATCAATCCAGTTTTTAGAACCTCCCGAAGCAAAGCCGAAAATAAGTGTAGCGGCAAGCAGTGCAAGTGCCGATATTATATAAATCTTTCTGAATTTATCAAGCCTTGGCATAACTGCAAGAATCTTTGGCATTATAAGCAGCATCACTATACCTATTGTATTCCATATAAGCTGTTTGTTAGCCAAATCCGTATTAAGCCTGTACAGCATCATAAGTCCTATATCCATAAGGAAAAACACACAGTTGTACAGCAGATGACTTCCGTCAGGATACAGCTTTGCAGTCAGAGTATTTCCGCCTATTATAAGCAGAAATCCAACTGCACAATAAAGAATAACAGGCTGCATTTCAAACTCTGCCGATGCTGAAATTAATATTACACTTGCCGTAATATGAAAAAGAACTATACAAATTCTTTGATTGCTTAAACCAGCCGCAATATTAAATCCTGCCATATTCTGCCTTGTCAGATTTATCATAAAACCACAAAAAACAAACACTGCAATATAAAGTATAAACAAGTATTTTGAAATAATAATATACAAATCTATCATTTAAAGCACTCCTCTGTTGAAATGTCCTCCGGTTGCTTCCTTCGGAATACTTTTAATATCCGATGGTTTTTTACCTTTTTCTATGACGTTAATATGTTCTGATGCAATATTGAATGTATCTTCGTAATTTTCAACAGTAAATTCCATACGCATAAAGCCTGCACCTGTTTTTAAAACAGCGTCAGCTTTATTTAAAATATATATGGGGGCTGAATTCAGCACAAAAGCGACACATTGCTCACAATCCCTTATTATAGGGAACTCTGTTTTTGTTCTGTCAATAAACTTATACTCTGCATCTTTGTTTTTGCAGGCACAATATCTGTCCTTTCCCTTATTGCCTTCATATAGTCCCACAGGGCACTGCTGTGTAGTCATAAGGGGCAGTCTGCCATAGACAACTATTTCACAGTTTTTATCTGCAATCTGCTTAATTTCCTTAGTATTAAGTTCAGTAGAAAGCGTAACTGTATTCCCGTATATTTTCCTCATCTCATTTATAGAAGCCCTGTTCATAATATTAAGAGTATAATCAGACACAATATTCTTATCTGTTTCAATTTTGCCGTAACTTCTCATAAGATAGCCGTCACATTTACTGTATTTGTCAATTATACTTTGACAGCCGCCCTTTGCAATATACGGAAGTGCTGTATACATTTCAATTCCGTTTTTACTGCACATTTCATAAGCACTTTCTATATCCACATCAAGTTCACAGTATATCCTTTTCACACCGGCTTTTACACAGGCCTTAAGCTGTTCGTCAGTTCTTACCCTTGCAGTTACCAATACCTTGTCAGACTTTTCAAATGTATCGGTAATATATACTGCTCTTTCACTTTTTCTTTCGTGTTTCTTTATTATATACTCCTCAAGTCTGACGCAGGCTTCACGCCTCAAATTGTTGAGTACAGAAACAGGCACATATATATTGTCTCCTGCAATACACTCTTCAATTACAAATTCAAAAGGAGTGTCGCCTGTTTTTGAAAGTCTGGCTGCAATATTTTCCCCGGTCATTGGCTGGTTTTGTGCACTTTCAGCTTTCTCTCCCATAACTCTGATACCGTAGTCAATAAATTCAATATAACTTTCATCAGTATCGACTTTCGCCTTTACTCTGACTTCAGTTTTTCTTGTGATTTTCTGATAGCTTTTTTTCAGCTTGTCATTAAGCACCTTATCATAGGACTTAAAAACTCTGTCACCCTTTTTTATTTTCCCCTCGATATTTACACTTATTATATCACCTTTATCTGCACTTTTGTTTATGCCTGTTCCAATGTGATTTTCAGCCCATATTTCAATACCGTCTCCCGGAGCAACAGCTTCATATAGTTTAATTGTGCAAAGTTTTTTCTTATAGTTATATTCTGTTACTTTTCCAATTTCAATACCACTGCTTTTAGGTGATTCACTCATCATTTCCTGTCCTGAATAACAGTTATAATATCCTTTTGATGAAGATCCTCCTCTGTTGAATATCTGTGTCAGTTCTTTAATATCCTTGTTTTTAACTTCAATTTTTTTGCCGCTGCACGCCTCATCAATGTATTTTCTGTATTGAGATACAACTTCGTATACATATTCGGGACTTTTCATTCTTCCTTCAATTTTCAGACTGTCCACACCTGTCTCAGCTATTTTGTCTATAATCTCAACTGTAGAAATATCCTTAGGAGAAAGAATGCACCCCCTTTTTACAACCTTATTATTTTTAACAAAAGTGTATTCCATTCTGCAAGGCTGAGCGCACCTGCCCCTGTTGCCGCTTCTTTGTCCTATGACGCTGCTCATAAGACATCTGCCGCTGTAACACACACACAAAGCTCCGTGGGCAAAAGCCTCCGTTTGTGTATCGCCCTTTATTTTGTTTATCTCATTAACCTCTTCAATACTCAGTTCTCTTGCCAGCACAACTCTGCCGTACCCAAGCTCACTTAACAGTCTTACTCCTTCTGTATTATGGACAGACATCTGAGTGGAAGCACTTCTCATAATATCGGGGTAATACTTTTTCACAAGTGAATACATACCAATATCCTGTATTATAAGTCCGTCAGCACCAAAATCATATACAGTTTTCACAAAATCCAGCACCTGCTGAATTTCATTTTCTTTATATAAAATATTAAGTGTAATAAACACCTTAACCCCTCTTAAATGGCAGAGAATTATTATATCCTTCAGCTCACTGTCAGAGGGGTTTAATGCGTATTGACGTGCGTTAAAGTCTTTTCCGCCTATATATATTGCGTCACAGCCGCCGTTTACGGCAGCTGCAACACTTTCTTTTGTACCTGTCGGTGCCAATATTTCCGGTTTTTTCATAACAAATCACCTTTTACTTATCTGCAAGTTTTGATTCAAGGCTTTCTATCTTTCTCATCAGTTCAATGTTTTCAGCCTTTACCTTTGCAAATGCAGCTTTCAACTGGTTTTCATTGTTTATATCAAGACTGCTTTTAAATGTGTCAAACTGATCCTTTATAGAAGCAACATCTTTAATGAGATTTTCCTTTTCACTTATCAGCTCTTTATTTTCCTTTGTAATTTTTTCACACTCTGCTTCAAGTGTCTTAATATTGTTATTTGCATTTTTAAGTTTAACAGCCAGTTCATCTCTTTCTTTATTTACACTGTTCAGCTTTATATTTTTTTCAGCAGCTTTCTGATTAAGTTCATTAAGTGCAACATTTTTTTCATTCAGCTTTTTGCTTAAAAGGTTAAGTTCCTGATTTTTACTGTTTATTTTAGCGTTAAGATCAGTTATGTACTGTGATTTTTCATCAAGCTTTCCTTTTAACTCATCCATATCACCGTTAAGCATATTTAACTTTCTTTCAAGCTTTTCAATCATATCGTCACGGTTTATAACTGCTGCTTTTAATCCGTCAACTTCCTTGCTTTTTGCTTCAAACTGATTTAAAAGCAAATTGTAGTCATTTGCCTTAATGCTGTACTGGTTTTTAAGCTCAGTCATTTCTTTAATCTGTTCATTTACTCTTTTTGAAAGTTCAGCCGCTACACTGCTTTCATTATCTTTTGTAATTATAGTACTTGTATTTGCTTTATTTTCTTTTTCTTTAAACAAATCATCAGCAATATTAAGAGCCAATATAACAGGAAAGGCTTCATCATACACAATATTAGGTGATGACTTTGCCTTCAGCTCGTTAAGTTTGCTGTCCAGGTATTTAGCCACCATTTCAATATATTCTTCACTTTCAATACCTGCAAGATTATAAGCTCGTCCTCCGATTACAACCTCTATTTTTTTCTTAGCCTCTGCCATTTCAATCCCTCCAGCTTGTTATCTATATAAAGTTACATAATATCCACGATATGATTATAACACATTTTGACACAAATGCACCATACCTCATATTAAAATTTCTTTACAAAATATTAAAAAGAGATTAAATTTTAACAAAAAATATAAAAATTTTTTGGATTTCTCTTTATTTTTCAATTAATTTGTTATAAAATATAATAAGGTGTATATTGCAATTTGTATATTTACTTATATTTATATATTCAAAGGAGGAATATGGGGATGATTTCAAATCAGATTTTACAGAGCACAATTGACGGTCTTAAAAATATTACAAGACGTGAATTAAGTGTTGCTGAAAGAGAAGGCAAAATTGTAGCTACTACAGAGGAGGATATGGTCAATACCACTATAGACAGTGCAGACATATTCATTGCAAGCCCGGCTGAAAACCAGCTGGTACAAGGCTATCAGTATTTCAAAGTATTTGACAATGGCTCAGCTGAGTATATTGTTATAATAAAGGGCGATGATGAAGAAACTTACCGTATAGGCAAAATGACTGCTTTTCAGATTCAAAACTTACTTGTAGCCTACAAGGAAAGATATGACAGAGATAATTTTATCAAAAACTTACTCCTTGACAATCTTCTTCTCGTCGATATTTATTCCAGAGCAAAGAAGCTTCACATTGAAAACTCTGCAAGAAGAATAGTATATCTTATTGAAACAGAAATTGACAAAGACCTTAATGTTGTTGAAATTGTAAGGAGTATTTTCCCTACAAAGCAAAAAGACTTTGTTACAGCAGTTGATGAAAGAAGTATTATTCTTGTAAAAGAGCTCAAGGAAAAAGACGGCAGAGAAGAGATAGAAGCAATAGCAAAGAGCATATATGACACACTTACAGCAGAAGCAATGACCAATATATACGTTTCAATTGGTACAGCTGTAAACGATCTTAAAAATGTATCCTTATCCTATAAGGAGGCAAAGCTTGCTCTTGAAGTAGGCAAAATATTTGAGGAAAATAAAAATGTTGTAAACTATGAACAGTTAGGTATCGGCAGACTTATATACCAGCTTGACGGTTCATTGTGTAAAATGTTTGTCAATGAAGTTTTGCATGGTGTTTCAATAGACCAATTTGATGAGGAAACTTTGATTACAGTTAACAAATTCTTTGAGAACAACCTCAATGTATCAGAGACTTCACGTCAGCTTTATATTCACAGAAACACACTTGTTTATAGACTTGACAAGCTTGAAAAGATGACAGGACTTGACCTTAGAAATTTTGATGATGCAATTATATTCAAAATTATGCTTATGGTCAGCAAATATTTAAACTACAGAGAAAACTATATGTATTAATACATAGTTTTCACATTAGGAAAGGAAGTTTATCTCTATGATAAAAATGGAGAATGTTACTAAGGTCTACGAAAACGGAGCTGTAGGTCTGCGTGATATGAATTTACAGATCGACAGAGGAGAATTTGTATTTGTCGTAGGCTCCTCAGGTTCAGGTAAATCTACTTTTATACGCCTTTTACTTAAAGAGGTTGAACCAACAGAAGGCAAAATTATTGTAAACGGTACAGACATTACAACCCTTAAAAGACGCCAAATACCTTATCTCAGAAGAAAGATAGGCGTAGTTTTTCAGGATTTCAGACTTTTGCCGTCAAAGACAGTTTATGAAAATGTTGCCTTTGCTATGCAGGTAGTTGAAACAAATCCAAAAATTATTAGAAGAAATGTACCTCAGATTTTAGCTATGGTCGGACTTGCAAAAAAAATCAATGCTTATCCGAATCAGCTTTCAGGCGGCGAACAGCAAAGAGTAGCTCTTGCAAGAGCTATTATAAACAGACCTCCTATTCTCCTGGCTGATGAGCCTACAGGTAATCTTGACCCTGATACAGCATGGGAAATTATGGACTTAATACAGGAAATCAACAGAAACGGCACAACTGTTGTAATTTCTACACATGCAAAGGATATTGTAGACAAAATGCAAAAACGAGTTGTCGCAATAAATAAAGGCGTTGTACTTAGAGACGTCAAAGGTGGTGGATATAGCGATGAAGCTGAGAACATGGAAATATTATATTAATCAAGGCTTAAAAGGTATATTCAAAAACGGTCTGATGAGTTTTGCCTCTATTGTTATAGTAAGTGCCTGTATTTTTATTGTTATATTATCCTTGTGTATTATAACAAATGTAAACTATATACTTAACCAAATAGAATCAGAAATCGGCATTACTCTTTTCCTTGGTGAAAAACCTACACAAGAAGAAGTCGATGCTTTGATAGTGCAGTTAGAAAATATGCCGGAGGTCAGTACCGTTACATTTAAATCAGCTGATGAAGCTCTTGAAGATGCAAAGGAAATGTATACTTCAGATTTATTAGAAGGGTTAAAAGATGACAACCCTCTCCCCCGTTCTCTTGAAATAAAGCTTAAAGATATTAAATATCAGAAAAACTTTATTAAAAAAGCAGAACAGCTTCAATGGGACTTTGAAGAACAGATTTTAGGCATAGAAAAGGCAGATACTCCTGCTGCTGACGCTGCTGAAGAACAGACTGTATCTCAGCCTGTAACAGAAGCAGCAACACAGGCTGCCACTGAAAACAGTGCAGGTATTTTTTCAAATGTTGTATATGCCGACGAACCTACAACAAATATGCAGACAACTCAGGCTGCTTCCATTAACACAAGTGCAAAAGATTCAGAGGCAGCTGACCCTGCCAATCAGGCAAAATCTGCAGAGCCTACACCTGAGGTTATTACTCAGCCTCAGTCAGCCCCTGTTAATACAGGAGAGCCAGAACTTGGAGATGCAGACTATCAATTCAAGGGAATTGAACTTATAAGCCATGCACAGCAGCTTACAGAAACACTTATTACTATTGATACAGCCTTTAAACTGGTATCAGTTGTTCTTATAGCAATTTTGAGTATTGTATCAATAGGTATTATTATGAATACAATTAAGCTTACTGTTTTCATACGTAAAAATGAAATAAACATTATGAAATATGTAGGTGCTACAGACTGGTTTATAAGATGGCCGTTTATTATTGAAGGTGTTATAATCGGTATTATAGGAGCTATAATTCCTTCAATATTATGTACATTTGGCTATATTAAACTTTACGGCTTCTTTAATTCAGATTACGCCGTATTAAGAGGTATTGCACAGCTTAAACCTGCAATGGATATTTTTACTGTAATTATACCTATTGCCCTTATTGTCGGTATGCTTATCGGTGCAATAGGAAGTATCAGTTCAATAAGAAAACATCTTAACGTATAATCTAATGCCGTACAGCAATTTACATATAATTGCTGTATAGTGCAAATATTAACAGAAGAAGTGAGAAATGTTATGAATAAAAAGTTTATCGGACTTACAATGTCCTTATTACTGTCTCTTTCAGCTGTATGTGTTCATGCGGAATCTGTATCTTCATTGAAAGATAAAAGTTCAGCTTTTAAAAACCAGATTTCTCAAACTCAGCAAAAGCTAAATGAAACACAGTCACAGAAGCAAACTGCTCAGTCAGAAGTCAATAAACTTGACAAGGAACTTGCAGTTGTACAGGCAGAATTAAATCAGCTTAACTCTAAACTTTCAGAAACAACATCAAGACTTCAGACAAAACAAAAGGAGCTTGAAGAGGCCAAAAAAGTTAAAGAAGACCAATATGACACCCTCAAAAAGAGAATACGTGTTATGTACGAATACGGAAACTCAGGTTATCTTGAAGTTATATTAGGTGCCGACAGTTTTTCAGACTTTCTTACAAGGGTTGAATATGCTAATCGATTTATGTCACATGATAACGAACTTCTGAAAGAATATGCCGAAGCTGAAAGAATTATAAATGAAAATGTAGCGGAAATTGCTGCCGATAAGAAAACCATAGAAGACTTAAAAGCTCAGCAGGTTACAAAGCAGCAGGAATTAGATTCTAAAATTATACAGAAAACAGCTATAGTTAAACAGCTTGATTCCAATGCGGCTACATACGAAGCACAGATTGCAGACCTTGAACAGCAGGACAAAAATGTTCAGGCTCTTATACAAAAGGCTCAGAAAGCTGCCGAAGAAGCACAAAAGGCAGCAAGAGCGGCACAGCAGTCCACAACAATATCAAACAGTGCAAATGCAGGCAAGGTATATAACTCAGATGGAAAACACTTCCAGTACCCGGTACCTGCGTATCAGGGCTATTCGCCTAATTCAGGATATGGTTACAGAGGAAGCCCTATAAGCGGCAAGCAGGAATTCCACACAGGCCTTGATTTAAAAGCAACCCTTAATACAGATGTTGTTGCAGCAGAAAGCGGTACTGTTATTTACGCAGGCTGGAGAGGCGGCTACGGCAAATGTGTAATTATTGACCACGGCGGCGGATATTCCACACTTTATGCACATAATAATGTATTATATGTATCTGTAGGACAGCAGGTATCAAGAGGTCAGGTTATATCAGGTGCAGGTACAACAGGATACTCCACAGGAGTACACCTGCATTTTGAAGTAAGAATTAACGGTCAGCATACAAATCCTACAGGATATATATACTAACCTTCTTATTACAAATATTAATTATATTTACTGTGGAACAATCCATAGTCAGATTACAGCGTCTGCTTTATGCAGACGCAGCAATTTATACAGATAAATTGCCGACGGAAGTTTTTCTTCTGATTATGACTTCAATGAGGTGAAACTATGAATAACAAAATGGTGCTTGGTATACTCTCAGTGTATGCCATAATTTTATGCGGTGTATTCGGTTTTCAGTTTGCACAAAGCAAGTCAATTATTTCCGCTCCTATAAATTCAGAGGAAGTAGTTGTTGAAGACAGGCTTGATTCAGCTGTTGTTATATATGAAAACAGCCCTGTAATGCTTGTTAATAAAGAGCAGATGCTTATTAACAAAAATGACGCCGCAATGGTTCCAATTATCGAAAACCAGACAGTATATGCACCTGTTTCATTTTTTCAGACTGCATACAATGCTGCGGCATCTGAAGATTTAGCGTCCTGTACAGCTACAATAAGGCTTGACAATCAGGCACTTATACTTGACAGAAAGACTGCCGACCTTGTCGACAGTTCAAAAGAAAAAGATATTGAATACAACAATAAGGTTTTTATAAAAAACGGCTGTATTTACGTACCTGTTGAGGTTTTTGCAGAAGCATTTAACAAGTCTGTTTATTATTATGACAATATGGTCATTGTTTCTAACCAGAAAAACGCTTTTACAGATACTGAAAGCACTGATTTCATTAACAGCCTTAAATCCCAGGTAAATGACCTGCCCTATGTTGCCAATGAAGAAAACATGAAAGAAATTTCAAAAATAAGCACACCTAACAATATCTTAAAGCAAATAAGCGGTACATCAAAACCTGAAGAGAAAGCAATTGCCCCCGTGCAGTTACTTGAAAATAAAGACAGCAATACTATTAAGTCATCAGACGGATATATATATTATGCAAACGGAAATACATTGTATATTTTAAACCCTTCTGACAATAACCTTGCAGTCGTATCTTCAATCAAATTTGAAGATAACTTTAAATGTGAAAAAATATATATCTATAACAACACTTTAGTAGCTGCAGGCAATAAAGATAACCCGACAGTTACTTCAAATAACTCAGAGGGTGAAATTAATTTTGCACATAGCTCAATGTCCTATATATACGATGTATCTGACAAAAACAAAGCAGTAAAACTAAAGGAACTTGAAATTGAAGGATATTATGAAAATTCCGTACAGAATAATGAGTTTATATATATTCTCACAAGAACTCCTATTTCAGAGCTTTCAAAAGACGGTCACTATTATCCGCCTTCTTACAGGGATTCAATAGCAGGACAAGATGCAGTATCAATCACTTATGATGAAATGCAGTATTTTCCTGAGGGTGTAGGCAAAGATTACACAATAGTATCTTCTATAAATATTAATGATGTAAATGCACCTGCACAATTAAAATCATACCTTGGTGCAGGCGATAATGTATATATGTCAAACAACAATATATATATTGCCAAGAACAGATATAATGCTTTTGATTCAAATGAAAATATTGAAAATACATTTATTTATAGGCTCGGACTTTTAAACGGTAAAATATATACATCAGGCAAAGGCAATGTAAAGGGTTATATCCCTGATAAAAATTCTATGAATGAATATGCAGGATACTTCAGACTTACTGCACAGTATAAAAAACGAGGTATAAATAAAAATGTTACAAATGTTTATGTATTGAACAATAACCTTGAAGTATGCGGCTTTGCAAACGAAATTGTTTCAGGCGTAGATATTGATACAGCTATTTTTTCTAAAAATATGCTTTTCCTTACACCTGATAAGACAGGCCAGCCAATATATTCAGTTGACCTTACAGAGCCTACAAATCCAAGAGGCAACGGTATTATAAAAATTTCAAACGGAAATCTTCTCATATATCCTTATGATGAAAACCATATTGTAACAGTAGATAACGGCAGCAATAAGCTTTGTATTAATCTCTATGATATTTCAGACAAAGACAATCCTGTTATGCTTTACAGTCAGGAACTTGGAAGAGGAAATATTGAAACAAATATGTTTAATAATATATCCTCATTCTATTTTGACAAAGAGAAAAAAATATTCACACTTCCCGTTACAATATATGAGAACCAGGATAAAAAGAATGTCACCTTTAACGGCGGCTATGTCTATAAAGTCGACCTTGATGACGGCTTTGAACGAGTAGGAAGCCTTACACTTCCGGACAGTACTTCAGTAATACGTCCGTTTAAATATGACGGCAAAATTTACACATTTATGGGAAGTACAGCAGTCGTTGCAGATTATGACGATTTGGAAAATATTAAAGAATATACTTTTGAGTAAAAGAATTTCCCTATGGTTATCACTGATAAAATAAAACTTGACAATAAAATTGTCAAGTTTTATTTTATTATATAAACTGAAGTATTGGTGTATCGATAAAATGGAAAGTGATATAAGTATACTGCAATGATTACTTGCCGGTACATAGAAAATGGAGACTAATTTATGGAAAACATTGATTTGACAAAAACATTTGAAATGCTGATATCTAAGGATAACAATGCCGCTTATAAAGCATTGAAAATACTGCAGGATTTAAGTGAGAAAACGGATGCTTTATATCCTTACATAGACCAGTTGAGCAATATGTTAGACAGCGGCAATTCTTATATCCGTTCACGGGCACTTACTCTAATTGCATACAATGCAAAATGGGATAACAATTTCAAAATTGATAAAATGATAGACAAGTATTTGCGGCACATTACAGATGTAAAGCCCATCACTGCAAGACAGTGTATAAAACTGCTTCCAATGATTGCCAAAAGCAAGCCTAACTTGAGAGAGGATATTACATACGCTCTGCATAAAGCAGATGTTTGCCGTTATGCAGACAGTATGCAGCAATTAATTTATAATGATATTCAAAAGGCTCTATCAGAGATAAAAAAACAAGTTAAATAAAATTGAAAATTTATACCATCTTAAATTATGATAAATTCCTACAGAGTAAATATTTAAAAGGACTTGATTTACAAGGTATTTAAGATGCACAAATTATTTGTATAATAATTTTTACCCCTTTCATTAAAATTTGAGTTTTAATTCATAACGAAACAAAAAAGGCAAGTGATAGACAAATTGCTTTTAAATTTGCTCTTTTCCTTACGATTTATGTCATTTACCCAATATTTAGCTGTAGTTTATACTGTATATAACTAACTACCGTATTAAGATTTTTTTATTACAATTTTTACATATTTGCAAAAGACAAAAGGAATTTTATTGACTTATTATCTATAAATTGATATACTATATTCATTAGCAAATATATGCTTAAATTATACAGGAGGCGTAATAATGAATCCAATTGAGGTCAGAAACATTAAAATTGGAGAAGGTATACCAAAGATTTGTCTTCCTATTGTCGGTCATACTCAATACGAAATTACATCACAGGCAATGACTATTGCATCATTAAAACCTGATATTGTAGAATTCAGAGCGGACTGGTATGACGAATGTATTAGTAAGGATAACCTTATTGAAATGCTTAGCCTTATAAGAAAACTCATTGATAAGACCCCGCTTCTTTTTACTTTCCGTACTGTTATTGAGGGTGGCATACAGGAGGTTAAAAAAGCAGACTATTTAAGAATCAACAAAATAGCCATTGAAAGCGGTCTTGTTGATATGCTTGATATTGAACTTATGATAGGTGATGATGAAATAAAAGAACTTATCAAACTCGCCCACAGCAAAAACGTAACTGTTGTTTTATCTAACCACGATTTTGAAAAAACACCTGACAAAAACTTTTTATTACAACTTATAGATAAAATGGTTTCCCTTGGTGCAGACATACCTAAAATAGCAGTTATGCCAAACAGTAATAAGGATGTACTTGACTTGCTTGATTTAACAGATACAGCACATACAAAATATCCTGATTACCCTATAGTAACAATGTCTATGGATGGACGCGGTGTAATAAGCAGACTTGCCGGTGAAATATTCGGTTCTGCAATTACTTTTGGCTGTGCCAGAAAAGCATCAGCCCCTGGGCAAATCGAAGCAGGGGAACTTGCCGTTACTCTCAGAATTTTACATTCAAATTTATACCATAAAGAAATATAAAATATTTACACAAAGAGACCGAGGCAAATTGTTTTATACAATTTGCCTCGGTCTCTTTGTTCTTAAAAATGTTTATATAACTTTTACTCAAACCTTGCAATAAATACAGGCGGATTTTTCTCACATTTCAGCATATAAGTTATAGTTTCAGTTATGTCATTAGCCTCATTAAACTCAAGCTGTCTGTCATCTCCTATATATCCCACAAGCCTTTTTCCGTTTTCAAGCTGAATATAGGCAAATCTGCCGCAGCCTGCCGCATACATTGTTTTCTTGTCTGCCTCTGTCATCATATTAAGCTCTATAAGGGAATCGGCAATGCTGTCCATATCAGATGTGTCAACAGCACCAAAATCAGCTATATTGTAAACAGGCATAAGCCCCAAATCCATATCAGGAAGTTCCGAATTTATCTCAATATATGAATTTTCAGAAACAGAAAGCCTGTCGTTTACAACTTTCCAGCCGCTTTCCTCTTTAACCAAAGCTGCCTCTTTAATTTCTGATGGATTTGCAATACTTCCTCCTACAACAACAGCATATTTATTGTCGCAGGCAATATGTTTAATATCAATATCTTCATCATCAAGCCCTGCCGCTTTTATAATTGCTGTGTGTTCATCTGAACCCCTCTGAGGATTTCTAACATCACCGTGCACCGGTGCATATTTCATTAAAATATTTTTGAATTCCTCCTCTGTGTATATAGCATTTTCACCTGAAGCGGATACAACATAATAGCCGCTGCTTGAATTAACAGAAAGGAAAATTTCAAGCTCATCACCGGTCATTGAACTTATAACATCTGAAGGCTTTGCATATATAATATCCATTTCAGCCAGTATATCTTTTGAGATATTGCTGTTTTGTGCAATATCTGCCGCCATAACATTAATTTTATCCTTATAACTGTATAGAAGCCCATACTGACTTGTCAATGTTTTATCGTCTTTATTTTCATTAAGATAAGTATTTGCTGTATTAGCCAAATTCTGCATTTCACTTTTAAGCTCATCATTAAGCTCAATATCTGAAAGTCCTACGGCAATTTCAGTAATATTACTCTGTCTGTAAATATAATAGCCGCCAATTAATGCAGCAGCAATCACAATAACAGCAATTACAGCAATTAATTTCCGCTTGCCGCTTTTTTTATCCTTGCCTATTCCGCTGTCAAAACTAATATTATTCGCCATCAGTATATTCGGCCTCCTTATCTTTTATTGTTTCAAAAACGTCCTCTATTTCATTTTTATGCACTTTAAGAATTTCTGCAACTCTTTCCTCAAGTACAGCTGTTTCATCAATATAATCAATCACAACCTCCCACACAGGGTTAAAATCATCATCTGCATCAATTACTTCAGCTATGCCGTTAAAACACTCAGTGTCATAATAATCATATATTGCAGAATATTCCCAGTCCTCAACATCCCTCTCTGTAGAGAGCTTAATATGGAGTTTTCTGCCTTCCTCTTCATCAACTGCAAAAATATTTACAATATATCCTACATTTTCAGTCAGGTCAAGACTTGCCAGTTCTTTTTCCAAAAAACCTGTACTTTTGTCTTTCAGCATAATTACAATTATAGTTTCATCCATAAAACTTCCCCCTTATTCAACAGTCTCATCCCAGCTGTGTCTATGTAAATGCCCTTCAAAACAACAGCCATTAAAACCATTCTGTCTTAAAGCCTCATACAAAACAATAGCCACAGAATTTGAAAGATTAAGACTTCTATACTGTTCAAGCATTGGAATTCTCACACAAGTATCTTTATACTTAAGCAGAATTTCTTCAGGTATGCCGCTGCCCTCACTGCCAAACATAATAAAATCATCTTCATTGTATTTTACATCTGTATAGCAATGCTGTGCCTTTGTAGTTGCCATATATATCCTGGCATTTGGATTTTTTTCAACAAAGTCACTGAAATTATCATAATATGTCACATCTAAATCAGCCCAGTAATCCATACCTGCCCTTTTCAGGGTTTTATCATTTATTCTGAATCCCAACGGACGGATTAAATGAAGCTTTGTACCTGTAGCAACACAGGTACGCCCTATATTTCCCGTATTCATAGGTATTTCCGGCTGATGCAAAACTATATTCATTCTTTTCACATTCCTATCTTAAATTTATTTATCAAAATACATCTGCTTTTAAACAGGCACTATTTTTATATTACCACAAAAACAACCATATTACAATAATATTGACTATTTTTTCTATTATAATCAAAAAAACTGCTGTTTTTAGCAGTATTTATATATTATTCATTTTAATGACTTGACAAATTACTTTTTTTATATTATTATTAAATAACAATAATTATCAAGAAAGAAGGAGTGCTTATGAACCATCTTGCAGAAAGTTTAAAAGCAAATAAGCTCAAGGTTACCCCCCAGCGACTGGCTATATATACCTACCTTATGAATACAACAAGCCACCCCACAGTGGAAACCATATACAATGACCTTAAAGATGATTTCCCAACTATGAGCCTTGCTACCGTTTATAAGACAGTTGCGTCCTTAAGAGATGTGCATTTGGTAAAGGAATTCAATGTAAGCGAAGACAGCAACAGATATGATGCAAATACGGATTTTCATTCTCACGTAATTTGTAAAAAGTGCCACAACGTTTTTGACTATTTTGGAAATATAGATATTCAAAAGAATATTGAAGAGCTTCAGGAGCTTTCAGGATTTAAAATTGATGCTTATGACATTAATTTTTATGGTATATGCGAAAAATGCAGTAAAAACTAATTTTTACACTTATATATATCCCCTTTGAGATATTTACACTATCCAATGGGGATATTTTTTAATTTTTATGTTTTAAAATAAAAACACTTACTTTGTATTTGACTGCTGTATGATTATGCTTTATAATTAGTATGGATTATTTTTACAATATGCCTTATTAAAGGAGCGTGATTAAAATGAGAATAATATATTTGTTAATAATAACAATAATATTAAGCCTGTCTTCAGGCTGCAGTAATAAAGCATCAGGAAAGTCAGATACACAAAACGGTGTATCTTAGGCTGTCGATAAAATCGACAGCCTTGAAAGAAATGTAAGCATTTCTTTCAGTTAGCTAAGGTA
>CAJKOJ010000010.1 GCA_905201505.1 uncultured Eubacteriales bacterium | reverse complement strand
TATTAATTTTACTATATTAAATCTACTGTTGACAAGCATATAAAATTGAGGGAATTCCCTTATAATATTCCATAAACTTGCTCCTGCCAGGTCATATTGTTCAATCAAATTTAACTTGGCGTTAATACTTCTTAGATTTTCGAACCAGACAACATGCTGTTGAGAATCTCTTGTATAATAGAAGAAAGGTGCCTGCTGATAGTCATCATATTCAATTTGCGAACCGGTTTCCAAAGCAAGTTCCACAGCCTGAACGGGTGAGAGGGAACGTGCACTTGTGCCTTGAACATAAGGTATTTGCCAATCATATCCGTATAGTGGGATACCCATCAGTATTTTCTGCGAAGGTATATCAGTCACACCATAGCTTATAACAGCTTCGACATTTGGAAGCGGTGCAACAGGCAGAGGCGGTCCATAAGTATATCCCCATTCATATGTCATTAGCAGTGCAAAATTTGCTGCTCTGCCTAAGCCAAAATAGTCATGAGATTCATATAAAAGACCGGGTTGTGTTGCTGAAGTTTTTGGAGCTAAAGCAACAAGACTGTAATAGCCGTTGGCATTTAGTTCTTCAGTAAGCCTTGCAACAAAGTTAATATAACTTTCCCTGTTTTCAACGGGGAGGTATTCAAAGTCAATATCAAGGGCGGTATATCCCTTTCTTTGCATTGTTTCTATAATATTATTAATAAGTTTATTTTGAAGTTCAGGATCGTCAAGAAGTACTCTTGCCAGTTCATTTGAAAACGTGCCCTCACTTGTGAGAGTAGAAATAAGCATTGTTGGTGATACACCAAAGTCCAAAGCTAATTGTATAAGCTCTTCATCATTTGGGGAAATTAAGTCACCCTCATTAGTAAATCCATAGGTGAAAATAGTCATAAATGTAAGATAAGGAAGTATCCTTTTGAGATTTTCTCTTGGTATTTCAGGATAGGTGTATCCATTTAAAACAATAGATCTTGTTGGATTTACATTTCTGTATGTTATTGCAAGAATTGTACCTTCAGGTAAATTGTCTGCTGTAATTGTGGGATTGTTCCTTAATATAGCACTTACTGAGGTGTTATACTCATTTGCTATAGATGCAAGTGTTTCACCGGGTGATACAATATGTGTTATCTGTGGTATAAGTATTATTAAATCCTGACCGACAACTAAATTGTCAGGATTTGTTATTAGATTTGTATTTATAATTTGTTCCGGTGTTATGCCAAAGCTTTGTGCTATTGAGGCAATTGTGTCGCCTTGTTTTACGGTATATATTTCCATCTAATCATCTCCTTGTGTAAATATATGAGAAAATAAGGTGTATATATGACTTTATTGGTTGCAATAATTTTAATTTCGTTTTATAATAAAATATTGTGAAAAGTAATTATATTGGGAGGATTTTATGAAAAGAATATTTGCACTTACAATTGTAATAATGCTTTTATTAAATAATAGTGTTTTTGCAAATGAATATACAGACGAATATTATAAAAATGTGGATTGTGAAAGTATCAAAAGCGGCTCTTCAGGAGGAGAATGGCTTATACTTGCTATGGTCAGAAGCGGAAGTAAAATGGACTTTAATGAGTATTATGAAAACCTCTGTGATACTTTAAAGGCTGCAAACGGTGATATAGACAGAAAGTATACTACATATTCAAGAATTATTATAGCATTGACAGCTATGGGCAAAAATCCATATAATGTGTCAGGATATAACCTTGTTGAAAAAATTGCGGATTATGACAAAATAACTGTACAGGGGTTAAATAGTGTTATATATGCAATTATAGCAACTAAATGCGGAGGATATGAAAATGCTGAGTGTGAAAATTATCTTTCTTTGCTTTTGTCTAAGCAAAACAGTGACGGAAGTTTTTCACTAAGCGGCGGCGGTGATGTTGATGTGACAGCTATGGCCTTGCAGGCATTGAGTTTCTATAAATACAGGGCAAATGCGGAAAGAGCAATAGAAAGAGCTGTTGAATGGCTTAAAGGCAAAAATCCGGAAAGCCTTGAGGGGTATGCACAAATGCTTACAGCATATACAGCATTGGGTAATTATATAAATAAGTCAGAAATTGAAAGAGTATATAACAATATAATGGAATATACTGCTGATGGTGGATTCAGCCATATAAAAGGCAAGGAGTTTAATCAAATGGCTACAGAGCAAGCTGCCTATGCAATAGCTGCTTATGAAAGATATTGCAGGGGCGAAAGTTCGCTTTATGATATTAATAACAATAAAATAATTTATATGAGGCAGGAAAAATAGAATGATAGAAAAATTAAAGGAAAATAAGAGTATAATTTTATTTTTTATAATATCTGTAATTGTGCTTGGTACAGGATTTTATGCTGGAGTTATAAAACACCCTGTTAAAGCGGAGAGAACTGCACCCATAAAGTGGGAGAAGGAAAGCGAAACAAGTACATATACTACAGAAGATATATCAACATCTGAATTTACTTCAACAGAAACTACCACTGAGGCTCAAAGTGAAACATCAACATTAGTGCAGATAGATGATACTCCGGGAGTAATTGAAGTTCCTAATCTCGTGCCTGCAAATGCAGAAGAACCTGAAATTGAAATATCAACAAAAGAAAGAACAAGTATACCCGGTATTGGTGTTTGTACATTGTCTGTAAGCTGTGAAACAATACTAAGCAATATGGATAAGCTAGACAAATCAAAGAGTTCTCTTGTTCCTGCTGACGGTATATTGTATAAGGCAGCTGATGTTGATATAAGAGAGGGTGATACGGCTTTCTCTCTTCTTGAAAGAGAGCTTGTAATGAATAATATTCATTTTGAGTACAATAAGACTACAAATGTCTATATAGAGGGAATTGGAAATATTTATGAATTTGACTGCGGTGACCTGTCAGGCTGGATGTATAAAGTAAACGGCGAATTTAAAGATGTTGCCTGTGACGCTTATGTTTTAAAGCCGGGAGATGTTGTTGAATGGGTATATACCTGTGATTTGGGAAGAGACGTTGGTGACAGTTATGCAGAAATGACAGAAACTGTAAGTGAAGATTAAAGGCGATTTATTATATGACAGGATTTAAAGGAATACATCCGGGTGTTATTTTTATATATTTTGCGGCAGTGATTGGTATATCTATGGCAAGTTATAATCCCATATATATTGCCTGTTCTTTTATTGGGGGAATAATTTATTATATAAACCTTAAAAAAAGTTTAAAAGGACTTAAAGTATTTGTGCCTATGATTATGTTTATGGCTGTATTAAATCCTTTGTTTTCACATAAAGGTGCCACTATTCTTTTTTATTGGGGAAATCCAATAACTTTAGAGTCTATACTTTATGGCTTTGCTGCTGCTTTTATGCTTTTAAGTGTTATTATATGGTTTGGCTGTTTTAATCATATTATGACTGAGGATAAAATTGTATATATATTTGGCAGGATTATACCTAAGGGTTCATTGATAATAGCTATGGTATTAAGATTTGTGCCAAGGCTAAAAAAACAGATGAAGTCAATACTTGAGGGGCAAAGGCTTATGGGCAATGATATTAAAAAAGCCGACTTTAGAAAAAAAATAGATATTGGAGGCAGAGCTGTAGGTGCTTTAGTGTCTCAAACCCTTGAGGGTGCTTTAGTAACATCTGATTCTATGCAGGCCAGGGGGTACGGCAAAAAGGGAAGAACAACCTATAGTATTTTTGAACTGACTGTAAGGGATAAGTGGGTTTTTACTGCTATTGTAATTATGGCGGGTATGAGTATTGCGGGCATTATAATGGATTATACAGAGTTCAGGTTTTATCCTGTTATTTACTGTAGTGATGTTTTAAGTAGTATTGTATTTTATATCAGCTTTATGGGACTTGCATTGTTCCCGGCTGCTGTTGATTGCTATGAGGTGGCAAAATGGAAATCTTTGAAATCAAAAATTTGAGCTTTTGTTATCCTGATACAAAAAAGCTTGTCCTTGATGATATTAATTTGGAAATTAAAAGCGGTGACTTTGTGCTTATATGCGGAGAAAGCGGAAGCGGCAAGACTACACTGTTAAGACATTTTAAAGATGAGCTTGTGCCTTTTGGCAAATCAAAAGGAACAGTCAATAATAAAGGTGTGAGTATTGGTTTTGTTATGCAGGACCCGGACAGTCAAATTGTGACGGACAAGGTGTGGCACGAGCTTGCTTTCGGACTTGAAAATATGGGTATGAAGAGGGAAGAAATAAAACTAAGGTGCGGAGAAATAGCTGCTTTTTTTGGTATAGACGGTTGGTATCATAAAAACACAGAGGAATTATCAGGGGGACAAAAGCAGCTTTTAAATCTTGCTTCTGTAATGGCTATGAAGCCTGATATGGTGGTGCTTGACGAACCTCTTTCACAGCTTGACCCTTTAGCAGCTATGGAGTTTGTAAGTGTCCTTGAGAGAATAAACAGAGAACTTGGAACAAGTATAGTTATATCAGAACATAATTTAAATGATGTAATGCCTTTTGCAAAAAAAGTTGTTGTTATGGATAAGGGGCAAATAATAGCTGAAAAAGAGCCGGGATTTATAATGACAGAACTTAAAGAGAGAGAACATATAATGCAGACTGCTATGCCTGCGTCTATGAGAATTCATTCTGCCGCGGGTCAAGGAAAGATTTCACCTGTTACAGCGGCAGATTGCAGAGAGTGGCTAAAGAATAATTTTGAAAAAAGGGTTATAAATATTGAGGAAAGAAAACTCGGGGATATTGTTATAAAAGGCAAAGAAATATTCTTTGCTTATGAAAAAGACAGGGATATTGTAAGGAATATGGACATTCAGGTAAGGCAGGGAGAAATATTTGCGTTACTTGGCGGAAATGGTGCAGGTAAAACTACTGTTCTTAGAGTGCTTGTAGGGTTAAACAGATATTATTACGGTAAGCTTGAAATTAAGGGAAAGGTAGCTATGCTGCCTCAAAACCCTATATCTTTGTTTACTGAAAAATCTGTTTTGCTGGATTTGAAATCTACAGGGAGAAAAATTGAGGATGTAGTAAGGCTTCTTGAAATAGAAGAATTCCTTGAGCAAAATCCAAATGATTTGTCCGGGGGAGAACTTCAGAGGTGTGCTCTTGGTAAAATACTGCTTACAGAACCTGACATATTGCTCTTAGATGAGCCTACAAAGGGCATAGATGCTTTTATGAAAAAAAGACTGGGCGAAGTATTAAGAGGGCTTGGGCTGACAATTGTTATGGTAAGTCATGATGTGGAATTTTGTGCCGGATTTGCTGACAGGTGCGGTTTGTTCTTTGACGGACAAATAGTTAATTGCTGTGAAAGCCATAAATTTTTCTCAGATAACTTTTTTTATACCACAGCGGCAAGAAGAATTGCCTCCGGCATAGTGGACAATGCTGTAACTACCGAAGAGGTTATAAAAGCCTTGGGAGGAAATGAAAGTGCAAAAAGGGGTAAAGGGGAAAAAAGAAAATCATCTGATGATATGGTAAACATCAGAGAAATTCAGAAAAGAGAAAGAGCAGGCAAAAGACTTGTATTATCTGTTATAACAATAGTGCTGCTTATACCTATGGTAATATTCTGCGGTATGAAATTATTTGATGACAGGAAATATTATGCTGTAAGTATGATAATAATTCTGCTTGCTATGGCACCTTTTTTTATGCTGTTTGAAAGCAGGAGAGCAAGGGCAAGGGAAATTGTACTTGTGGCTGTAATGTGTGTAATATGTGTTGCAGGAAGAGTTTTATTTGCAGGATTTCCGCAGATAAAGCCTGTTTTGGCTCTTGTTATTATTTCCGGACTTTGTCTGGGGGGTGAAGCAGGCTTTGTTACAGGGGCTTTAAGCGGATTTTGCAGTAATTTTTATTTCGGTCAGGGACCGTGGACACCTTGGCAGATGTTTGCCTTTGGCATAATAGGCTTTATGGCGGGAGTTATGAGAAAAATATTTATGAATGAAAAATATGAGCCGAAAACAAAAGTAATTTCTCTATTTGGCTTTATGTGTGCCGTTGTAATATATGGAGGAATAATGAATACAGCTAATGTGTTTATGTATCAGCCGTATCCGAGTTTTGGTCAGATTGCCGCTTCAATAGGAACCGGGTTTTTATTTGACATGGTACATGGAATATCGACAGCTGTATTTATAGGAATATTGGCTAGACCTATGACTGAAAGAATTGTAAGAGTAAAAAGGAAATTTGGACTGCTGTAATAAAAATATTGCTATTTATACCAATAAATGCTATAATTAGTAAGTTAAAATTGAATAAAAAGTGTTGACGGTTATGGAAACCGGTGAAAATCCGGTACAGTCTTACCTCTGCTGTGAGTGCGGACAAGGTCACAATATGCCATTGTTGATTTTATTAATTAATGAGAAGGCGTGATTGAGAGTGAAGCACAAGTCAGAATACTTGCCGTTATGACTTTTTAGAGCATACTCTTAGGTGGAGAGTGTGCATATTTCTATATATATTAAAAGGAGGTCTTTAAATGATTAAGACAAAATTAAGCCGTTTTACGGCAATGATTCTGGTACTTGTAATGGTGTTATGTTCTTTTTGCATAAATGCTTTTGCAGGTAATGAAAGTATTACCTTTATTGTAACAGGTGACAGTATTCACAATGAGGGTGAACACAGTGCATATCAGGAGTGGATTAATACTTCTTATGAACTGAATGGAGAAAATATAGGAGAAATAATGGAGGCTGTACTAAGTCAATACGGCTACAGCTGTGATTATTCCATAGGTCAGTACGGAGGATATTTAAATTCCATTACTACACCTGAGGCTGAAACTCTGGGCTCATATACAAACGGCAGTAAAAGCGGCTGGATGAGCAGTGTAAATGATGTAATGCCTGATGTATCTATGGATCAGTTTTATCCTAAAGACGGTGATGTTGTTAAAATATTCTATATTGATGATTATGAGGCTGAAATATACGGATATTATTCTACATTTAATTTAAATCCTGCTGATACAGTGCTGAAAGTGTCTGACAGCGAAGGCAATGAAATTGAGCCAAGCTGGGGTGCTTATTCATTATTTAACGGTGAATATTCATATAGTGCAAGTGCTGACGGTTACATAACACAAAATGGTGATTTCACTGTAAGCGGTGCAGGAGTAACAATTGACATTACACTTGAAAAATGCAACAATTCTTCAACAGAGGGTACAACAGAAGCGGACACCTCCGCTTATGACAATGCCGAATGGGGACTGTTCAGAAAAGACAGCTCAAACATTCCTGTTGTAAATGCGGATACGCCTTATAGCGGAAATGCTGAAATACAGTGGGCAAGTAAAATAAATACAGGCTGGTCAGGTTTCAGCGGTATTGCAATTGCTAATGACTGTATATACACTGCGGCAGATTCGACTGTTTATAAGATAGATAAAAACAACGGCGGTGTTATTGCAAGTGCTGAACTTGATTTGCCTATATATTATACATATTTTATAGCTTATGGTGACGGCAAAGTCTTTGTTCAGCTTTCAGACGGAAGAATTGAAGCATTTGAAAGCGGCAGCTTAAATAAATTGTGGACAAGCGAAGCTCCTAACGGAGATACAGAGGGCAACGGTATTTCTCCTGTATACTATAATGACGGCAAAGTTTACAGCGGTACAGTTTGTTTTAGTAACAAGGGAAAAGGATATTACTATTGTTTAAATGCCGATACAGGAGAATATATATGGACTCTTGAGGGGGCACAGGGAGAGTATAACGGATTCTATTGGAGCGGATGTGTTGCCGCAGAGAATTGTATAGTTGTCGGAGGAGAAGGGGGCAAGCTGTACATAATTGAAAGTGACGGCAGCGTTGCCGATACTTATACTGCTAAAGGCGACATACGTTCAACTGTTGCATACAGCAATGGCTATGTATATTTTACGGATAAGCTTGGAAATATTTATTCCGCCGCTGTTAATGGCAATAAGTTTGGCGAAGTAAAATCAGCACTTATAAATGAAAGTGCAACTGCGTCTACAAGTACACCTGCTGTTTACAATGGTAAAATATATGTGGGGGCATCAGGTTCCTACAATATGGATACTTACAGCACAAGCGGATATTTCAGTGTATTTGACACTGATTTAAATCAGATATATACAATAGAGACAGAAGGACCTGTACAGTCATCTCCTTTAATTGCTGTAAAGGGCGATGATATAAAGGTATATTTTACTTGTAACAACAGCAAAGGCAGTCTGAAAGTATATGACGGGAATAAGTGTGAGGATTTAATAAGCCTTGATAATTACAGTAATTATTGTCTGCACAGTGTAATAGCTGACAGCAATGGAACAATATATTACCAGAATGATTCAGGTCACATTATTTCCATAGGAAAATCTTATGGTGAAGTAACGACTGAGATAATTACAGAGATAACTACAGAAACGCAATCATCAACAGAGACTGCCGCAGATACATCAACAGAGGCAACTACATCTTCTCATTCAGGTAGTGGCGGGGGCGGAGGCGGCTCTTCTAAAATAAATGTATGCTTTACTTTAACAGGTGATAGTTTGTGGCTTGCGGAAAGCAATGTTTATGTTAATTCCAATACAAGTGCTGCGGAATTGTTCAGAAAAGTATTTGACGAGAGCGGAGTTGTATGCGAGGGTCTTGATTCAGGATATATAAAGTCTGTAACATATAACGGTATTACGCTTAGAGAATTTGATAAGGGACCAAACAGCGGATGGATGTATAGGGTAAACGGTGAAATCCCAGAGGTATCTATTAATAGTTACAAATTAAGTTCAGGTGATAAAGTTGAACTGTTCTATGTTGAGGATTATAAAAAGGTCAATTATGGCGGTAATTCTTATTGGGACGATGAGGAAACTTCAACAGAAATTACAACTGCTGAAACTACAGAAAGCACATCAGTCAATGAGAACGGAAATGATGAAAAAACGGAAATTGTTGTTGACGGTGAGACATTAAGCCACAGCTTTAAGGATATTAATGAAAAGCATTGGGCAAATGAAGCTGTTACAGTTTTATACAATAAGGGGATAATTAACGGAAAAACAAAGGATACTTTTGCACCGGGGAATAAAGTGACAAGAGCCGAATTTGTGGCTATGCTTTACAGAATGAGCGGTGACAGCGGTAAATACAGCTGTGATTTAAGTGATATATCAAAAGAAAGCTGGTATTATAACGAGGCAGCATGGGCATATAATAATGGCATTGTATATGGTATAGGTGAAAATATGTTTAATCCTGACGCTCTGATAACAAGACAGGATATGGCTTGTATTATTGACAGATATGCTGAAAAATACGGTCTTAAACTTGAAGAAAACAGCAGTGATATGAACTTTAGTGATTTAAGCCAAATATCAGACTATGCAGTAAAAAGCGTAAAAAGGCTTTACAGCGGAGGTGTTTTGAAAGGAAATGACAAAAACGAATTTATGCCTAAGGCTGACACAACCAGAGCAGAAGCGGCTGTTGTAATATATAGTTTAGTAAAAAATTAGAGATGAAGTAAATTAATTAACAAACTAATCGGTACAGGAAACTGTGCCGATTTTTAATTTGTTGACTAAAAGGAAATTTTGGTTTATAATCAAGAATAAAATATATAGGAGAAGAAATATGAAAGATAAAAATTTTTTTCAAAGACCGATTCCTTTGCTTTTATGTGCTGTAATTGCAACGGCATTATGGGGAAGTGCTATTCCTGCTATTAAAATAGGTTATGACTTGTTTGGAATTGCTGAAAGCGGAGCGCCTACAAAGTTTGTGTTTGCAGGCGTCAGGTTTGTGCTTGCCGGTATTATAGTTATAATATTTGACTGTATAAGCAAAAAAAGAATTGTTGTGCCAAGAAAAGACGAAATAAAGGGAATTTTCGCTTTAAGTATGGTGCAGACAACAGTTGAATACATATTCTTCTATCTTTCACTCATATACTTAAGTGGAGTAAAGGGCTCAATTTTAAACAGTATAGGCAATTTTTTTGCTGTTATACTGGCACACTTTGTTTTTGTTAATGACAAAATAAATATACGGAAGTCTGTGGGCTGTCTTTTGGGCTTTTGCGGTGTAGTTTTCTGCTGCTTTGAAAATGGACTTGATTTAAGTTTTACTTTTAAAGGCGACGGATTTATACTTATTGCTGCATTTTGTTTTGCCTTGGGCTCTGTTATAACAAAGGTTGTTACAAGAAAAAGCGATTCAGTAACAGTAACGGGCTGGCAGCTTACTATAGGCGGTTTTGTACTTTTAATTATAGGTATTATATGCGGTGGCAGAATAAGTTTTCCAAGTAGTGAAGCTATAGCAATGCTTTTATATCTTGCGGTTATATCTTCATGTGCATTTACACTGTGGGCACAGCTTTTAAAGTATAATCCTGTAGGGAAAATTTCTGTTTACTGCTTTTTAAATCCCTGTTTTGGTGTAATATTATCAGGCATAATGCTTGGTGAAAATATATTTAATATAAGAACTATTGCTGCTCTTGTACTTGTATGTTTGGGTATATATATTGTAAATGTAAAAGGCAAGAATGAGCAGAAAGCATAAAAGCAAAACAATACTTAAGTTTATTAAGTATCGTGAGAAAAAGGTAAATTTGTAAAAATCTGCTTTAGATAATTGACTATTGTACTTGATTGTCTTTAGTGATATAATATTATTAATTATAACTATTTATATGGTTTTATTTGTTTTTATAATTTTAGGAGGAAATTAAAATGGGTAAGTTTTTTGGAACTGACGGTGTCAGGGGCGTTGCTAATGTAGAGCTTACACCTGAATTAGCATATAAATTGGGAAGAGCGGGAGCTTATGTTCTTACAAAGCATACAAACCATACTGCTAAAATTATTGTAGGTATGGACACAAGGATTTCAGGTGATATGCTTGAATCTGCGTTGATTTCAGGTATTTGTTCAGTTGGTGCTCATGCAGTAAGTCTCGGTGTTGTGCCTACTCCTGCTGTTGCACATCTTGTAAGGGAATATAATGCTGACGCAGGTATTGTAATAAGTGCATCACACAATCCTGTGCAGGATAATGGTATTAAGTTTTTTAATTCCCAGGGATTTAAGCTCAGAGATGATATTGAGCTTGAAATTGAAAGCTATATGACTGATCTTTGGGATGAACTTCCTCGTCCTACAGGTGATATGGTAGGTGCAAAAACTGTGTGCGATGAGGCTATTGATGATTATGTTAAGTTTGTGCAGACTACAACTGATATTAAGCTTGACGGTATTAAGGTAGCCATTGACTGTGCAAACGGCGCTACATATAAGGCTGCTCCTGTTGCTCTGGAAGAGCTTGGTGCAGAGGTTTATGCTATTCACAGAGAGCCTGATGGAACTAATATAAATAAAAACTGCGGTTCAACCCATATTGAAGGACTTTCAAGATATGTTGTTGAAAACAACTGTGACTTAGGCATTGCCTTTGACGGTGACGGTGACAGATGTCTTGCTGTAGACAGTCAGGGAAACCTTGTTGACGGTGATGTAATTATGGCAATATGCGGTAATTATATGAAGGAACAGGGAAAACTTAAAAATGATACAATTGTTGCTACCGTTATGAGTAATTTAGGCTTATTTATAATGGGCAAAGAAAAGAAAATAAATATTGAAAGAACAAAAGTCGGTGACAGATATGTTCTTGAACATATACTTGAAAACGGCGACTGCTTCGGCGGCGAACAGTCAGGTCATATAATTTTCTTTGATTATAATACAACAGGCGACGGTATTGTAACAGCTATTCAGCTGCTTACAACTCTTAAGAAAACAGGACAGTCACTTGATGAGGCAAAGAAGATTATGGAAGTGCTTCCTCAGGCACTTGTAAATGCAAAAGTTGATAATAAGCGTAAAAATGATTACCTTAAAAATGAAACAATTAAATCAGAAATTGAAAAGCTTGAAGCTAAATTCAGCGGTGAGGGCAGAGTTCTTATAAGACCATCGGGAACAGAGCCTATTGTAAGAGTAATGATTGAAGGCAGAGACCAGAAAATTATTCAGCAGGAGGCTGAAAGACTGGCCAAGCTCATCGAGGGGCTTTTAAGCTAAGGAGGCTTATATTATGTGTGGTATTGTTGGTTATGTAGGCAGTCAGAATGCTGTGCCGGTACTTATAAGCGGCTTGCAGAGCCTTGAATACAGGGGCTATGATTCTGCCGGCGTTGCCGTATTAAACGGTGACAAAATTGGTATAAGAAAAACTAAAGGTAAAGTTGATAATTTAAGAAATTTGCTTTTAAATGAGCCTGTTGCAGGAAATATTGGTATAGGTCATACAAGATGGGCTACTCATGGTGCTCCGTCAGACTTAAATGCACATCCTCATTTCAGTAATGATGATAAAATTGCTGTTGTACATAATGGCATCATTGAAAATTATCAGGAATTGAAGGCTGAACTTGAGGCAAAGGGATATGTTTTCCAGTCTGAAACAGATACTGAAACAGTTGCTCACATGGTAGATGATTATTACAAGCAGGGTAATGATTTGTTAGAAGCTGTCAGAAAGACTCTTGAAAGAATAGAGGGCTCTTATGCTCTTGGAGTTCTTTGTACAGATTATCCTGACCAGCTTATTGCTGCAAGAAAAGAGTCACCGCTTATTGTTGGACTTGGCAAAGGTGAAAACTTTATTGCTTCTGATATTCCTGCTATTCTTAACTATACTAAGGACGCGTATATCCTTGGAGATAAGGAGCTTGCTTTAATTAAGGCTGATGAAGTAAAGCTCTATGATATAAACGGAAATGAAATTAAGAGAGAAGTTTACACATATAAGTGGGATGTTGAGGCTGCACAGAAAAACGGTTATGACCACTTTATGTTAAAAGAAATATACGAGCAGCCAAAGGTTGTAAAGGATAATCTCTCTCAAAGATTTTCAGCAGACGGAAAGAGTATTGAACTTGACGGTATAAAGCTTGGAAAAGCTGAACTTGAAAATATAAATCAGATTTATATTGTTGCCTGCGGTACAGCTTACTATGCAGGACTTGTAGGAAAGTATCTGCTTGAAAGAATTGTAAGAATTCCTGTAAATGCTGATGTTGCAAGTGAATTCAGATATAAGGACCCTCTTATTGATGAACATACTCTTGTGATTGTTATTTCTCAGTCAGGTGAAACAGCTGATACTCATTCAGCACTTAAACTGGCAAAATCAAAGGGTGCAAGGGTGCTTGGCGTTGTAAATGCTGTAGGCAGCTCAATTGCAAGAGATGCTGACGATGTTTTATATACTCTTGCAGGATTTGAAATTGCTGTTGCCTCTACAAAGGCATTTTCAGCACAGGTTGTGGCAATGTATCTTATTACTCTTCACATTGCACAGGAACTTGGCAAAATGGATGACAAGACTTTTGCTGAAATTAAAGAGGCAATGGACAGACTTCCATCACAGATTAATGATATTCTTACAAAAGCTGTTCCTGCAATTAAGGGATTTGTAGATAAATATATAGGTTCAAAAAATGTATTTTATATAGGAAGAGGACTTGACTATGTTGTAGGTATGGAAGGTTCTCTTAAACTGAAGGAAATTGCGTATCTTCATTCTGAGCCTTATGCTGCCGGTGAACTTAAACACGGACCTATTGCTCTTATTGAAGAGGCAACTCTCGTGGTTGGTGTTGTTACTCAAGAGGCACTTTTTGACAAGACAAAAAGCAATATTAAAGAAGTAAAAGCAAGAGGTGCAAAAGTTCTTGCTATTGCTATGGAGGGTAACAATAGTATTGAAGAAGTTGCAGATGATGTTATTTATATTCCAAGAACCCATTGGATGCTGACATCATTGCTTGCTAATATTCCTCAGCAGTTATTTGCATACTATATGGCTTTAGGTTTAGGCGAAGATATTGATAAGCCAAGAAATCTTGCCAAGAGTGTAACTGTTGAATAAAGTGGGAGGTAGTTTATGACAATAGGTATTATTGGGGCTATGGAAGAAGAAATTACCAATGTTCTTGAGGATATGAATGTTGTTGCAACTAAAAATGCTTTAGGGCTTGATTTTTATTTGGGTACACTAAACAACAGCAATAACAATATTGTGCTTGTGCGTTCTGGAATAGGCAAGGTTAATGCTGCCTTATGTGCACAGGTGTTAATAGATTTATTTGCAGTTGATGCAATAATAAATGTAGGTGTTGCAGGTGCTATTGAAAAAAATATTAAGATCGGTGATATTGTAATATCAACTGATGCTGTACAGCACGATTTTGACACATCAGCATTGGGTGATGAACCAGGTGTTATATCCAGGATGGATACAAGCGTGTTCTACGCTGACCCGCTGCTTATTGAGGCAGCTAAAAAGGCTGTTGAAAGTATTGGGTTCCCGGTATATGAGGGAAGAATAGCAAGCGGTGACCAGTTTGTATCTGAACCCGCATTAAAGGAGAAAATAGCTACATTGTTTAATCCTATATGCTGTGAAATGGAGGGTGCTGCAATAGCTCATGCCTGCTACCTTAACAGAGTTCCATTTGTTATTATAAGGGCAATCTCAGATAATGCTGAAGAGGGCTGTGATGTTAATTATGAAAGGTTTTTCAGAGAATCTGCTGTAACAGCAGGCAGAATTATTAAAAATATGATTGCTGAAATACAATAAAAGTCAAAGTCCTGTGCTAAGAGTACAGGACTTTTTTTGTAAAGGGGAAATGGAAATATGGTTCATTATATGAGATTGTTTCAAAAGCCTTTTGAAATGATAAAAAATGGGGAGAAAACTATTGAGCTCAGACTTAACGATGAGAAAAGACAGAGAGTTTTAATAGGTGATGAAATTGTGTTTGCTGAAACAGGTAATTTGGAAAATAGCATAAGAACAAAAGTAACAGGTATTTATAAATTCAGCTCATTTAAAGAGCTTTATGAAAAACTGCCTATGAATAAATGTGGTTATGAGGCAAATCAAAAGCCCTTAGCTTCTGATATGAACAAATATTATTCGGAAGAGGAACAAATTAAATACGGTGTGTTGGGGATAGAAATAAAAGTTTTAAACTGACGGAGGTATAAAAATGAGGTTATGTATTGGCGGAGCTCTGTGTAAGGTTTAGAGAAGCAAACTGCATAGAGCGGAATAAGTAAATATTGTTTCTCGGCTTTGCACTTTAATGAAAATAAAATTAAAAGGAGCAAAGTCAATATGAGTAAATTTAAAAATATATTTGAATTAAAGAATTTTATTATTTTATGGCTGACTCAGTCATTTTCAACATTGGGAAGTGCAATGACAAATTTTGCACTTATTATATGGTCCTATGAGGCAAGGGGCTCTGCTTTGTCTACAGCAATGCTTTCTGTGTGTTCTTATGCACCTTATGTTATAATGAGTATATTTGCAGGTGCTTTGAGTGACAGGTGGAACAAGAAAGCCACAATGCTTGTCTGTGATACTGCTGCGGCTTTTTGTACATTAATTGTCCTTTTTTTGCATAAAAGCGGCAGTCTTGAAATATGGCATTTGTACTGTCTTAATGCAATAAACGGACTTATGAATACAGTACAGCAGCCTGCCTTAGATGTGGCAAGAAGCACAATTGTGGATAAAAAATATTATCAGTTTACAAGCGGATTAAGGTCTATATCAAAATCTGCCGTTGATATTATTACTCCTGCAGCAGCGGCTGCCGTACTTTCTTTTGCAGGGTTAGAAGTTGTCATTTTCTTTGATTTGGCTACATTTATAATAGCGTTTATTTCACTTATGTGTTTTGTTAAGATACCTGAAATAATGGGAGAAGGCAAAGACAACGAGAGTGTATTAAAATCAGCTTACAAAGGAATTATATATTTAAAGAATAATAAAGGAATTCTGCATCTTATTCTTTTTCTTGCTGCTATTAACTTTACTGCATCAATATATAATGCGGCTCTGCCGGCAATGGTTATTTCAAAAAGCGGTGAAACGGCACTGGGAGTTATAAGTACTTTAACAGGGGTTACTATGCTTGCGGGAGGTGTTATAGCGGCAGTTATGCCAAAACCTAAAAGCAGAGTAAGGTTAATATGTATTTCACTTTTTATTTCAATGTCTACAGAGAACTTTATACTTGCATTGGGAGGAAGCCTGCCTGTGTGGTGTATAGGGGTATTTTTAGGCTGGATATGTATACCGATTATGAATACTAATCTTGATGTAATTATGAGAAGCAGTATACCAATAAGTATACAGGGAAGGGTATATTCGGTAAGAAATTCACTACAGTTTTTTACTATACCTTTGGGCTATATGGCAGGTGGTATACTTGTAGATAAAATATTTGAGCCGTTTATGGGTTTGCAGAGTGAGAGCAGCTTGCTCTGTACAATTTTCGGAGCAGGCAAAGGCTCAGGAGCGGCACTGCTTTTCTTTATTATAGGATTTACAGGGGTTATGACCTGTATTATATTCAGTAGGGATAAATATATATGGAGTGTTGAAAAATAGTAATGTTTAAGAGCTGTTAATGCAATATGCTTCCTTTAAGCCGAACAGGTGAAATAATAAAAAGTCACTGCTTGGGAGGAACATACTGATGATTTAAACCGGCTGCTAAGCCTGTACAGGGAATGTTGATATGACATTTGTTCTGTACAGGCTTTTTATATTTAAGTATAGTATAAAAACTTGTAGGGTTATTTATATAAAAACTTGTGAAAAAATTTATTAAAAAGTATTGACAAAGTTTAGGGTGTGTGATATATTATATTTAAAGTTAGCACTCGGCTAAGTTGAGTGCTAACAGGTAAAACAAAATATTGGTGTATTTATAAATGATATGAAAACTGAGAGGTGATAGGGTTGAAATTAAATGATAGAAAAATAAAAATTTTAGAAGCCATTATCACCGATTATATTGCTACGGCAGAACCTGTGGGTTCAAGAACTATAGCTAAAAAATATGATTTGGGTATTTCACCTGCAACAATCCGCAATGAAATGAGCGATTTGGAGGAAATGGGACTGATTGAGCAGCCTCATACCTCAGCCGGAAGGATACCTTCACAAACCGGCTATAGAATGTATGTAGACAATATGATGCATTCAAGAGAGCTGACAAGTGATGAAGTGGAGTTCCTTAAAAATGCCATATCTTTTAATGTAAACAGAGTTGAATATCTTATGCAGCAGACTGCAAGGGCACTTTCGATGCTTACAAGCTATACTACAGTAGTGACGGAGCCAAAAAGTACCAAAATTAAAATTAAGCATATTCAGCTTGTGCCTGTTGATGAAAGTACAGTTGCCGCTGTTGTGGTAACAGACAGCAAGGCAATTAAAAACCATATTATAAGAGTTAAGGCAGTTCCTGATGCAGAAAGTCTTTTTGGAATTTCAAATGAAATTAATAATGTTATAAAAGACTATTCGCTTGAGGATATTGACAGAGAAGCTGTTTCAAACCTTATTAATAAATTTACAGATTATCAAGAGCTTATTGCTAAAGTGTTCAAGGCTGTTATATCAACTGTAAGGCAAGAGGAGGATGTGCACCTATATACAAGCGGTGTGAGAAATCTTCTTGGTTATCCTGAATTCAGTGATATAGAAAAGGCTAAAAATATTTTCAGAGCTTTTGAGGAAAAGGATATGTTAATTACTCTTTTGGGAAAGGGTGATGATACGGCTGCCGATAAAATTGAAATACTAATAGGCGGCGAAAACAAAATGGAGGAGCTGAAGGATTGCAGTATTGTAAAGGCAAATTACAGGTATGGCAGTAACTCTGTGGGGCGTATAGGTGTTATCGGACCAACAAGAATGAACTATTCGCAGACGGTATCTGTGCTTGATGAAATTGTGAAAAAACTGGACAATATAATTGATTCTATGTTTGAGAGCGGTGACGGAGGTTATGATGAGTAAGGATTTGGATAAGGACTTAAATAAGGATACTGTTGAAAATACAGAAGAAATTCAAAACGAGGCGGCAAACACTTCTGATGAAGTGAGTGAAAGTGAAAAAACTGCCGGTGAAACAGAAGAAAAGACAGAAGAGGAAACTCTTGAAGAAAAACTAATAAAGGCTGAAGAGCAGGTTAAAGAGGCTCAGGATAAATGGCTGAGGCAGCTTGCTGAGTTTGAAAACTTCAGAAAAAGAACAAATCAGGAAAAACAGGGAATGTATAACAATGGTGTGAGAGATACTATTGAAAAGTTTCTGCCTGTTGTAGATAACTTTGAAAGAGCTGTTGCTGCAACAGAGGATAAGGAAAGCAGCACATATAAGGGGATTGAAATGATACTTAAGCAGATGCTGGAAGTAATGACATCTGTAGGTGTTGAAGAAATTCCTGCTGAGGGAGAACCTTTTGACCCTAATGTACACGCAGCGGTTATGCATATTGAAGATGAAAGCTGTGATGAAAATGTTGTGGTTGAAGTTTTCCAAAAAGGTTACAGACACGGTGAAAAAGTAATAAGACCTGCAATGGTTAAAGTTGCAAATTAGTGAAAATTTTAAAAGCTAATTGGAGGCTTGCCTCCGTTTATATATAAAAAAGTGGTATATTTTATTTAATTTAAAAAGGAGAGAGAATAATGGGAAAAATTATTGGTATTGATTTAGGTACAACAAATTCATGTGTAGCTGTTATGGAAGGTGGTCAGCCAACTGTTATTGCTAATGCAGAAGGTGAGAGAACTACCCCTTCTATTGTTGGTTTTACAAAAAGCGGTGAAAGATTAGTAGGTGAAACTGCTAAACGTCAGGCTGTTACTAATGTAGACGGTACAGTAATTTCTATTAAAAGACATATGGGTGAGGATTACAAGTTTACTAATGACGGTAAGCAGTATTCTCCTCAGGAAATTTCTGCAATGATTTTGCAGAAGCTCAAAAAAGATGCAGAAGCTTATATCGGTGAATCTGTAACAGAAGCTGTTATTACAGTTCCTGCTTACTTTACAGACGCTCAAAGACAGGCAACAAAGGATGCCGGTAAAATTGCAGGTCTTGATGTTAAGAGAATTATTAACGAACCTACTGCTGCTGCATTAGCTTATGGTCTTGATAATGAAGAAGAACAGACTATTATGGTTTATGACCTTGGCGGCGGTACATTTGATGTATCTATTATTGAAATTGGTGATGGTGTAATTGAAGTTCTTGCAACAAGCGGTAACAACCACTTGGGCGGTGATGACTTTGACCAAAGAATTATAGATTATTTAGTAAGCGACTTTAAGGCTAAAGAGGGTATTGACCTTTCTTCTGACAAGATGGCTATGCAGAGATTAAAGGAAGCTGCTGAAAAGGCTAAGAAAGAATTGTCTTCTGCAACTACTTCTAACATTAACATTCCTTATATTACTGTTGGTACTGATGGTCCTAAGCATCTTGATTTGACTTTGTCAAGAGCTAAGTTTAATGAACTTACTCATGACCTTGTTGAAGCTACTTTAGGTCCTGTTCAGACAGCATTAAAGGATGCTGAACTTTCTGCAAGTGAACTGACAAAAGTATTGCTTGTAGGTGGTTCTACAAGAATTCCTGCTGTTCAGGAAGAAGTACAGAAGATTACTGGCAAGGAACCATTTAAGGGTATTAATCCTGATGAGTGTGTTGCAATCGGTGCTTCTATTCAGGGCGGTAAGTTAGCAGGTGATGAGGGTGCCGGTTCAATCCTTCTTCTTGATGTAACTCCTCTTACACTGGGTATTGAGACTGCCGGTGGTGTTGCTACTCCTTTAATTCCTAGAAACACTACTATTCCTACAAACAAAAAGCAGATTTTCTCAACTTATGAGGATAATCAGACTGCTGTTGATATTAACATTGTTCAGGGTGAAAGACCAATGGCAAGAGATAACAAGAGCTTAGGAAGATTCCGTCTTGATGGTATTGCTCCTGCTCCAAGAGGTATCCCACAGATTGAGGTTACTTTTGATATTGATGCCAACGGTATTACAAAGGTATCTGCAAAGGATTTAGGTACAGGCAAGGAACAGAATATAACTATTACTTCTTCAACAAACCTTTCAGACGAAGAAATTGATAAGGCTGTTAAAGAGGCTGAACAGTATGCTGAACAGGATGCTAAGAGAAAGGAAGCTGTTGATACAAAGAATCAGGCTGACAGCTTAGTATTCCAGACTGAAAAGCTTCTTAAGGACTTAGGTGATAAGATTAGTGCTGAGGATAAGGCCAGAATTGAAGCTGAAGTTGAAAACTTAAAGAAAGTTAATGACGGTCTTGCAGCTGAAAGTATGAGTGAAACTGACGTTGCTACATTAAAGACTGCTTGTGAAACTTTAAACAGCGTTGTTCAGGAATTCTCAACTAAGATGTATGAAGCTGCTCAGGCTGCAGGTGTAGACCCGAATGCACAGGGCAACGCAGGCGGTGCCGGTGCTGATGATGAAATTATTGACGGTTAATCAACTGTGTGGTAAAATACAGCATAAGCATAATGCTAATTGACAAATAAATGTACAGAGTCAGAGCTGTATGGCTCTGACTCTTTTGTGGTTGATAGTTATTGTTCTGATTATAAAGAGGTGAGATTATGGCGTCTAAAAGAGATTATTATGAAGTTCTCGGTGTAACAAAGGGAGCTTCTGATGCAGAAATAAAAAAGGCATACAGAAAGATGGCTAAGAAATATCACCCTGATGCGAACCCTGATAATAAAGAGGCAGAAGAAAAGTTTAAAGAGGTTAATGAGGCCTATGAGGTGTTAAGTGACCCACAGAAAAAAGCTGCCTATGACCAGTATGGTCACGCAGCCTTTGAAGGCGGCATGGGCGGTGCCGGCGGCTTCAGCGGTGGTTTCAGCGGAATGGATATGGGCGATATTTTTAGTGATATATTTGGCGGTGGTTTTGGCGGCTTTGGTGATATATTCGGCGGCGGGGGTTCAAGAAAAAGAGGACCTCAGCGTGGCTCTGATTTACAGGTGAACCTGACAATATCCTTTGAAGAATCAATGTTTGGATGTAAAAAGGAAATAACTGTGCCTGTAAGTGAAAAATGCTCTGAATGTAACGGCAGCGGAGCAAAAGAAGGAACAACTGCAGAAACTTGTCCTAACTGTCATGGAAGCGGTCAGGAAAGAGTAACAACAAGAACACCGTTTGGTATGGCACAGACTGTAAGAACTTGTTCCCAGTGCGGCGGCGAAGGAAAAATAATAAAAGAAAAGTGTCCTAAGTGCGGCGGCAAGGGCAGTGTAACTACTAAGAAAACAATTACTGTGGATATTCCTAAGGGTATTGCACATGGTCAGTCAATAAGAAAGAAAGGCTATGGTTCAGCCGGTACTAAAGGCGGTGCTAACGGTGACTTATTTATTCAGATTTTAGTTACTCCTAGCAAGCAGTTCCAGAGACAGGGTAATGATTTGTACACAGATGTAGCTATTAACATTGTTCAGGCAACTTTAGGTGCAGAAATAAATATACCTACAATTGACGGTGATGAATTGTACACAATTAAGCCGGGAACACAGCCGGGAACAAAAGTTACATTAAGAGGAAAAGGTGCCTATAATGTAAGAAATGATAAAGCAAGAGGAAATCTTATTGTTACATTGAATGTTGTTATACCGACAGAGCTTAAAAAAGAACAAAAGGAACTTTTGCAGAAGTTTGGCGACAGTTTAAACGGCGTTGCCGGCAAGAAAAAAGGTTTTTTTAGCAAATAAGCAGTTTGCGGCAGTCTTTTGGCTGCCGCTTTTTGAAATTTTGATACTTGAATGTTGTGTATTTTACAATAAAAGGACTTGTTTTAAAGTTATGGTTATTGTATACTATGAATTGATAAAGTTTAAACGGAATATAAGAGAGTTTGTGAAAATATGAAAAAAAGTATTACAACAGCAGTTGGTTTGATCCTTGCAGGGTTTATGGTGTGGTTTTCACTTATTAATAATTTTAATATAGGTATTTTTATTCCTATGGCAGCGGGGTTAATAATAGCTTTGTGGTACCATTTGCCTGAAAACAATGTTATTAAATGGCTTAAAAGGCTGTTTATTGTAGGGGGAGTGGTATTTGCAGCTTTTATGCTGTTTATAGGTGCTATGGCACGGGTTAACTCAGCTGATTTTGACGAGGAGGCTGTAATTGTACTGGGCTGTGGTCTCCATGGTGATACTCCAAGCTCCAATCTCATTGACAGGCTTAATGCTGCAATTGACTACAGCTGTAAAAATACAGATGCAGTTATTGTAGTAAGCGGAGGGCAGGGACCTCAGGAGGATTGTACTGAGGCTGAGGCAATGTATAAATATCTCGTAGAAAAAGGTGTGCCGTCTGAAAGAATCATAATGGAAGACAAGGCAACATCAACTAATGAAAATTACAGGTTTTCAAAAGAAATATTAGACGGAATATTTGATGATGATTATGAAGTTGTATATATTACAAATTCCTTTCACTCTTACAGAGCAGGTGAACTTGCAGAACTAAACGGACTGAATGCAAAGGCTTATAATGCAAGAACTAAGTTGTCTTCTGTTATACCTAATTACTGCAGGGAGGTTCTTGCTGTAATACAGCTATGGGTGTTCGGAAGATAATTAATGACAGCAAGATCGGAGGCGGAGAGTATGGCTTATGAGAGTTTTGCTCAGGTGTATGATGAATTTATGGAGGATACTCCTTATGATCAGTGGCTTGAGTATATAAAGGAAATATTTAAAAGACACGGACTTATAAATAATACAAATATTGTAGCAGAGCTTGGCTGCGGTACAGGGAATATGACAACAAGACTTGCTGAAAACGGCTTTGATATGATTGGAATAGATATTTCAGAGGAAATGCTTGCAAAGGCTATTGAAAAATCACAGGGAAAAAACCTTGATATACTTTATCTTAATCAGGATATGAGGGAATTTGAGCTTTATGGTACAGTTGATGCTATTGTTGCTGTGTGTGACAGCATAAATTATGTTACAGAAACTGAGGATTTGCTTGAGGTGTTTAAACTTGTGAATAATTATCTGGAACCAAAAGGGCTTTTTGTATTTGATTTAAATACAATATATAAATTTGACAAGGTTCTTGGGTGTAACTCATTTTGTGAGACTACAGAAAATTCTGCATATACGTGGGAAAATTATTATGATGCAGATGAAAAGATAAATGAATTTTATACAAATTTTTTTATAAAGCAGGAAAACGGGCTTTATGAAAGATTTGAAGAATTTCATTATGAAAAAGGTTACACAATAGATGAAATAATAGAGCTGATTGAAGAGGCCGGAATGGAATTTGAGGCAGTATATGACGAATTGACCTTCCATGAGCCTACAGAAAGAAGTCAAAGAATATTTTTTGTGGCAAGAGAAAAGATGAAAGGAAGAACATAATATGGATTATATTTTAAGGGCAACAGCGGGAAATGGTTCAGTAAGAGTATTTGCTGCAAATACAAGGGAAACTGTTGAAAAGGCATTTGAATATCATAAAACTTCTCCTGTTATTTCAGCAGCACTGGGCAGAGCACTGACAGGAGCCGCTATAATGGGTTCAATGTTAAAAGGTGAAGATGATATTATTACTTTGCAGATAAAGGGTGACGGTCCTGCAGGGATAATTACTGTTACTTCTGACAGTAAGTCAAGAGTTAAAGGCTATGCAGGCAATCCGAGGGTTGATATTCCTCTGCGTGAGGACGGTAAGCTTGATGTAAAGACTGCTATAGGAAAAGGCACACTTACTGTAATGAAGGATATGGGATTGAAGGAGCCGTATGTTGGTCAAATTCCTTTGACTTCAGGTGAAATTGCAGAGGATCTGACTTATTATTTTGCTAAGTCTGAGCAGACACCTTCAGCTGTTGCCTTAGGTGTGCTTGTAGATAAGGATTACACAATAAAGCAGGCCGGCGGTTTTATTATACAGCTTATGCCTGAGGCTGATGAAGATACTATATTTTCTCTTGAAATAAAGCTTCATGAAATGGAGCCTGTAACAACTATGCTTGAAAAGGGTATGACCCCTGAGGATATAATAGACTACCTTATAGGAGACCTGGAACCGAATATACTTGATAAAGTGCCTGTTGAGTATTACTGTAACTGTTCAAGGGAAAGAGTTGAAAAAGCGCTTATATCTTTAGGAAAAAAGGAAATTGCCAAGATTATAGAAGAGGACGGCAAGGCTACAATGCACTGCCATTTTTGTAATAAAGACTATGAATTCAGCAAAGAGGATTTGCTGAGCTTATTAAGCAATGAGCCTTGATATAAAAAAAATTAAAAAAATATTAAATTATGGTTGACTATGGGCAAAAAATTGTGTATAATTTTGTAGTGTATAGTTTTGGTTTGCATAGCTATGCAGGATTGATGTAACCGGAGGGAGGGAAGTAACAATGTCTGAGGTTAGAGTTAAGGAAAATGAGTCATTAGATAGCGCTCTTCGTCGTTTCAAGAGAAACTGTGCTAAGGCCGGTATTATGGGCGAGGTAAGAAAAAGAGAGCATTATGACAAGCCTAGTGTAAAGCGTAAGAAGAAGTCTGAAGCTGCAAGAAAGCGTAAGTACAACTAATTTACACAAAGGATAGTGATTAATATGTCATTGAAGGAATTGCTTTTTAATGACTTGAAAGCGGCAATGAAGGAAAAGGATACGATAAGAAAAGAAGTTATCCAGATTGTTCGTGCCGGCATTCTTCAGATTGAGAAGGATGAAAAAATTGATAACCTTGATGACGATAGTGTTTTAACTGTTATTTCCAAGGAGATTAAAAAGATTAACGACGTCATGCCTGACTTTCAAAAAGCACAGCGTCAGGACTTGGTAGATGAGGCTAATAAGAAGATTGAACTTTTGAAGGCTTACCTTCCCGAGCAGTTGTCAGAAGCTGAAATTGAGGAAATTGTAGCTGAAGCTATTAAAAGTGTAGGTGCTGTATCTATAAGGGATATGGGCAAGGTAATGGGTGTTGTTACAGCAAAGACTAAGGGAAAAGCTGATAACAAGCTTGTTAGTGATGTTGTTAAAAAAACGCTTCAAAATTTATAGTAATTTAAGGGCGGGGGTTATTCCCGCCCCTTTTAGTTTGTGTAAATATATGTATATAGTAAAAAATTGAATTTATAAAAATAAAAAATTAATAAAATTGTTGCATTTTCTTAATTTTTGCATTACAATTATGTAAATATGTAAAATACATATAATTTAAGGAGGAAGTTTAATTATGAAAAGAAAAATTGCATTAGCTTTAGCTACTGTTATGACAATGTCTGCTATGTCTTTAAGTGCATTTGCAGAGGATAGCAATGTTAACTTACAGCTTAATGGTGAGGCTGTTGTAAGCGACCAGCCTGCTGTTATAGTGAATGGCAGAACTATGGTGCCTGTAAGAGTTGTTGCTGAAGCTCTTGGCTGTGAAGTGAAGTGGGACGCTAATACAAAGACTGCTGTTTTTGTTAAGGACGGTGTTGAAGCTTCTTTAACAATAGGTGCTGCTGTACTCAATATTTCTGACGGTAATGTTTCAGTTCCTGTAGAAATCGATTCACCAGCTGTTATTATAAATGGCAGAACTATGGTTCCAATCAGATTCTTGTCAGATACATTTGACTGCGATGTAGAGTGGGACGGAGAAACAAAGACTGTAAATGTTATTTCAAAATATGTTGAAGATGTTGTAGAAACTCCTGCAGCTGTTGAAAAAGATCCTGTAAGTGACGCTGATTTTCTTAAAGAATATGCTGAAAGCGTAGATGCAGGTATAGGTGTGCTTAACGATAAGGCTTCTGAATTTACAGCAGAGGAAAAAGAAGAGTTTGAAAAGCAGTGTGATGTAGTTGCAACTGTTTTAAAGGAATTAAGTGCATCAACTCCTATGACTGAGGATGAGGCTGATGCATGTTTAAAGGCTGCGGAAGCTGCTTATGATTCTTTTGCTGCACTTGCTAAGAAGTATGGTGTTTCTGATGAATTTGAAAAAGCTATGGGTAAATACTTTGTAGATAATGCTGTAGATGATGAGGATAAGACAGCTGACAGTGATGAGGATGCTATCAGTGATCAGGATTTCTTAAAGGAATTTGCTGAGGCTGTAGATAAGAGTGTTGCTATTCTCAATGAGATTTCAGCTGACTTTAATGATTCTGAAAAGGCTGATTTTGATAAGCAGTGTGATGTAGTTGCAACTGTATTAAAGGAAGTAAGTTCTGAAATGACAGATGCTGAAGTTAAGACTGCAAATGAATCTTTGGAAAAGGCTGTTGAATTATTCAAGGCTTTAGCTAAGACATACGGTGTTTCTGATAAGTTTGAAAAGGCAATGGGCGACTATTTTGTTGAAAATGCCGCTGACGATGCTGAATAATTTAATTTGAATGATAAACAACTCAGGGAAAAATCCCTGAGTTGTTTTTTTATTTACTAATATATTTATTTGTGGTAAAATAAATAAAACAGTATTAAAAATAAAAAGATTTTATATTGAGCTTGGAGGATAAATTGATGAAAGATTTGCTTTTAGCGTTGTCATTATTCAGCAATATAAATATATTAAATAATAAAAGAGCAAAGGCTTCTATGAGGTTTACACTTTGCTATCTGCCATTTGTGGGTGTATTGCTTGGGTGCTTTTTGTTAATGTGGAATTATGGGGCTATGAGACTTGGAATGAATGGCTTTATAAGAGGAGCAGTATCAACTGTAATTACAGCTCTTGTTACAGGTAATAAACATTTCAGCGATATGGCAGAAGTATTCGGTAAATTTAAAATAATTTCTGTATTTATATATGGGATTGTTTTAATGGCAATGTTTTGTGTAATGAATATAAAAGGCATTCTCATAGTAAGCGGAGTATTTGTTCTTGTAAGAGTTATAGCAGTTTTATTTGTTTTGGAAAGCAGCAGACTTGAAAAAGGTATATACAGGAATCTTGCAGACAAGAGTAAAAAAATATTTGCTTCTGTTATTGCAGTTGTTTGGCTTATGGCATCTGTTTCTTTTCTTGAAATGCTGAATATTGTTTATTTTATAATTATTTTTATTTCTGTGTTGGTTATTTTAATTGTGTTTAATCACAGGTCTAAAAAAAGAGATAAATTGGAGGACAGGGATATAAACTGTTTTATTGTTATATGTGAATTTGTTGTATTTACTGAGATTGCTCTATTGACTTATGTTTCAATGTTTATGACAGTGGGTGTAAATTTGTAAAGCAGGAGGTTTTCTGATGGCGGTAATTGTAAGTGTTGTTATTGGTTATGTTCTGGATATGATTATCGGTACGCCAAAGGTTATAAAGAAAGCCAGAAACTTTTTTTATGCCTGTGTTAAAAAGCTGTATTCAAAAATAAATTCCAAGGTTAAAGTGTTGGTGACAATTGCAGTGCCGATACTGTCTGGAATTATTGTTTTTAAAACAGTGGAATTTATAGCTGATTACAATATGGTATTTTCTATTGTGGCAGAGAGCATTATATGTTATTTCTGTATATCATGCAGAGAAATCAAAGATAATTCCGAGAGGGTACATAAGGCCTTGAAAAGAGGGTATATTAAAAAAGCCACAAAGCTTTTTAATACTATAACTGAAAATGGGGAAATAACAGAACCGAGAGAAATTGCTGAAAATATTATTGTAATGATTATGGATGGTTCTATAGATCGGGTTATTGCACCGATATTTTATATTCTTGTTTTTGGGGGTGCAGGAGGCGTAGCTTACAGAGTGCTTTCATTAATAAGTGATTCTACAGGGCAGTTGCTTGCAAGAGTATTTAAGAACTTAGCTGAATTTATACCTACAAGGCTTGCAGTTGTGTTTATGTTTATATCTGCAAAGCTGCTTAAAATGGATTGCAGAAATGCGTATAAGGTTTTTAAACGTGACAGATATAAGCTAAAGTCTCTAAACAGGGGTCTTATTATGTCGCTTTGTGCAGGTTCCTTAAATGTGGAACTGAGTTTTAAAAAACAGGGTGTGGACATTGGGGACAGTAATAAGATAATTACACATAATGATATAAAAATAGTATTTGAAATGATAAATATCTCCAGTTTGTTGGCATTAATAACGTTTGTTGCCGTAAGAATCTTATTTGTACTATTGATGTTTTAGAAAATTTGTTTGTTTTTAGAATAAATTTTCTATATTGTGTTGATTTTTTATAAAAGCTTTGATATAATAATTTTAAGGAGAGATGTATGTGAAAGCTGAAATTATTTCTATTGGTACTGAGCTTTTGCTGGGGGATATACTTAACAGCAATGCACAGTTTATAGCACAGGAATTGGCTGTGCTTGGTATTACATGCCATTATCAGACAGTAGTTGGGGATAATCATAAAAGACTTATGGATGCTTTAAAGCTGGCTTTTTCAAGAGCTGATATGATTATTACAAGTGGAGGACTTGGACCCACTGATGATGATATTACAAAAGAAGTTGTTGCTGAATACTTTGGAAGAAAGCTTGAAGTTCATAATCCATCGTGGAATAAAATACTTGGATATTATGAAGGAAGAGACTATATTCCAAAATCAAATAAAAAACAGGCAATAATGCCGGAGGGTGCTGTTATTTTTGAAAATAATAATGGTCTGGCTCCGGGCTGTGCTGTGGAGGAAAACGGGAAAGTTGCTGTAATTCTCCCCGGACCGCCTTCTGAAATGGTACCTATGTTTAAAGAAAGCGTCAGAAGTTATCTTGAAAAAAAGCAAGAGGTTACAATTGTAAGTCATGAGCTTCATATTGCGGGGGTTGGTGAAAGTGCAGCGGCAGAGGCTGTAAGAGATATTATGCAGGAAAATACAAATCCTACCATTGCACCGTATGCAAAGAATAATGAAATGCTTTTCAGGATTACTGCAAGAGGAAGCAATAAGGCTGAGTGTGAAAATATAATAAAACCTGCTATAGATGAAATATATAAAAGGCTTGGCACACATATATATGGTGATGAAAATGAAACTCTTGAATCTGCTGTTATGAAGCTTATTATATCAAAGGGAATGACGATTGCAACTGCGGAAAGCTGTACAGGAGGTATGGTGGCTTCAAGACTTATAAATTATCCGGGAGCATCAAAGGCTTTTGTAAATGGTATGGTCACATACACAAATGAGAGTAAACACAGGCTTTTGGGAGTAAAAAATGAAATTCTTGAAAAATATGGTGCAGTAAGTCCCCAAACAGCTGAAGAAATGTGTCTTGGTGCAGCAAGAGTAAGCAAGACCGATATTGGAATATCTACAACAGGTATTGCCGGACCCGACGGCGGAAGTGAAGAAAAGCCTGTGGGGCTTGTATATATTGGTGTGGCAATAAGAGGAAAAGTGAAAGTTAAAAAATTGTTAAATAAGGGTTCCAGAGAGAGAATAAGAAGTGCATCTACAGTTGCTGTGCTGGAACTTTTAAGACAGGAACTTAAAAATACGGAGGATTAAAATGGCTAAGAAAAGTAAAATTTTGGATTACAATGCTGAGACAGAGGGGAAAGAGCAATCCTTAAAAATGGCTCTTAAACAAATAGAAAAAACATTTGGTGAAGGCTCTATTATGAAGCTTGGAGATAATATGGTCAATATGTCTGTAGAAGCAGTTTCAACAGGGTGTCTTTCAATTGACCTGGCTTTGGGAATAGGTGGAATACCAAAGGGAAGAATAACAGAAATATTTGGACCTGAGAGCAGCGGTAAAACTACACTTGCCCTTCATGTAGTTGCTGAGGTACAGAAAATGGGAGGTACAGCTGCATATGTTGATGCTGAACATGCTTTGGATCCTGTTTATGCTAAAAAGTTAGGTGTAAATATTGATGAACTTTATGTTTCACAGCCGGATTCAGGTGAGCAGGCTCTTGAAATTACAGAAACTATGGTACGTTCAGGTGCTATTGATATAGTTGTTGTAGATTCTGTTGCGGCATTGGTACCTAAGAGTGAAATTGAAGGTGAAATGGGCGATGCAACTATGGGTGGTCAGGCAAGGCTTATGTCTCAGGCTATAAGGAAACTGGCATCTATTATTAATAAAAGCAACTGTATTGTTATATTTATTAATCAGCTCAGGTCTAAAATCGGTGTAATGTTTGGAAATCCTGAGACAACTACAGGTGGTGCAGCACTTAAATACGGTGCTTCTGTAAGGATAGATGTGAGAAGAATTGATTCAATTAAAAACGGAAGCGACATTATAGGAAACAGGACACGTGCAAAGATTGTCAAAAATAAGGTTGCTCCTCCTTTTAAAAGTGCTGAATTTGATATTATGTACGGAACCGGTATAAGTCATATCGGAGATGTGCTGGATCTTGCTGCCAGTATTGATGTAATACAAAAGGGCGGTGCGTGGTACAGCTATAATGAAAACAGAATTGGTCAAGGCAGAGAAAATGCCAAGAAGTACTTAGAAGAAAATCCTGATATTTGTCTGGAAATAGAGAATAAGGTAAGAGAACACTTTGGGATAAATCCTATTGTATATGAAAATGCTGAACTTAATGAAGAAGCTGAAATTGTTGATGAACAGGAATAAAGTTGTTAAATATTTTAAAATATGATTTTAAGGCATTTGCTATTGCAAATGCCTTATTTATGTATTAAAATATATGTTAAATAATTGTATGTAATGTATGATATTAAAGCGTTTGTGCGGATAGGGTGGATATATGCGTGAAATAGAAATAACAGGGAAGGAACAGGGACAAAGAGCAGATAAGTTTTTGCTTAAATATATGAATAAGGCAAATAAGTCATTTGTCTATAAAATGATAAGAAAGAAAAATATTAAACTGAATGATAAAAGACTTATGGGGAATGAACTGCTGAAAACAGGTGATGTCATAAAACTCTATCTTGCTGATGAGACAATTGATAAGTTCAGAGAGGATAAGAGAATATTAAAGACAGAAAGAAATTTTAGTATAGTATTTGAAGATGAAAATATATTATTATGTGGAAAGCCTGCAGGACTTATTGTACATCCTGACAAGGAACACAAGACAAATACATTAAATGATCAGCTTCTTTATTATCTTTACAAAAAAGGGGAATACAATCCAAATAATTCTATGGGATTTGTGCCGTCTGTGTGCAACAGACTTGATGTTAATACAAGCGGTATAGTTGCAATGGGGAAGAATCTAAATGCTGTACAGGAGCTCAACAGAGGATTTAGGGACAGGCTTATCGATAAATATTATATAACACTTGTAAAGGGTGTTGTTGAAAAAAGCGGTACAATTGAGGGGTATCATAGCAAGAGCAGTGAAAATACAGCATCAATAAGTAAAACTGATAACGGAGGAAGCTATATTTGCACGCACTATCGTCCTATAAAAAGTAATGGGGAATATACATTACTTGAAATAAAACTGGAGACAGGAAAGAGCCATCAGATTAGGGTTTGTATGAAGTATATAGGTCATCCTATTGTTGGGGACAGAAAATATGGTGATTATGAGGTCAATAAATATTATTATGATAAGTTTGGACTTGAAAATCAGTTTCTTCACAGTTACAGGCTTGTTATGAAATTAAAAACAGGTCCTCTGAATTATTTATACAATAAAGAATTTAAGTGTGATATGGACAGTAGTATGGAAAATATTTGCAAAATTTTGTTATAATATTAAAGTTGAAATTTGTCGTAATATATGATATACTTAAACTAACTGGGAACTTAAAAATTTATTAATAAATAATTAAACATCTGTTAAATATTTCAGGGGATAGTTAAGTTGTGGAAAAGTATATACGGCAGGGTATTTATTTGTGTGTGCGTATAGTATTACAATTAAATTGAATGTATAGTCTTATAAAGAATTTGTATTATTCAATAAGGAGATTAAATAAAATGAAAGCTATTATTTTAGTTGCGGGATATGCAACAAGACTTTACCCTCTTACAAAAAATACGCCTAAGCCTTTGTTGAAGGTTGGCGGGAAACCAATTATTGATTATATAGTTGATGAAGTAAATAAAATAGAAGATGTTGATTCAATATTTGTGATAAGTAATCACAAATTTGCAGAAAAATTTGTGGAATGGGCAAATAAAAAGGTTAATTCAAAGCCTATTATTGTAATTGATGACGGTACAGATTCTGATGAAACCAAAAGAGGTGCAATCGGGGATATACAGTATACAATTGAGCAGGGGAATATAGATGATGATGTCATTATAATTGCGGGGGATAATTTGTTTACATACAGTCTTAAAGAATATTATGATTTTTATCAGGAGAAAAAGGCTGATTGTGTTTGTGTAAAGCAATTTGATGATATGGAAATGATTAAGCAGTTAGGCGTTGTGCTTATGGATGAGGACTGCAAAATTCTGGATTTGGAAGAAAAACCACAGAAACCTAAAAGTAACAAAGCTGCTTTTGCCACATATATGTATAATAGAGATACGGTAAAGTTGTTTAAAGAATATCTTAAAGAAGGAAACAGTCCGGATGCTCCCGGGTATTTCTTGCAATGGCTTCATAAGAAAAAGCCTGTTTACGGATATGTAATGAACGGTGAGTGCTATGATATCGGCACACATAAGGCACTTGAAGAAGTCAGAAATATTTATGGTGAATAATAATACGTATCGGCATTTTACATTATCAACAAAATATCTTAATTATTAATTAATATTGTAATAAGGGCAGAACAGTTTTGAAAATAAAAAATTAAAGCTGTGAATTTATAGATAGATTTTTTAATGCTCTGTTAAAGGCAGTTGTTTTTTGCTGTATATTTATAGAGCATTTTCTATATTTATAAGTGTTTCTAATTTATATTAAATATTTATGTATTATTAGGATTTGACATATTTTATTTTTTGTTTTTTAATTAAGACGAATTTTTAATTCTCTTTGGGAATTAAAGGAAGTATGATGATAAGTAAATGTCTGTATTAGATTAGTTTCAGGAGTTACATGAAGAATATGTTTAAGTTTCCAATTAAGGAGTGGTGAAAATGCAGGCTAATGCAAATGAAATATATGCAGATAATACTTATAATAAAACAAAGTTTGTAAAGGAATATTCTATTATGAAGGAAAGAAGAAAAAGCAGAAAAGGATATTTTGCAGTGAAAAGGGGATTTGATATAATTGCTTCCCTTTGTGCTATGATAGTTTTATCGCCTATTTTTCTAATTACAGCAATTGCTATTAAATGTGAGGATCGTGGTCCCGTGATTTTTTCTCAATACAGAGTTGGTATAGACGGAAAGTTATTTAAAATGTATAAGTTCAGAAGTATGTATACAAATGCTGAGGAGAGATTAAAGGAATTGCAGGAACAAAATGAAGCTGACGGTCCTGTGTTTAAGATGAAAAATGATCCGAGGATAACAAAGGTCGGACATTTTATAAGAAAGTACAGTATAGATGAACTTATGCAGCTGGTAAATGTATTTAAAGGTGACATGTCTGTTGTTGGGCCAAGACCTGCATTGCCTAAAGAAGTTGAGACATATAATGATTTTGCCAAGCAAAGACTGAAGGTTAAGCCGGGACTTAGCTGTTATTGGCAGGTAAGCGGAAGAAGTAATATAGGGTTTGATGAATGGATGCAATTAGATGTCAAGTACATAAATGAGATGAGTATATTGACTGATATTAAAATTATATTAATGACTGTTCCTGCGGTTTTAAAGGGTGATGGTGCTTGTTGATAAAATTAAAAAGAGTTTTTTTGTTTTTTTGTGTAGTGCTTGTTATGGGAGCTATATTTGGTTTTTCAAGTCAGACATATAAGCAGACGATGAAAACAAGTAATATAATAACAATACCTATTGAAAATCAGGTAAAAAAAGAAAATTTAGAATTTAAAAGTGAAAAGGAAAAAAAGGTTTATTTAGATAAACTGAAATATAAGATTGATAAAACTGTCAGAAAAGGTGCCCATATATTTATATTTGGAATACTGGCTGTGTTTTTATACCTTCTTTGCAAGAGCTTTGGAATGGAAGATGCAGACGCCATTATTCTAACATTGGTGCTATGTGCTGTTTATGCGGGAAGTGATGAGTGGCATCAGAAATTTGTGGATGGCAGAACTTCACAGTTTATTGATGTATGTGCGGACGAATTCGGTGCAGTTATTGCACTTATAATATGCAGACTTTTAAAAAAAGTAAAATCAGATAAATAATAACATAATATTTTGCGTTGTGTATGGTGGTGCCGGAATATGAATGATAATGAAAAAAACTTTATAAATCTACTGTCTTCATACTTAAATAGCGATGCAGCGGAGTTATGTAACGGTGATTGGAAAGAAATTTTTCAACTGGCGTCTATACATAATTTGGGCGGAGTAATTTATGCCGCTGTAAATGGTAAAGATATTTGTAGCAGTGAAGAGGTTAGAAAAAAACTGGAATCAGTCTTTATTTCAACTATTAGGTATTCTGTTGTACAGGAAGCAGTGCTTAATAGTATTATTAAAATTTTAAATAAAAATAAGATAAGGCATATTTTGTTTAAAGGCTCTGTTTTAAAAAATTATTATAATGATAAAGAATTAAGGACAATGGGAGATTTAGATATTATTATAGATATTGAAAATCAGAATATTGTCCACACTATGCTTGTTGAAAATGGTTTTGTGTTTGATGAGATGGCATCACATAAGGCTGTCAGGAATTACAGCAAAAACGGAGTTTGTATTGAAGTACATACACAGATAATTGATAAAAATCTTTTTGATGATATAGATTATGTAAGTTATTTTTCTGACAACTTTAAAAATGCTGTGTTAATTAAGGATTATTCTTATGAATTTAATTATGAGCATCATTTTGTTTATCTTATGGTGCATATGGCAAAGCACTTTAAATTTAGCGGCTGCGGCGTCAGAATGATATTAGATATTGCTTTTTTTGTAAGAAAGCTTCACGATGTGATTGATTGGGAATGTGTTGAAAGAGAATTGACACATCTAGGGTTAGATAAATTTGCAGCTAATATTTTTGAATTATGCAGTAATTGGTTTAAAACGGATATACCTATATTAAATTATGAATTAGATAATGGTAAATTAAGTACTGTTGAAGAGTATATTCTTGACGGCGGTGTTTTTGGATATAACGGTAAAAATGTTGACGCAATAAGAATTGACAAAAATAATGGTTCGCTGCCTGAAAGATTTAAAAATATGCTTAAAATTATTTTTCCGAGTTATGAACAGCTGAAGTTAAGATATGTATGGTTTGAAAATACACCAAAATATATGTTGCCGTTAGGGTGGATTAGATTTTGGTGGTTTAGAATAGTAAAAAACAAGGAAAACAGTTTAGAGCGTATAAGAAATGCCTTTGCAAGTAGCGAAGATGCGTCTCTTCACTATGAATTGCTGAGCATTGTAGGTCTGAAAGGAAAGAAGGATAAGTAAGTATGTGTAAAACACCTAAAATTTGTTTTGTATCATCGTCCGGAGGACATTGGGAACAGCTTGTAAAACTTAAAGTATTAGCAGATAAATATGACGGTTTTTTTGTTACTGAAAAAACACAGTTTGAAGCTCCTTTGGCTTCATACTTTATGAAACAAACTGATTTAAAGGATAAATTAATGCCTTTTAAAATGACTGTGAACTTTATAAAAGCGTTAAATATTTGGTTTAAAGAAAAGCCTGACATGGTTGTTACTACAGGTACGATGGTTGCATATCCTTTTTATTTGCTTAGTATTGTTTTTAAGAAAAAGTTTATTTTTATTGAAACTTTTGGAAGGGCAAATATGCCTACTGTTGCAGGAAGACTTATGGAAAAACACTCTGATTTGTTTATTGTGCAATGGGAGACCCAAAAGAAATTTTATAAAAAGGCTATTTATGGAGGGTGTTTGTATTGATTTTTGTAACAGTTGGTTCAAGAAATTATCCATTTGACAGGCTTTTTATAAAATTAGATGAGCTTTGTGAAAATGGTGTAATTACAGATGAAATTTTTGCTCAGATAGGTACGTCAAAATATTGTCCTAAAAATTACAAATACGTTGATTATTTGTCACAGGAAGAGTTTTTGAAGAAAGTAAATGAATCAAGATATGTGATTAGCCATGGTGCTTCAGGTTCTATTATGAAAGCATTGAATGCAGGGAAAAAGGTAATAGCTGTTACCAGACTTGAAAAATACGGTGAACATATCAATGATCATCAGATACAAAATAATGAGGCATTTGCAGCTAATGGCTATGTAATAGCCGTATATGAAATGGAAGAATTAAATGACGCCATAAAAGCAATTGAAAATGGTACAGATAATCTCAGACCATGGGAAAACAAAAATCCTATGGCAATAGTAGATATGATAGATAAATTCATACAGGAGAATTTCTGATTTGGAGGTACATAAATGAACGAAGTTATTAAGGGAATAGTTTTGTTTCCGTTTAATATTTTGTATAAATTAAATCCCCGTGCGGAGTTAAAACTCCTGTATTTTTTAAAGAGAAGAGAAAAATTGAACTTGGATAAGCCTCAGAATTTTAATGAAAAAATTAACTGGCTTAAATTATATGATTCTCCTAAGGCAAATGAACTGAAACCTTTGTTATGTGATAAATATGAGGTTCGCAAATATGTTAAGGAAAAATTGGGCAATGAGAGTGTATTAAATGAGTTGTATTGGGAGGGCTTCAACCCTGAAGACATTCCCTTTGAATCATTGCCTCAGCAATTTGTAATTAAAGTTACACATGGTTCAACATTTAATATAATTGTTAAAGATAAAAGTAAACTTAATTATAAGAAGACAATAAAGACATTAAATTTGTGGCTTAATGCAAAATTTATACCATGTTATGGCGAATGGTGGTATGGAAAAGTAAGACCGAGGGTTATAGTTGAAAAATATCTTGAAAACGCTGATAAAGGCGAGTTAATAGATTATAAGGTTTTTTGTTTTAACGGAGAACCTAAACTAATTGATGTGCACACAGGAAGATTTGGTGAACATTGCAGAAATGTTTATGATACTGAATGGAATTTCCTTGAAAATGTTAATTTTAAATATCCCCATAGTGAGCAGATAGAAAAACCGCCTGTACTTGATATGCTTTTGGAGTATTCCAGGAAGTTGTCAGCGGATTTTTGTCATGTCAGAGTTGATTTTTTTATTGTTGATAATAAACTTTATTTTAGTGAGCTGACATTTGCTAACGGGGCTGGTTTTGATCCTATAACTCCTGAAGCGTTTAATGCTAAAATGGGAAGCTGGATTAATCTTCCGATGAAAGGTTAGGCTTATGTTATGAAAGATAAAAAGTTAAAAATTCTATTTTTGATTACAGGGCTGCAATCCGGCGGAGCAGAACGAGTTATGGCTAATCTTTCCAATGAGTTTGTTAAGAATGGACATAAAGTAAGAATTGTTGTTATGAAAAGGGCTGTAACTGACTATGAGCTTGATGAGAGAGTTGAGTTTGCAGGGGCAGACGCAGTCGGAACAAATGGCAGAAAAAGCATAATAAAGGGCTTTAAATTTTATATAAAAGAAGTCAGGGGATATAAACCTGATATTATAATTTCTTTTTTGCCAAAAACAAATATAACCGCAGTAATAGGTAAATTATTGTTTTTTAAAAATATCCCTGTTATTACTTGTGAAAGGGCAAATCCTGCAAGCAGAAAGGGAGTAGTAAGATTTCTCAATGATAAATTGTTTGTAAGGGCTGATGGATGTGGTTTTCAGACAAAAGAAGCAAGGGATTACTACAATATTAATAATAAAGAGAAAACTGCTATTTTAAAAAATCCAATATCAGAGGATTTTTGTGTTGACAGATTCAATGGAGTAAGAAAAAGAGAAATTGTAACGGCAGGCAGATTGTATGAACAAAAAAATCATAAATTGTTAATAAAGGCTTTTTCAAGAATTTCTGATAAGTATGATGATTATAAATTGATTATATATGGAGAAGGTCCATTAAAAGAAAGTCTTGAAAAGTTATCGTCTGAACTTGGAATTGAAAAAAGAGTTGTTTTTCCGGGAAGAAAAAACAACATTAACAAAATTATTTATTCTTCGTACTTATTTGTTTTGTCATCAGACTTTGAGGGAATGCCTAATTCTCTTCTTGAAGCAATGTCGTTAGGGCTGCCTGTTATAGCTACAGATTGTCCTCCAGGCGGTGCAGGGGAGATAATTGATGATAATGTAAATGGTATTCTCGTGCCTGTTGGTGATGATGTGAAGATGGCAGAGGCTATGGATAAAATACTTTCAGATAGTGAATTTGCCAATAAGTTGGGTCAGAATGCTCATAAGATATATAAAGAGTTTGAAAGCGATACAGTAGCTAAAGATTGGGAAGATTTCATATATAAAATATATAATGATTTTAAGAAATAACTTTTTCTATATAGGAGTGAAAATATGTTTGGTTTAGTAAAAAAATTTGGAATGGATCCCGGTTATTACAGCATTGTTGCTTTAGGCAGGATTTTAAATGGGAATGCAAATATGGATTCAATATATTTGAAACTGTTATATAGATATAAGTTAGGCAAAAAACTTGATTTAAAAAGACCTCAGACATATAATGAGAAAATTCAGTGGATGAAAGTACATTACAGAAATCCTTTATATACTCAATTAGCCGACAAATACGGTGTGAGAGAATATATATCTAAGAGAATAGGTGAGGAGTATCTTATACCTTTAATAGGTGTTTATGATAAGTTTGATGATATAGACTTTGACACTTTGCCAGAGCAGTTTGTTATAAAGTGTACTCATGATTCAGGAGGACTTGTTATATGCAGGGATAAGAAACAGCTTGATATTAAAAAGGCTAAAGCAAAAATTGAAAGATGTCTTAAAAGAAACTATTTTTTAAATTCAAGAGAATGGGTATACAATGATATTAAGCCCAGAATAGTAATTGAAAAGTATATGGTAGATGAATCAGGATATGAATTGAAGGATTATAAATTTTTCTGTTTTGACGGAAGTGCAAAAGTTATGTTTATGGCAACAGACAGAAGCGGAGAAGAAGAAACTAAGTTTGACTTTTTTGATATGGACTTTAATCATCTTGATTTGAGAAACGGGCATCCAAATTCAGTAAGAAAACTGGAAAAGCCTGAACGCTTTGAAGAAATGGCTGCACTTGCAGAGAAAATTTCTGAAGGGTTACCTCATGCAAGAGTTGATTTATACAATATAAACGGCAAGCTGTACTTTGGTGAAGTAACATTCTTTCATTGGAGCGGTTTAAAGCCTTTTGAACCTGAAAAATGGGATAAAATATTTGGCGATTGGTTTATGCTGCCTGAAAAAAATAGATAAGAGGGTTTAATATGGTAAAGAAAGTTTTGTTTATAAACAGGAGATTGTCTGTCGGCGGTTCAGAAAGAGTTATGACTTTGCTTGCCAATGGTATGGCAGAGGCAGGCATCAAGGTTGATATGGCTGTAATTCAGAATATGGAACGTACATATGAAGTTGATGATAGAGTTAATATTATTCAATTAGATTATGACAAGTGTAATTTCCTGACAAGGACATTAAAGCGTATAAAAATGTTAAGAAAGATTATGAAAGAAGGGAATTACGACGGAGTTGTTTCTTTTCTTCACATTATTAATTTTCTGACAATAATTGCCGGAAGAGGTATAAAAAACATTGTGGTCTCAGAAAGAGCTGATCCAAGAATGTCATCTACAGTAATTATCAGACTAGGAAGAAAATATTTATATCCTAAGGCTTCAAAGTTGGTTTTCCAGACTGAAGACGCTAAAAGCTGCTTTCCTGATAAAATACAAAGAAATGGTTATATAATACCCAATCCTATTAATGATAAACTTCCTAAACCTTATTCCGGTGAAAGAAAGAAGACTATTGTGGCAGTAGGAAGATTTACTTTACAAAAGAACTTTAAAATGTCAATTGACGCCTTTTCAAAACTACATAAGGAGTATCCAGATTATAAATTAATTATATTTGGCACTGGTGTTTTAAAAGATGAGCTGAATAATTATGTTAGAAGTATGGGGCTTGAAAAATTTGTTGAATTCCCAGGCTTTGTAAAAAATATTATAGAAGAGATTGCTGATGCAGGTATGTATATATCATCATCTGATTTTGAGGGTATATCAAATTCTATGCTTGAGGCTCTTGCTATGGGTATTCCGTCAGTTTGCACGGATTGTCCTGTAGGCGGAGCAAGAATGACTATAAAAAATAGTGAAAATGGCATATTAATACCTGTTGGGGATACAGAGGCTCTGTATGAAGGAATGAAGAAAATTATTGAGGATAAAGAATTTGCGGAAAATATTGCGAAAAATGCTGTAAAAATTAGAGAGGATTTGTCCCTTAAAAAGGTAGTAAATATGTGGATTGATGTTATAGAATGTTAACATTGCATATAGGAGAAAAGAAATGTCAAATTTACTTAGTAAGGTTGTAAAATATGTTAAAGAACCACGAAAAATTGTAACTTATCTGAACTCAAAAGGTGCATTCAGATTTATGGGGGATAAAGCTTGGGTAAAATTTTACTATTGGGCAAAATTTGGAAAAAGAATAAATTTAAATAATCCCATGACCTATAATGAAAAGTTACAGTGGATGAAGATTTATTACCATAATGAATTGGGCGTAAGGCTTGTTGATAAATACAGAGTGAGAGAATATATAGCTGATAAGATAGGTGAGGAATATTTAATACCTCTTTTGGCAAAGTATGATAAATTTGAAGATATAGACTTTGATATATTGCCAAAAAGGTTTGTAATTAAGTGCAATCATGATTCAGGCGGACTTATTATATGCAGGGATAAAGATAAGCTTAATATAGAAGAAGCAAAGAAAAAGATTAATAAATGTCTTAAAAGAAATTACTATAATGATTCAAGAGAGTGGTTTTATAAAAATGTTAAACCTTGCATAATAATAGAAGAATATATGGAAAACAAGGGGTTTGACGGTTTAATAGACTATAAATTTTTCTGTTTTAACGGTGAACCTAAGTGTCTGTATATTTCAAAGGGGCTTGAAAACCACAAGACTGCAAAAATTAGTTTTGTGGACTTAGATTTTAAATTAATGCCGTTTTACAGAAAAGATTTTAATCCTTTTGATGATATTTCAGAAGTACCAAAACCTAAAAATTTTGAGAAAATGAAGAAACTTGCCAAAAAGTTGTCTGAAGGTTTTCCTTTTATAAGAATAGATTTATATGAAATTAATGATAAAATTTATTTTTCTGAGTTTACATTTTACCCATGCAGCGGGATGATACCATTTTATCCGCAGGAATGGGATGAAAAATTAGGGGAGTGGCTTAAATTGCCTGAGAGAGAATAATATTATTTAGTTAACAGAAAGGTTTGAATTATGATAATAAGGGTCAGAGATTTATCTTATCAGTTAATATGTTTAGGTATATTATTGCTGCCAACTTTATTGAGAAAAACTATGTTGAACTCAGAAACACTGGGATTAATTAATATCGTTACATGGTTTGGTGTATTGATGATGTGTTTTTACTCAAGAAAAGATGCAGCCAGAAATAAAATACAAAAAAGCAATTCATCAGTAATAGGAAATATGTTTATTATTCTGCTTATTTTGTTGTTTTGGATATTTATAGCAGTATTTTCAAATGTTGAAATTATAAGCGTCATAAAATATAGCTATGCAATTGTACTGCCATGTTTTTTAATTTTTATTAAAATATCAAGGGATGATGTAAAATACTTTATTAATGTTTTTTCAAAAACGCTGACAATAGCTTGCAGTTTTGTGGTTTTCTGTGGTTTGGCGGATATGATATTAAGTACTCATATAGGAGATTTCTTTGTTAAATATTACAATACAGAATCACTTGTTGGAATGATGAGTGGTAACAGGTTGGTATCATATTTTGGACATTCTCTCCTTACGACAGAGATTATGCTTATTTGTTTTTCATTTAATACAATAAGAGACTTTTATTTTAAAAAGAAACCATCTTCTATATATACAGTGTACTACTGTTTAATTTGTATAATAGGTATAGCTTTGACTGCAAGTAAAACAGGGCTTGTATTATTTGCATTAGAATTTGTTCTTTTATATCAATCCCCGAAGAGAATAAAGTATATAATACTAGCTGCAATAGTTATGTTTTTTGCTTATAGATTAGGATTCTTTGACGTTTTAATAGACCGATTTATGACAGGATATGAAACCGGAGATTTGACAACAGGAAGAAATGCTTCTCTTTTTAAGTTATATAGATTTGGTTCGTTAAAATTTTATTTCTTTACAGCTCAAATGGGCAAAGGTATTTGGGATAATAGTTTGATTGCAGCACTTGAGTATCCTGTATTAAGGTGGGCATATTTATATGGTATATGGTTTGCTGTATATATTTCTGTCATTGTATTTGTGTACCCTGTAATAGTTTTGTTAAAGTCAAAGAATATTAGGCTTTTAATTGTTGCAATTATATTAATGCTCGATGTAAACAGTTATAGCGGTTTATCAGTATTGGGAGATTATATGCTTATTTATTGTATCTGCATTTTCTTATTACTGAATGTGTCATATTATCTGGAAGGAGAAAAAAATGAAGCTTTGCATAATCTGCCAGAATCTGTACACCCTAGGCGGGGTTCAAAGAGTAGTTACTACAATTATAAACGAACTGGTAAGGGATGTTGATTATAAAGTAACTGTATTAATGCCATTTCAGAATGTGGAAAAAAAATTATTTTTTATAGATGATAGAATAGAACTTTTGGATTTAGGTGAGTTTAAAAGAAATAGTGGATTTTTCTCAAAGTATATACTTGCATTTAATAAAAAGAGCGGTTTATTGGATAGAAAGTTGTTTACTAACTTTATTGATAAGTTGTTTTTTAAGGAAAAAGATAAGAAACATTTCATTGAATTTATAAATAATAACAATTTTGATGTTGTAATCGGTGCAGGGCATACATACTCACTTATGTTGGGCACCATTGCTCAACAAATTAACTGTAAAGCAATTGGGTGGCAGCATGCAACGTGCTACTCTTATATGAAAAGAAGAGGAAAATCAGGATATGGACTGAAAAATTATACCAGAAGCTGCTATTCAAAATTAAATGAAGTATTGGTATTGACGAATGCTGACAAAGAAGACTTTGACAGAGAATTAGGTATCAATTCTGTTGTTTTATATAACCCTATTCCTAAAAATGAGAATATGAAATCAGATGTAAAGAAAAAAAGTATTCTTTTTTCGGGACGGTTGGACAAGGATGTCAAAGGGTTAGATTATTTGGTTGAAATAATAAAGATTGTTGTTGAAAAGAAACCAGATTGGAAGTTTACAATATTAGGAGACGGCTCAGGTAAGGAATTTTTAATAAAAGAGCTGGAGAATAATAATTTAACTAAAAATACAGCAGTTGTGGGGAATACAGATGATGTTTATCATTATTATTGTAATTCATCTATATTGTTACAAACTTCAAGGCAAGAAGGGTTTGGTATGACAATTATAGAGGCTATGTCATGTGGTGTTCCTGTAGTTGCATTTCATAACTATGGTCCGGATGAAATAGTGAGAAACGGTGTGGATGGTTTTTTAATTAATAAATTTGATGTATCTGATTTTGCAGATAAGGTAATTATGCTGGCTGAAGATTATGAAAAAAGAAGAGAGTTTTCTGAAGCAGCTTTAGATGGAGCAAAAAGATTTGATTTGAATATTATTTTAGATAAATTCAAAGAAATTTTAAATAAATAGTTTTAGGAGTAATATAAAATGACAAAAAATGGTGCAAAAAAGATAACAAGTGGTTTTTTGTGGACTTTTGGAGAAAGAATAACAGCACAGTTAGTTTCAACTATTGTTACTATTGTACTGGCAAGACTGCTTGATCCCGCACACTACGGTATAATATCAATTGTTACAGTGTTAATATCAATATGTAATGTTTTTGTTATAGGCGGATTTGGAAGTGCAATTGTACAGAAAAAGGATGCAGATGATATGGATTATAATACTGCATTTATACTTAGTTTTTCTATGTCAGTTTTACTGTACTTACTGTTGTTTTTTGCATCACCGTATATAGCTGGATTTTACAAAATGGAACAGTTAATATGGGTAATCAGAGTTATGGCAATAAGACTGATAATTGCATCAATGAATACAATTCAGCAAGCTAACATACAGAGAAAAATGGAATTTAAAAAGTTCTTTATTGCAACTTTATTTGGAACTGTTATATCAGGTTTTGTAGGTGTTTATTTAGCTTACAGTGGTTTTGGCGTATGGGCTTTAGTTGCACAGTACCTTACAAATACTACTGTAGATACTTTGGTTTTATGTTTTGTTAGTACGTGGTTTCCAAAATTTGAATTTTCTGTAAAAAGAGCAATAAGGATATTTGCATTTGGATGGAAGGTTTTAGTTACTCAATTGGTTTTTACATTGCAGGCAGATGTGAGAAGTTTAATTGTAGGAAAGGTTTTTGGACCATCAAAGCTTGCCTATTATGATCAGGGTATGAAGTATCCTGCTCTATTGGTTAATAATGTTAATACGGCAGTAAATAAAGTAATGTTTCCGGCATTTTCAAGAGAACAAGATAATATTGAACGATTAAAGCAAATGCTCAGGAAATCCATAAAAATAGGAATATATGTACTGGCACCTATACTTATCGGTTTTGCTGTAGTGGCAAACAATTTTGTAAGCGGCGTTTTAACAGAAAAGTGGGTTTTTGCCGTACCCTATATCAGAATATTTTGTATTATGTATCTGACAAGACCTTTAGAAACTACTTGCCACCAGGCAATGCTTGCATTAGGAAGAAGTGATTTGCCGTTATATATAATCATTGTTGTTAATATTTGTGCTTTCGCTTCTGTTTTAGCAGCTGTGTTTATATTTAATAGTGTACTTTTAATTGCAATAGGAGCAATGGTTGTTCAATTTATCAGCTTGAACTGTTTTATGTTTTTTTCAAACCGGTTACTTAAATACAGATTAAAAGAACAGCTGTCTGATATTATACCAGCAATAGCAGCAAGCTGTTTTATGGGGTTGGCTGTTTTAATGGTAAATCTTATAAGTATTTCAAGTATTGTTAAATTGTTTATTCAGGTAATTGTTGGGGGAATAGTATATATAGCAATTTCATTCCTGTTTAAATTTGAAGCTTTTGATTATTTACTAGTTATATTAAAGGGATATTTAAAAAAGAGGAATTTTTAAATGAAATAATAAAAATAATTAAAAAGTATTTTATTTTAATTTC
>CAJKOJ010000009.1 GCA_905201505.1 uncultured Eubacteriales bacterium | reverse complement strand
ATATAATTTATATATCTTTTATAAAAATAAACTGCTGTACTTATTAAGTACAACAGTTTATCTGCAATTTATCTTGGATATTTTATCTGTGCCTGAGCAGCAGCAAGTCTTGCAATAGGCACTCTGTATGGAGAACAACTTACATAAGTAAGCCCTACTCTGTGACAGAATTCAACAGAAGATGGGTCACCGCCATGCTCTCCGCATATTCCTAAAATAATATTAGGTCTTGTTTTCCTGCCGAGTTCTGCAGCCATTTTAACCAACTTACCTACACCTGTCTGATCAAGTCTTGCAAATGGATCAGATTCATAAATCTTCTTTTCATAATATGAATCTAAAAATTTACCGGCATCATCTCTTGAAAAACCAAATGTCATCTGTGTAAGGTCATTAGTACCAAATGAGAAGAATTCTGCCTCTTCCGCAATTAAATCAGCCGTAAGTGCCGCTCTTGGAATTTCAATCATAGTACCAACCTTGTATTTTAAATCAGCACCGGCTTCTTCTATAATGCTGTCAGCAGTTTTAGTAACAACATTCTTTACATAAGCAAGCTCTTTTACTTCACCTATAAGTGGAATCATTATTTCTGGCACAACATTGTATTCAGGGTGTGCTTTATTTACATTAATAGCAGCTTTTATTACAGCAGTAGTCTGCATTTTTGCAATCTCAGGGTAAGTAACCGCAAGACGGCATCCTCTGTGACCCATCATAGGGTTAAACTCATGAAGTGAATCAATAATATTCTTAATTTCATCTACACTCTTGCCCTTAGTCTTTGCAAGAAGTTCAATATCTTCCTCCTCAGTAGGTACAAATTCATGGAGAGGCGGATCTAAAAATCTGATATTTACGTGTTTGCCTTCCATAGTTTCATATAATTTTTCAAAATCACTTTGCTGCATAGGTTCCAGTTTAGAAAGAGCAACTTCTCTTTCTTCTACTGTATCAGAACATATCATCTCTCTTATAGCAGAAATCCTGTCAGGATCAAAGAACATATGCTCAGTTCTGCAAAGCCCGATACCTTCGGCACCAAATTCAACTGCCTGTGCAGCATCTCTTGGAGTATCTGCATTAGTTCTTACTTCTAACACTCTGAACTCGTCAGCCCACTTCATAATTCTTCCGAATTCACCGCTTATGGATGCAGCAACTGTAGGAATAGCCTCACCATAAATATTACCTGTAGATCCATCAAGAGAAATCCAATCTCCCTCTTTATATGTTCTGCCGGCAAGTTCAAACTTCTTATTTTCTTCATCCATCTTTATTACGCCGCATCCTGATACACAGCAAGTACCCATACCTCTTGCAACAACAGCAGCATGAGATGTCATACCGCCTCTTACAGTAAGTATACCCTCTGCATAATTCATACCTTCAATATCCTCAGGAGAAGTCTCAAGTCTTACAAGCACAACCTTTTCACCTGCTTTAGCCCAAGCAACAGCATCCTCTGCTGTAAATACTATTCTTCCGCATGCAGCACCCGGAGATGCAGCAAGAGCAGATGCAACAGGTTTGGCATTCTTTAAAGCATCTGAATCAAACTGAGGATGAAGCAATGCATCAAGCTGCTTAGGATCTATCATGCAAACAGCTTCCTGAGGAGTAATCATACCTTCATCAACAAGATCACAAGCAACTTTTAACGCAGCTGCCGCTGTTCTCTTTCCGTTTCTAGTCTGAAGCATATAGAGCTTTTTATCTTCAATAGTAAACTCCATATCCTGCATATCTCTGTAATGATTTTCAAGCTTATTACATATATCAACAAACTGTTCATATACTTCAGGCATAACATCCTTTAACTGGTCAATTGTCTGAGGAGTTCTTACACCTGCAACAACATCCTCACCCTGAGCATTCATAAGGAACTCACCATAGAGTTTCTTTTCTCCTGTGGCAGGGTTTCTTGTAAAGGCAACACCCGTACCTGATGTGTCCCCCATATTACCAAATACCATAGATTGTACATTTACAGCTGTACCCCATGAGCCGGGAATATCATTCATTCTTCTGTAGTAAATAGCTCTCGGATTATTCCAAGAACGGAAAACTGCCTTAATGGCACCCATTAACTGTTCCTTAGGATCAGATGGAAAATCTTCGCCGATTTTAGCTTTATATTCAGCCTTAAACTGCTCAGCAAGCTCCTTCAAATCATCAGCGTTAAGTTCTGTATCCAGCTTAACACCTTTCTTTTCCTTCATATCATCAATAAGCTGTTCAAAGTATTTTTTACCTACTTCCATAACTACATCAGAATACATCTGTATAAATCTTCTGTAGGAATCATAAGCAAATCTTGGATTTCCTGTTTTCTCAGCAAAAGCTACAACTACCTCATCATTAAGACCAAGGTTAAGTATAGTATCCATCATACCCGGCATAGATGCTCTGGCACCTGAACGGACAGATACAAGCAGCGGATTATTAACATCACCAAACTTCTTGCCTGTGATTTCCTCCATCTTGCCAATATACTCCATTATCTGAGCCTGAATTTCCTCGTTAATTGTTTCATTATCTTCATAATATTGAGTACACGCCTCAGTTGTAATAGTAAAACCCTGAGGTACAGGCATACCAAGATTAGTCATTTCAGCAAGATTAGCACCCTTACCGCCTAATAACTCTCTCATCTTGCCGTTGCCTTCTGAAAATAAATAAACAAATTTTTTGCTCATTTCAATCGCCTCCAGTTGTGCATTTTGCACACAATATTTATTAAAACTTATATCTATTATAGCATAAATCCTAATTTTTTCAAGTATTTTCTTTGCAATTTGCCATAATTAGCAAATTGCTGAAAAAAAGCAAAGGATACACACAATTATATGCCCCTCATCTGTATAATATTAATAAATATAAGTATATTATAATTTAAATTTCCTTTTTTAAATATATCATATCAACTAACTGAACACCATTTTCATATATTGGCTTTTTATAATTATCTGTAAAAAAATTCTTTTCAATGTGAGAAAACTCAAACCCACACTTTTTATAAAAAGGTATGGTTAAAGGGCTGTCACCTGTCCCAACCTCTAAAATATGACCTTTTCCCCCATACTCTTTGGCAACAAAGTCAATAAGAGTTCTTCCATATCCTTTCCTCTGATACTGGCATAAAACAGCAATATTTTTTATTTCTATTACACCATCTTCCTCTTCTGTAACTACGCATTCAGCTTTAACACCATTGTCATCAAGAACAAACATTCTTCCTCTGTCTATATACCTGTCTATCATATCTTCCTCTTCATCACCAAGAAGAAGCAATTCTATATAATCCTTTTTATTATCATATATTTCATAAATCTTCATATTATAAAAATCCTCATATTAATTTTCTGCTTAATCCTATATATCTAATAAAATAATTTTTATATCAAAATAAAATCTCCGCCTGCAGCAGACGGAGATAAAATATTATATTATTAAAATTCCATTTTCTTCAAAAGGTATTCTTTTAAATCAGCAACAGCCACTCTCTCCTGCTCCATAGTATCCCTGTCTCTCACAGTAACACAGCCGTCATTTTCTGTATCAAAATCATATGTTATACAGAAAGGTGTACCAATTTCATCCTGTCTTCTGTATCTCTTGCCAATTGACTGGGAATCATCAAAATCACAGGCAAAATCCTTAGAAAGCATAGCATAAACTTCCTCAGCTTTTTCAGAAAGTTTTTTAGATAAAGGCAATACGGCAGCCTTATATGGTGCAAGTGCAGGATGAAATCTGAGAACAGTTCTTACATCACCGCCCTCAAGTTCTTCCTCGTCATAAGCTTCACAAAGGAAAGCAAGCGTAACTCTGTCAGCACCAAGAGATGGTTCAACACAGTAAGGAATATATTTTTCATTTGTAGAAGGATCAAAATATTCCAAAGATTCACCTGAATGATTAGAATGTGCTTTAAGGTCAAAGTCAGTTCTTGAAGCAATACCCCAAAGCTCACCCTTTCCAAATGGGAACATATACTCAATGTCTGTTGTTGCATTACTGTAGTGAGCAAGTTCAGCAAGTTCGTGGTCTCTCATAACAATGTTTTCTTCCTTAATATTAAGGCTCAGAAGCCAGTCCTTACAGAACTTTTTCCAGTAATTAAACCATTCAATTTCAGTTCCCGGTTTACAGAAGAACTCAAGCTCCATCTGTTCAAATTCTCTTGTTCTGAATATAAAGTTACCGGGAGTAATTTCATTTCTAAATGACTTACCAATCTGACCTATTCCAAAAGGAACCTTTTTTCTTGTAGTTCTCTGTACATTTTTAAAGTTTACAAAAATACCCTGTGCAGTCTCAGGACGCATATATACAACATTTTTAGCTTCGTCTGTTACTCCTGCATGTGTCTTAAACATAAGGTTAAACTGTCTTATATCAGTAAAATTATGTGCCCCGCAGCTTGGACATGGAATATTCTTTTCCTTTATATATTCCATCATCTGCTCATTGCTCCAACCGTCAGCACCGCCCTCAATACCGTTAGCTTTATTATAATCCTCAATAATATTATCCGCTCTGAATCTTTCCTTACAATCTTTACAGTCCATAAGAGGGTCGTTAAATCCACCTACATGACCGGAAGCAACCCATACTTCAGGATTCATAAGTATAGCACAGTCAACACCTACATTATAAGGACTTTCCTGTATAAACTTCTTCCACCAAGCTCTTTTTACATTATTTTTAAGCTCAACTCCTAAAGGACCGTAATCCCACGAATTTGCAAGACCTCCGTATATTTCAGAGCCGGGATATACAAATCCTCTTGCCTTTGCCAAGGCTACAACCTTTTCCATTGACTTCTCCATTTTAATTTATCCTCCTTAATTGTCAATTATATTGTCATCAGCCGGAATTACTATCCAGCAAATTATATATACCCAAAACAATGCACTTATTGAACAAACTGCAAGTATGGCCCAAACAAGTCTTACAATAGTCTTGTCAATTCCAAAATAATTTCCTATACCTGCACATACTCCGCCTAACATTTTTTCATCAACAGCTCTGTATAATTTCTTCTGCATAAATAGTACCTCCCGATTAATTATTAATCTTTATAATTTAAACCAAAGTATCTGTTTTTAGCAAAGCTAAAGTTTTTATCACCACATATAATAATATGATCCAAAAGCCTTATTTGTAAATGCTCGAGCCCTTGATGAAGCGTACCTGTAATTTGATAATCATTTCTTGAGGGTTCGCAAATTCCTGACGGGTGATTATGTCCTATTATAACAAAACTTGCCTTATTAAGTAAAGCCTTTTTTAATATATTATCACAGCAAAGAGAAACTTCAACAGCATTTCCGTCATTTATTCTGTCAATTGCTGTTACTTTTTTAGTTATATCCATTGATACAAGAAAAAACGACTCAAATGGCTGTGCCTTTAAAAGACCCGAAAACAAATCTACAGCCTTTGAAAGAGTATCTATTATAACACCTTTTTCATAAAAACTCCTTGTATATTTCCTCATGGCCTGAGGAAACATTGCAAGTAATATTGCAACATTTTCAGTCAGTCCGGCTTCCTGCACCAATTGTTTAGGTTCAGTATTAAGCACATTATGTAAAGAGCCATAAAGATTAATAAGCCTTTTTGCAATAGGCTTTGTATCTTTCATAGGGTATGCATAAAACAACATCATTTCAAGCACCTCATAATCCTGAAAACTGTCAAAATTACCCTCTTTTAAAAACCTTTCTTTAACTCTCTGCCTGTGTCCTTTGTTTGGATTATCATCTTTTGAACCACCCATACTCAAACCTCATCAATATACTTTGTATACTCCTTAAATCTACCGCTGTATATAATATTTAATAAATTGCTTACTCTTTCCATTGACCTTATTATAAGTTCCTTACTTATAATATTTTCCTTTAATGCTTTTCCTGTTTCATCCAAATCTACAACTTTTACAAAACCATTTTCATATACAATAACATCAATAAGCAAGTCATTAAATGTATAACAAAGACCATTACTGCTTATTTCAGTATCTATAATATCACAGTACCAATACAGCATTTTTTCTTCATCGTTTAAAAACTTGCTTACCTTAAATCCCTCTTTTATAAAATAACAGGAAACACCATGAGTAAAATCATGACGAGGAGTAAGTACGTTCCATTTTGTAATTATTTTACTTTCGTCAATACTTACAACCACGTCATTTTTAAGATATATTAACTCATCAGGAATGTATCTCCTGCGGTAAAGTTTAACTTCATTCAATTTCATTCCCTCTCTTCTTCTCGATTACAGACTTTATACCTGAGTATAAAATTTTAATATTGGTTCCCTTTACCCCCATAGAAAACATTTCTATTATTCCTGCACATTCAAGCTTTTTAAGTCCACTTATTATGATTGAACGAGTAACTCCGTATTCCTTTGCAACATTACTGGTTACTATTATTGAAGAACTTCCGTTAATTTCAGATAAGACTGCATTTACACCTTTAAGCTCATTTGATGTCAATCCGTCAACTGCGGAACTTACAACATTTTTATATAAATGCGTCATTTTTTCAAGCATTATTTTCTCTTTAATTATATTTACAGCAAAAACCAAATAGTTATAATTTGCTCTTAAGACATTATACTCAGAACAAAGAACAACACCTTCAATTTTTATTCTGCAGTTGTACAGCTCATCACCATATACTTTTCTGTTTGCAATTACAGCAGTTATTCTTGTATTAAGCTCTCTTTCTACAATAGAAAAAAGTTCTGATGACGAGCTATCTTTCATTGCATCAATAAAAGTTTTAACTCTTTCTGAATACTCTTTCATAACTCAGACCTCTGACTGTATTAATATCAGTCTTCCTCAGACTTAATCTCAGGACTTTCAACAGAATAATTACACTCAGGATTGCTACAGCTTATTCTTACTTTCTTAGTTCCCTTTTCAACTAATGCACTGCCGCATTGAGGACACTTTTCTCCTGTAGGTTTATTCCAAAGCATAAGAGAACATTCAGGATTATTTTCACATCCATAGTATTTTCTGCCTTTTTTTGTCTTTTTAATTAAAACTTTGCCTCCGCAAAGAGGACAATTTACACCTGCCTCCTCAAACAGCGGCTTGGTATTTCTGCACTCAGGAAATCCCGGACAGGCAAGGAATTTTCCGTATCTTCCATATTTTATAACCATATTTCTGCCGCATTCTTCACAAATAACATCAGTTACAACATCAGGTATTTCAACATTTTCAACCTTGCTTTCAGCTTCATCCAGCAAATGCTTAAACAGAGGATAAAAATTTCTTAATATTTCTTTCCACTCCATTTGACCGTCTTCAACCTTATCAAGAGCAGTTTCCATATCAGCTGTAAACTCGTTGTTTATAATATCTCCAAAATTATTTTTTATAATTTCATTTACTATTTCACCTAATTCAGTTGTATAGAAAACCTTATTTTCCTTTGTCACATAATTTCTCTGTTGAATTGTAGTTATAGTCGGAGCATAAGTTGATGGTCTGCCCACTCCTATTTCTTCAAGAGTTTTAATTAACAATGATTCTGAATATCTAGCCGGAGGCTGTGTAAAATGCTGATTAGGCTTTATGCTCTCTGTTTCAAGCTTATCTCCTGCCTCAATTTCAGGCATAGAGCTTTCCTCGCCCTTTTCCTCATTTTTTCTGTATACCGCAAGATAACCATCAAATTTAAGCACTGAACCTGATGCTCTGAATATATAATTACAAGCCTTAATATCAGAACTTAATGTTGTATATTCAGCAGCAGGCATCTGACTTGCTACAAATCTTTCCCATATTAATTTATAAAGTTTGTACTGATCTCTTGAAAGGCTGTCCTTTATAGAATCAGGAGTTCTCAGAGCAGATGTAGGCCTGATTGCCTCATGAGCGTCCTGTGCCCTTTCATCTGTCTTATATTTTCTTCTTTCTTTAATATACTCATCACCTAAATTGTCAAGTATATATCCCTTAACCTCTTCATAAGCCTCATCAGCTATTCTTACAGAATCGGTTCTGATATAAGATACAAGACCTACTGTACCTTCGCCCTTTACATCAACACCCTCATAAAGCTGCTGAGCAATTCTCATAGTTTTTTGCGAACCATAATTTAAAAGCTTTGAAGCTTCCTGCTGCATTGTACTTGTAGTAAAGGGTGCAGGAGGATTTTTTACTCTTGTGCCTTTTTTAACACTTTTAACTTCAAAACCGGACTTTGATACAGCATCAACTATTTTTTGTGTTTCCTCTTCAGAGCCAAGCTCCATTTTGCCTTTTGTGTCACCATAAAACTTTGCAGTAAACTTTTTTCCTTTTTCAGCTTTAAGTTCAGCTTCAATTGACCAGTATTCTTTTGGTACAAAGTTCTCAATTTCCTCTTCTCTATCACATATAAGCCTTAATGCAACAGACTGAACTCTTCCTGCACTTAGTCCCTTTTTAACTTTTTTCCAAAGCAAAGGGCTTATTTTGTATCCCACAATTCTGTCAAGAGCTCTTCTTGCCTGCTGTGCATCTACAAGGTTCATATCAATTTCTCTTGCTTCTTTTATAGACTTTTTAACAGCATTTTTAGTAATTTCATTAAAAGTAATTCTGTATGTTTTTGCAGGATCCAATTTAAGAGCATAAAGCAGATGCCAGCTTATTGCTTCACCTTCACGGTCAGGGTCAGTTGCAAGATAAACTTTATCCGCATTTTTTACTTCTTTTCTAAGTTTTGCAAGCAGTTCACCCTTGCCCCTTATTGTAATATACTTAGGGTCAAAATCATTTTCAATGTTTATACCCAACTCACTTTTAGGTAAATCCCTTACATGACCTACTGATGCTTCAATTTTATAATTAGAGCCTAAAAATTTTTTCAGTGTTTTAGCTTTAGCCGGTGACTCAACTATAACTAAATATTTTTTACTACTCATCATATCCTCCTAAAGACTGCGAACCACTTTCTGTCCTGACATACGCTTTATGCAGCCTTTAAGCTCAAGCATTGTCAGCAGACAAGTGACTTCTCTTGTATCCATATCCAACTTCTCAACTAACTCATCAGCCGTAATCGGCTCATAACTTATACAATCATATAACATTTTTTCGTCTTTCGCAAGAGGAATTATATCTTTTTCAGAATTTTTTAATTCCCTTTTAGTTAATTTTATATTTAATTCATCAAAAATATCCTGTGTACATGTCACAGGAACACAGCCTTTCCTTATTAAATCATTGCAGCCTTTACTTAGTTTGCTTGTTATATTTCCCGGCACAGCCATAACAATTCTGCTGTTTTCTATGGCCCTGTTTGCAGTTATTAATGAGCCGCTTCTCTCTGCTGCCTCTATAACGATGGTAGCTCTTGACAAACCTGCAATTATTCTGTTTCTGTAAGGAAAGTTTGCTTTATAGGCTTTTGTACCAAGAGGAAATTCACTTATTATACATCCATTCAGTTTAATTTCATTATATATATTAGTATTTACGACGGGATAGCACACATCAGCACCTGTACCAAGTACAGCTATTGTTTTCCCTCCGCCATCAATTGCACCTTTATGTGCAATAGCGTCAATTCCCATAGCCATACCGCTTACAACTGTAACCCCGGCTTCTGCCAGTTCTCTTGAAAACTTATCACACACTGACGCCCCGTATTCCGACACTCTTCTTGACCCTACAATACTTACCATGGGATAAGAAGCGTCAGGTATTTTTCCTATAACATATATTCCAACCGGAGGTTCATTCATTGCCGTAAGCTGTATTGGAAATTCTTTATCAGTTGGAATCAGGAAATTAATGCCGCTGTGATATAGTTTTTCAAGTTCCTTATCCATATCATATTTATACTTGCTCTTTATTAAAAATTCCATTTTTTCTTCCGATAATATTTTAGTTGATAAAATTTCCTTTCTGCCTGCATTCCATAGGTTCTCTGCACTTCCCAAGGCATTTATCAGTTCCCTTTTTATATCTGCATTTATACTCATTAGGGAATTAAGCCACATTATGTAATTTCTTTCAGTATACATAATTTCACCTCACTAGTGCAGAAATTTTCTGTCAAGATTTCTAAGCTGTATAGCTTCTGCAATATGATTAACCTGTATTTTTTCACTTCCGTCCAAATCAGCAATTGTCCTAGACAGTTTTAAAAGCTTGTGGTAAGCTCTTGCACTGAAATTAAGTGAATTAAAGGCATTTTTTAAAATTGTTTTTTCCATTTCTCCTAAAACACAGTATCTTTCAATCTGAACTGCATTAAGCTGTGCATTAAAATAGATATTTTCATTTTGATATCTTTCCTGCTGCATTTTATGTGCTTTTACAACTCTTTTCTTTATTTCTGATGAACTTTCTCCTCTTTTACTTATTTCAAGAGATTTATAATCTACAGGTCCGGCTTCAACCTGAATATCTATTCTGTCCAATAAAGGACCGCTTATTCGTCCCATATATTTGCTTATTTTATTAGGTGTACAAGTACATTTATCCGAATACCCATAATATCCGCATGGACATGGATTCATACTTGCTACAAGCATAAAATCAGCAGGATATGTCATTGTTCCGTTTACTCTTGATATATTTACCTTTCCATCCTCAAGAGGCTGTCTTAATTCCTCCAACACATCTCTGTGAAATTCCGGCAATTCATCAAGAAAAAGTATTGCATTGTGAGAAAGGCTTACTTCACCGGGCTTTGGTACCCTGCCTCCTCCAACCATAGCTGAACCTGAAATTGTGTGATGGGGAGAACGAAAGGGTCTTTTTGTTATAAGTGCATTTTTGTTTCTAATAAGCCCTGAAACAGAATATATCTTAGTTATTTCTATACTTTCCTCAAATGTCAGATCAGGAAGTATAGATGGCAGTCTTTTAGCCATCATGGTTTTTCCTGAGCCCGGAGGACCTATCATTAAAATATTGTGCATACCTGCCGCCGCAATTTCAAGAGCACGTTTTACATTTTCCTGCCCCTTTACATCAGCAAAATCACAATCATATTCATCATCACATGCAAACAATGATTCTATGTCTGCCTTTACAGGAGCTTTTTCTATCTCCTTATTAATAATAGATACAATTTCATCAATTGACCTAACTGCTATAACTTCAATATCTTTTACCAATGCTGCTTCATTGGCATTTCCCTCAGGCACAAAACACCTCTTATACCCGCTTTCATTTGCTGAGTAAACCATGGGCAGTACACCATCAACCGGTCTCACACTTCCGTCAAGAGATAGCTCACCAATTATAATACTTTCTGCAATTTCTTCTTCATTTATAATACCCATACACACAAGTATACCAACTGCAATAGGCAAATCAAAGGCAGGACCTTCTTTTTTTGTATTTGCAGGAGCAAGATTTACAGTAATCTTTTTAACAGGAAACTCAAATCCAGAATTTTTAACAGCGGTTCTTACTCTTTCCTTTGATTCCTTTACAGCATTATCGGGTAAGCCCACTATATCAAAGGCAGGAAGCCCCACACTTGTATCAACTTCTACTGATACATTATAACCGTTTATTCCAATAAGAGCACTTGAATTAACTTTAGCCAGCATAAAACACCTCCACTTGAAATCCATTTATTAGTTTTTTTAAATGTCAAAAAACCTTTTACAACTAATAAATCGACAAAAAACAATTACATACAAAAGATTTTAACATCCTTTTATACTATTTGCAACTATTATTTTGTGTTCTTTAGCTTGACCTATTTAATATGCGGCTATGTAATCTTTTTTTATCAGTCTTTTTTTAACAATACTGCATTTTTAATTTTTTTAGCTTTATAAAGCATTTTATCTACTTCATCAATCTGGTCAATAGTTATATTATTGCTGCATACGCATCCAATACTTACAGACAATCTTAATTCAGGATACCCTTTAATACTGATATTATATATATTACTCCTTATTTTCTCAAGTTTTTCATTTATATCTTTTACTTTCTTGCCTTTAAATACAATAATAAATTCGTCGCCGCCATATCTTACAACAGAATCACTCTCATCAATATTTTCAAACATAACTCTTACAATTTCCTTTAAGGCGGCATCACCTGCCATATGTCCAAATTTATCATTTATTTCCTTAAAATCATCTACATCAGCCATGGCAACAGCACTTATATTATGTAGTCCAATAATCTGCTCCTCATAATACAGACGGTTGTATGCCCCTGTAAGAGAATCAATATACATTTTTCTGTTATGCTCAGAAATCGTTTGCATAAATTTATCTCTGCCATACGCCCCGAACAATGTCTCATCTGAAACCTTAGATACCATTTCCAATATATATGGACACTCTTCAACTTCTATATACATAGCAACAACAAAGTATGCCTCATTGCCAATAAATTCAAATTTAGTCAGTTTACTCTTTTTTATAAAAGCCTTTGCTGATACACAGTTTTCACATCGGCTCCTCTTATTCCATACAGAATAGCATTTATAAGGCTCTGCCAATATTTCACCATTATCATTAAAGCTGTATTCAATATTTATAGTTGAATCTACCAATCTTACAATATCAAATATTTTTCTGAGTTCCTTAAATAATGAAAGTACTTCTTTTTTTGTCATAAGTAACCTCCTTGTATTATATGTCTGTATAAATATATTCTATAAATATTTTTCAATATTAACTTGTTCCTCAACATCTTTTCCTATAAGTGTTATAGCCTTCTCAGGGCAATTGCTTATACATCTGTAGCACATTGTACATCTGTTTCCTGCATCAGCCTTATTATCCCTTACAGATATATTTTTCATAGGACATAATTGGGCACATTTGCCGCAACCTATACATTTTTCACTATTTATTTTCAGCTTATCGCTGTAGTTTCTTGTTTTGTTATAAAAATACAGTCTTTGACCAAGTATCCCGGCTATACGGCAAAAAGTCCCCAATCCGTCTTGAGGCACTTTGCCTTCATTTATATTTGCCGCCCCAGTTCTGATTTTACTCACGGCTCTCTCTACAATTTTTTTGTTTTCCTTATAAGATCTTTTTAATGCCCTTACATCACATACAGCATCAGGCATTTTAATATGTAATCCACCAATAATCTCAGCACCGTATTTTTTTAATAACCTTGCAGATACACCAGCACCATCACCGCTGAAAAGTCCCATAGTTACAATAATAAAAATTTTCTTATTCTGCCAAATATCCTTATTTTCAACAATAAAATCTCTTACAATTTTAGGCATATTGCTGTAATAAGTGGGATAAGCAAACACAAGTTTATCACTGCTTTTTATTTTTTCTGCAGTATTCTTTTCTTCTATAGAACAAATTTCACCTTTGCCGAAAAATTCTATAAATTTCTGAACACAGAACTTTGTATTTCCCGTTCCGCTGAAATATACACCGTACACTCTGTCACCTTCAATTCAGGGCTCACCCAAGCAGATAAGCCCTTTTATAATTCAATTATTTAATTACCTTGTTTCTGAACTGTGCAAGAATTTTTTCACTTTCATCTTCCTCCACAAATTCGAAATCAATTGTCCTTGTATCAAGACTTGCCCTTGTCAGTACAACTCTTACCTTGTCTCCTATTGTATATGTCTTATGAGTATTTTCACCTATATATCTCAAATTATCTTCATCATATTCATAAAAGTCATCATCAAGGTCTTTAACTGATACCATACCTTCAACAATATTAGGCAGCTCAACATATATTCCCCATGAAGTAACACTTGAAATAATGCCGTCAAATTCCTGACCGACCTTATCCTGCATAAATTCAACAATTTTGTATTTATCTGTATCTCTTTCAGCATCGTCTGCTTTTCTTTCATTTATTGAACAGAGATTTGCAACTTCAGTCAGTATCTTTTTATAGTGATAAATTCTGCTTTCATCCAAATGACCTGCAAGATACTCACTTATAATTCTGTGTATCTGCAAATCAGGGTATCTTCTTATAGGTGATGTAAAATGACAGTAGTATGTTGCAGCAAGTCCAAAATGCTTTCCGTTTTCAGCAGTATACTTTGCCTGTTTCATACTTCTTAATGTCATTCTGTGTATAAGCATTTCTTCAGGTTTATCCTCTGTCTGCATCAGCAGCTGCTGATAACTCTTAGGGTGATTTGAACTTCCCTTTAAGGTATAACCAAACTTTGCAACAAAAAGTTGAAGCTTTTCATACTTTTCTTCATCCGGCACCTCATGAGTTCTATATACAAAAGGAACTTCAAGCCAATAAAAATGCTCTGCAACAGTCTCATTTGCTATAAGCATAAATTCTTCAATTATACTTGTTGCCACATTTCTCTCTCTTTTTACTATATCAACAGGTTTTCCATTTTCATCAAGTATAATTTTAGCTTCTTCATTTTCAAATTCAATGGCACCTCTTTTTTGCCTTTTCTTAAGAAGAATATTTCTGAGTTTTTCCATTTCTTTAAACATAGGCACAAGCTCTTTATATTCTTCATAATACTGTGAATTTTCATTTGTCAGCAAATCATATACAACAGTATAGCTCATTCTCCTGTTTACATTAATTATAGCTTTTTTAATATCAGAAGATACAACTTCACCCTTACTGTTTATCTCCATTATGCAGCAAAGAGTGAATCTGTCCTCACCAGCATTTAAGGAGCATATACCGTTTGATAACTTGTGAGGAAGCATAGGAATAACCCTGTCAACTAAATAAACACTCGTACCCCTTTTATATGCTTCCCTGTCAAGAGCAGATTTTTCTCTCACATAATAGGATACATCTGCAATATATACACCAAGCTTATAGTTACCGTTTTCAAGCCTTTCAACTGACACAGCGTCATCTAAATCTTTAGCGTCTTCTCCATCAATGGTAACCATTACCACATCTCTAAGGTCATCCCTGTCGGATTTATCCTCATTTTCAATTGTATCATTAATTTCCTCAACTTCCTTATAAACCTCATCAGGAAATTCTGTTGGAAGGTCATATTGCATTATTATTGATAAAATGTCAACTCCTGGGTCGTTAATATGTCCGAGTATTTCAGTTACTACACCTTCAGGATTATCTTTGCTTGTTGGTGCTTTAGTTATTTTCACAAGCACCTTGTGACCTGTTACAGCACCTTTGCTGTCCCCTGTGCCTATAAAAATATCATCACATATTTTTTTGTCATCAGGTATAACAAAACCGTAATTTTTCACCTGCTGATAGGTACCTACAATATGCTTCATACCATGCCCAAGTACCTTTATAATTTCGCCTTCAGCACGTCTGCCTGTCTGCTTTAATATTCTGCATATAACTTTATCCTTGTGCATAGCACCATTTGTAGCATTTGCAGGTATAAATATTTCATCTTCCATACCTTCAATGCTGACAAAACCAAATCCTCTTCCATTACCGGTAAATGTACCTGGATATTGATGAAGAGTTTCAGCTGCAACAATCTTTCCTTTTTTTGTCTCCAAAATTTTTCCTTCAGCCTCAAGTTCATCAATTATATCAAATAAAAGCTGGATTTCATCATAAGGAACTTGCATAAACACTGCAATATCCTTTACTCTCATAGGTCTGTATTCCTTATCTTTTATAAACCCAAGTACAGTTTCCTTCCTTTGTTCGTATGTGCTTGTTTTTTCTCTATCCATAATAACACCTCTCGGTTTTAAAATTTCAGCCTCTATATCAATTACCTATATTTATGCTGCCTTTTATATCTTTAATTATTTAATTCTATTTTTATTTTACCGCTTTTATAAGAAGTCCATACCTTTTTACTTCTTCTTTAATAAACAACATTTACTTCTTTTACAAACTTTTATTTTTTCTTATTTTTTATTGTCAGATAAGTTTTAATCTATAATACACACAGCAACTTTTCTTTTATAATTATCTTACTTTAAACATTGCATTAAATATTATTATCTCTTTTTATGTTGTACAAGTATATAACATATTTATAATTTTTTCATTTAGTCAGTCAAAATACTTTATTATCAATTTATTTAATTTTATAATATGCAAGGCTATTCGCTTTTATATATCATATAACTTTATTTTATGGCAATATTCTTATTTATATTATACAACCTTTTTCCTTATACTACAAACTATTTTGTAAAACAAAATTGTTTTATAAACAAAAAACTGCTGCACTTTTAAGCACAGCAGTTTTTTACATTACTTTATTATTTTACAAAATTACTTGCAAGAATAAGAAGAACATATACAACAGCTACAACCTTAGTATAAAATTCAAGCTTACCCTCCATAGAGTTTTTCTTGTTCTTATCCCAGTAAGTAGACTGACCTGAACTCATACCGCCGCCCATAGCACTTGTAAAGCCTGCCGCCTGTTTCTTCTGCATAAGAATTAAAGCAACTAATGCAAAACTTGCAATAGCAATTAAAACACAAATAATAATAAATGCTGTACTCATTATGACACCTCCTGATAATATACTTACTTTATTAAGCACTTTACCCTGTATTTACACTGTTGGGTCGCTTTTATAACATAAGACAATTTAGTCCTCTGCAATCTATCTTTTTAACTATATCACACAATACCGTATTTTTCAAGTATTTTTTTAACTTTTAACACTAAATTTATATCCTACACTCCATATAGTCATTATACTCCACGGATCGTCTTGGTTTAGCTTTTCTCTTATTCTTTTTATATGTACATCAACAGTCCTTGTATCCCCTACAAACTCATACCCCCATATTTTGTCAAGGAGTTTTTCTCTTGTAAACACCTGATTAGGATGCTGTGCAAGAAAACTTAAAAGTTCAAATTCCTTAGGAGGCAGCGATATATCCCTGCCATGGTATGTAACAAGATAAGTTCCTTGATTAATTACAAGATTAGGATACACAATCTTTTTTATCTCATTTTCCTTTTTAGTATCATATCTTCTTAAAACAGCTTTAACCCTTGCAACCAATTCTTTAGAATCAAATGGTTTTACCATATAATCATCGGCACCCATTTCAAGTCCTAAAACCTTGTCAAAGGTATCACCTTTTGCTGTAAGCATTATGATAGGTGTATTACTTATCTGGCGTATCTTTCTGCATACCTGGTATCCATCAATACCAGGCAGCATTATATCCAGCAGCACCATATGCGGGTCAAATTTCTTAAAAGCCTCAATTGCTTCATCACCACTGTGTACTTCAAAAGTTTCATATCCTTCTTTTTCCATGTAAAGAGAAATAAGTTCAGCTATATGCACATCATCATCAATAATTAAGACCCTCAATTTTGTGTTGTTATTATCCATAAATTCTTTCTCCTTTTGCATCCTCTTATTATCCTTTTTATTTTATTTCAATAATAATTACACCGGTTTCCTTTTCGTGCTTGAGCACAATGATGATATTATTATTTCATTTCAACAATAGTTACACCGGCTTCTCCCTCTCCGTACTGACCGAGCCTGTAGCCTTTAACCCTGGGATTTCCCCTCAGGTATTCATGTACAGCCTTTCTTAACGCACCGGTGCCCTTGCCATGTATAATGGTTACAGGTGATACCCCCGCCAAATAAACATCGTCAAGGTACTTGTCCAACTTATCAATTGCCTCAAGAGCAAGCATACCTCTTAAATCAACTTCCGCTGAAACATTGCTTCTTTTCTTTCTTGAAATATTCGTAGCAAATTTCTTAGGCTCATAAGTAAGCTGTTCTTCACTGGTATCAAGAGACAAATCCTTAATATTTACAGTTATCGTCATAATACCGGCCTTTACTTTAACATCGCCGTTTTTATTAGGCGGCACAGACACAATACCTGTCTGATTTAATGAGTGTATTTTAACTCTGTCACCTTTGACTAAAGTCTTTGGTACTTTATGTTCACCCTTTGCAGACAGTTTACTTTCAACCTTACTCATTTTATCTTTAAGTTTTGCTCTCTGCTCCTCAAGTGCCTGAGTATTTAAACCATCCCTCTGCATTTTACGCATTTCTTTTATTATTGCGTCAGCCTCATCTTTAGCATCACTTATAAGGGATCTTGCCTTTTCATTTGCCTGTCTTATTATTTTTTCTCTCTGTTCTTCAAGCTTGTTTCTCTGTTTTTCTGTCTCGCTTTTAAGCCTTTGAGCCTCTTTTCTGTACTCCTCTGCTTTCTCCTGTTCAATTACAAGAGCTTTACGGCTTATTTCAAGGTCTGTTATTACATCCTCAAACCTAAGATCTTCGTGGCTCAACACCTCTTTAGCTTCATTTATAATATATTCAGGCAGTCCAAGTCTTTGAGAAATAGCAAAAGCATTACTTTTTCCCGGTACTCCTATAAGAAGTCTATATGTCGGTCTTAATGTTTCCACATCAAATTCACAGGAAGCATTTTCAATTCCTTCTGTAGTCAGTGCAAACACCTTTAATTCACTGTAATGAGTAGTAACAGCAGTACGCACGCCTAAAGCATGAAGATATTTTATTATAGAAATAGCAAGAGCTGCACCTTCAGTAGGATCAGTACCTGCACCAAGTTCATCAAGAAGCACAAGTGAATCCGGTGTAACACTGTCAAGTATCTTAACAATATTTGTCATATGAGATGAAAATGTACTTAAGCTCTGTTCAATGCTCTGTTCATCACCAATATCAGCAAATACATTGTCAAACACTGCAAGTTCAGAATTATCAAAGGCTGAAATATGCAGTCCGGCCTGACCCATAAGCGTAAAAAGACCAAGTGTTTTAAGGCTTACGGTCTTACCCCCTGTATTAGGTCCTGTTATAAGCAGTGTATTAAACTTCTTGCCTATATAAATATCAGTAGGTACAACAGTTTTACTGTCAAGCAAAGGATGTCTTGCCTTTTTAATATTTACATATCCGCTGTTATTAAACTTAGGCTCAATGCCTTTCATTTTTATAGAAAGCTCAGCTTTTGCAAATACAAAATCTATATGTGCCAGAATATCTGCATTTGATAATATTACTTCTGAATTATCAGCTACTTTTGCAGATAAAAGTGCAAGTATTCTTTCAATTTCTGTCTTTTCATTATTATGGAGTTCTTTTATTTTGTTATTGAGCTGCACAACACTTATAGGTTCAATAAATACAGTAGCTCCTGTCGCAGACTGGTCATGTATAAGACCTGAAAAAGCATTTTTATATTCCTGCTTTATAGGTACGCAGTATCTTTCATTTCTTATTGTAATTACAGCCTCCTGGAGCATATTTTTATAGGTATTTGAATGAATAATGGAATTAAGCTGTTCCTTTATTCTGTCATTTGCAATTCTTATATTTCTTCTTATTTCTCTTAACGTTCTTGAAGCGTCATCAACAATTTCACTTGGTGACGGAATACATCTTTCAATTTCCCTTTCAAGATCGTTCACTGTTTCTATTGAGTTAAACTGAGGTTCAAGCAAAGGAAAGCTGTCATTTTTACTTTCACTTTTTGCATAATCTTTAGCACGTCTTGATACTCTCAGAAAATCACCTATATGAATAAGTTCATCAATATTCAATACCCCGCTGACATTTACTCTTTTTATATATTCTTCAACAGGACGCAGTCCTCCTAAACCCAAAGAGCCCTTTTTCAGTATCATTGATACAGCCTCTGAAGTCTCTTTTTGATTTAAAGTAATTTCATTAATGTCTGTACTGGGCATTAAATTATCAACAATTGCCTTTCCCATTTCAGAGGCGGCATACTGTCTCAGCATATCAATTATTTTATTAAATTCCAACACTCTGAGAGCCTTATTGTTCATATACGCATACTCCTTAATTAAACTCTTTATATATTATAACATAAGTTTGTTAAACAATGCAACAAATTATTATTAATATATACCTGTATAAAACAATATAAGCCTTAATTTAATATTTTTGTCATAATTACACTAAGTTTATTTTAATGAAAAAAACCGGCATCTCTTATACATTGACACCGGATTTTTATTATAAAGCATGGTTATTTAAATATTCAACAACTGCAAATATGTACTCACTGTTTGTTGGTCTTTTATTATCATAGGCACTTCCAAAGCCCATCTTTTCATAAAATCCATTTCCTCCGCATTTATTCCATGCAGACTCTATTGCGTGTCTTATCGCTCTTTCAACTCTGTCCGCAGTTGTATTGTTGTTTTTTGCAATCTCAGGATAAAGGAACTTAGTAACTGCATCAAGCATTTCTCTGTTAGAATAACCGCTGACAATTGCTTCTTTAAGATATTTATATCCTTTCAGATTAGGAAGAATGCCCGTCCCATTTAATATGGACGAGGTCATTCTCTCAATATATACTTGCTTGTTTTTATTTTCAAGGTTTTCGTTTATAATAACACCGGAAACCGTTAAATCCTGAATTCTTTCAACTATTGTTTCAAGTTCATACGGTCTTACAATTACATAATTAATACCAAACCTGAAAGCAGCAGAAGTTATCACATCCTCATCCCTGTCAGCTATAAGGATAAATTTAGCTTCTGAATTTTTTAATTTCAAATCTCTTATATTAGAAAACGTCTCCATTACACTGTCTATAAATTTTTCAAGACCGATAATAGCTATAGTTTTAGTACTGTTCTCCATAAAGCTTATTATTGTATTTACATCATCCATAACAGTGATGTCAGATATAATATCTACTCTTTTTAATACCGCTTTAAGGCTCATTCTTTCAATTTCATCATTTACTGATAATATTATATTCATACAAGGCCCTCCACTTCACATTTTAAACATTTTATTAACACTTTTTGTCTATATACATATTTTAACATACTTTTAGAATTAGTCAATAACTTTTCTAAAAATCCATCATATTTTCTATAAATATTCCATATCCCTTAGTCGGATCATTTACAAAAACATGAGTAACTGCACCTATTAGTTTTCCATCCTGCACCACAGGACAGCCGCTCATACCTTGAACAATTCCCCCTGTCATATCCAGCAGCTTCTTGTCAGTTATTGTCAAAACAAAGTTTTTGGTGTCACTTGTATTATACTTGTTTATGCTATCAATATGAATACCGTATTTTCCGACAAATTTACCACCTATATTGACAAATATTGACGCATTTCCAATTTTTACGTCATTTTTGTAGCCTATTGGCATTTCTGTACCTTTAATATCACTGCACATATGTCCGAAAACACCGTTGCACTTGTTGCTCTCAACGTAGCCAATTGTTTCATCAAAGTAAATATTTCCTATCAGTGCACCCGGCATCCCTGCTCTTCCTTTTTCTGCTTTTTCTATTTTTGCCTCAAGTATTTCTCCGCCTTCTATTTCCATAAGTTCACCTGTATCAACATCATTTATCGGATGACCTAGAGCACCAAATGTATTGCTTTTTTTATCATAATAGGTTATTGTACCAATTCCCTGTGTGCTGTCTCTGACCCATAGACCCAATTTATAGCTATTATCATCAACAGACATAATTGGCTGAATTTGCAATGACAACTCATTATTTTTTCTCAGTATTTTCATATTAACAGCTTTTTCACTGTTTACAGCCTTTATTAACTCTTCTTTGTTATCAACCTTTTCACCGTTTACCGATAATATAATATCGCCTGATTTTAATATATTCTTGCACGGAGTATAAACTTTATTATCTGTACTTTTTACTTGTCCAACACCAAGTACAAGAACACCCTTTGTATCTACACATATCCCAACTGTTTTTCCTATTACCTCAACTCTTTTTTCCGGCATAAAGCAAAGCTGCACTTTCTTTATAGGTAGTCCTAGCAGCTTTACTCTCATATCAGCAGTAGTTGCTTCTTCACTGCTGATAACATTATCATCTTTTAAATCTAATTCAATATTATCTTTAACTTTTTCATTATTAATGCTTATTACTTCATTGCTCCCAACTTCACCGTTAAATGGAGCTGACATATTTACAACATAGCTTTCTCCTGTTGTCATATAAATATTTTTAGGTATAAAAATGTATTCAATTACAAAATATAATAAAGTAAAAAGCAAAATTATTCCCGCTAAAAAAAATATTTTTCTTTTTTGCATTTAACTCACCTCACAATATTAAAATCTCCTTAGTTAAATGCAATTATACTGTCCTATTTGGACAAAAAATGGAGCAGATTAACATCTGCTCCACTTTAATACAAAATATTTTTATTAACAGCCTTTAAAATCAGCTTTTTATTTTATTACAAGTTTTTAATGTATTTAATTTCCTCATCAGTCAAATACCTGTACTTACCTTTTTCCAGATTACCAAGCTCAAGTTTTCCTGTTGCTATTCTTTTCAGCGTAATTACATTACAGCCTATGGCAGCACACATTTTTCTTACCTGTCTGTTTCTTCCCTCTTTTATTTTTATATTCAGTGTTGTTAGTTTACCTTTTTTTATTATTTTTATTTTTGCAAGTGCTGTTTTTCTTCCATCAATTATAATACCGTTTCTGAACTTTTCCATTGCTTCTTCATCAGGTACTTTATCAACCTCAGCTATATATGTTTTTTCAATATTATGCTTAGGATGTGTCAGCCTATATGTAAGCTCACCGTCATTAGTAATGATAAGCAGACCTGATGTGTCATAATCAAGTCTGCCCACGGGATAAACCCTTTCTCCTACATCTTTTACATAGTCAATAACACTCTTTCTCCCAAACTGATCCTTAACTGTTGTGACACAGCCCTCAGGCTTATTAAGCATTATATAAACCATTTTTTCACATATTTCCACTTTTTTTCCGTCAACAGTTATTTCATCAATTTCACTCTCAACCTTTGTACCCAGCTCTGTTACTTTTTTACCGTTTACATTTACTCTTCCCTCAAGTATTATTTCTTCTGCTTTTCTTCTTGAGGCAACCTGAGCCTCAGCCAGATACTTTTGTAATCTCATTAACATACTAACTCAATCCAGTCCTTTATAATTTTGTTAAAGCTGTTGCCTAAGCTGTGCTTTTCAATGTCCTCAGAAGCTACAATGTCAACTTCACTAATTTTTTTATCACCAATATAAATCTCACCGCTGCCTATCTTCTGACCTGCTTTTATAGGTGCCTCTATTATTTCAGGCACATTATTTTTAAATTTGATACTTTCTGCTTCACTGTCTTTCATAATAAGCTCAATACACTTGTCATACTCTAATATAGTCTTATTGACTTTAGCTTTATCTACACATACTTCCACATTATCTCCTATTATACTATATTTCTTGTAATTATCAAAGCCATAATTTAATATTTCTCTTGTATCGCTCCATTTTCTTGCCTTACCGGCACTTCCCCATCCACTTGCAAGCACAACAGAAATAAGAGTAATACCATTTCTTTTTGCAGCACCAACAAAACAGTGTCCTGCTTTTCCCGTAAAACCTGTTTTTATTCCTATTGCTCCTTCATAGGAATTTAAAAGCTGGTTTTTATTTACAATTGAATAGCTTTTTTTATTTGATGCAAAAGATATATTTTTAGTATTGCTTATTCTTATAAACTCTTCATTTTTTATTGCGTATGCACCTATAAGAGCCATATCATAGGCTGTTGAGTGATGATTTCCTTTATCAAGTCCGTTAGGCGTTACAAATTCCGTATCCAAGCACCCAAGTTCTTTTGCCTTTTTATTCATCATACTGCAAAAATTTTCAACATTGCCTCCAACCTTTTCAGCAATTGCAACAGCGGCATCATTAGAGCTTTGCATAAGCAAGGCATATAACAGCTGTTCCAAAGTAAGTTTTTCTCCTACTTGCAAGTGCATTTTAACAGGCGGTGCAAGTACTGCATTTTTAGATACAGTAACCATTTCATTTATATCTGCATTTTCAAGTGTAACTATAGCAGTCATTATTTTTGTCGTACTTGCCATAGCCATAGGCTCATTTTCCTTTTTTCCCCAAAGCACTCTTCCGGTATCAGCGTCAATAAGTACAGCCGACAAAGCATTTACCTCCGGTGTTTTTTCAGCACCATAGCAATTTACAGTAAATAGTAAACATAACAAAAATAGTATTTTTTTACCCATTATCTCACCTCTATTACATATTTTTTACACATATTACAGTTATATTCAGCAATCTTAATAAATCTGTAATTGCTTTAATCTCCAAAATATTATATACTATGTCCTGAAAGGAGTGTATATGACTATGAAAAAGAAAATTTTATGCACATTAGCACTTATAGGGGCAATGAGTACATCTGCATTTGCTGAAAGTACAACAGTAGCAATTGACGGTAAGGTTGTAGAAAATAGCAGCGTTGTTGTTGAAGACGGTGTTACATATATCCCTGTAAGACCTGTAGCCGAAGCATTAGGCTTAAATATAGAATGGACAGCAGAAACAAAATCTGTTGCAATTTCTAACGGAGGCCCTCTTTACATTACATTTACAATTGGTGAAAACGGGTATACAATTGCAAAGACAGCACCTATGCCTTTAAGTGCAGCACCTGTTATTATTAACTCATCAGCTTATATTCCTACTGACGTAGTTACAGACCTGCTTTCCTTTGATATTGGGGAAGATAAGGATACTTTAAACATAATTACAGGTAATGATACACTTGTTGAAGATGATGTAGTATCTGAAGAGGCTGTTGAACCTGAAACTGTTATCGGTACAGGTATTGTTACTGAAGTATCTGAAGAAGAAATCCTTTTTAACGACGAGGTTAAAGGGGATGTAAGACTTAATAAGTCTGATGCTGTAAAAGTTACAGATAAAGACGGCAATGAAGTTGACATTAATTCAATTGATGTTGATGCTAAATTAAAGGTTGAGTACGGCAAGGCTATGACTATGAGCATACCTCCGTTAAATAACCCTGTTTCAATTACAATTTTAAAGTAAATTGATTAAAGGTCCCTTCTAAAGGGACCTTTTTTATCGTACAATAAAGAAAGCTGTCTATTGACAGCCTTTTTAATACACCCAATGGGAATCGAACCCATAACTAGCCCTTAGGAGGGGCTTATTATATCCGTTTAACTATGGGTGCATATTAATATAATTATACTCATCCCCGCTTAAAAAGTCAAGAATAAATATAGTATAATTTTAATACAAATTTTATTCTATTTATAAAAGGCTTCCCTTTAAGGGAAGCCTCGTTATAAACATTAACAAATAATATATTAATCTAAACTTACATCAGCCAACTCACTGTTGTCACAAACAGTTGTTTCTTCCTGTTCAGCTTCTTCTTCAAAGCTGTTTTCATTGGCGTCTTCAATATTTAAATTATTATTTTTGTCAGTATCATTTACAGTTACTTCTACGTTATTACCTTCTGTTTCTGTTTCAGTCATTTCATTTGCATCAGCATCAGTTGTCACTTCAGTTATTTCCTCTGAAGAAACTTCAGTTGTTTCTTCTGTTGTTGGCTCTGTAATAACCTCAGTTGTTTCTTCACTGTTTACCTCAAAGCTTGCCTGTGCTGTATAGTGTACAGGTATCCAGTCACCTAAAAAGTCAGAATCACTTATTGCATTATATTCTTCCTCTGTAAGTTTGTCATATAAAGCATTTGTATCAAAGGCTTCACCGTCCCATGTTGTACCATATTGCTTAAATGTAACAGTAGGTGCATCAGGCTGAACACCGCTCATTTCACTCCAGCCTGTACTTGTAATGCCTGCACCTGTAATACTTGTATTCAAGAATATAACTTTTGCATTTGCACCCCAAGGTCTGCCAAAATAACCTGCAGTCTGCAAAACTTCATAATCAGCAGGTGCATCAAGTATTTCACAGTTTCTGAATAAGTAATTGCCTCTTGTTGCTGTAATATAACCGCCTGCGGCACTGTTTGTATAACCTGCCCATGCAAGCTGACAATCTTCAAATAAAACACAATTACCTGTATCACTGAAAATATAATCAGTCATACCTTCAATGTAACAGTTTTTAAAATAAGAATTCTGGTTTGCATTGCCTGTATAAACAGTATCCTGAGAACTTAAGAAACTACAATTATAATATTCTGTATTATCTGCTTTAATTACAATTGCAGCAGCTCTTTCAATTGCATTGTTAGTCTTTGTTCCATCCTTTCTTCTTGCGTATGAATCAGGAAGGTCAGAAGTCCTCTCAAGCTGTGCATTATTTGTACTGTTTGTTGTTATAAGTTCAACTCCGTCTTCAAACTCTTCATCAGTAAAATATCTGTTGAAGGAATTTTCAAAAACAATATTTTCTGCACTGAATCCGTCAGCACCAACATAAACTGTAGTACCCCAGTTCTGTACACACTCATTTTTGCTGTATTTATCAGCTGCTAAAGCCTTATCATAAAAACCTTTTGCATTAAGACTGTAATATTTGTAATCAATACCGTAATACCATGTGATAGTAACATCTTTATTTCCGCTTGCACTCTTAATTGTTACATAAGGAGTAGTAATATTAAGCTGTTCCCTGTATACCCCTGGATCAACAACAATGTATGCTCTGTTATTTTCACTTGTTGCAAGTGAACTTACAGCTTCAAGAGCATCATTAATTGTCTTGTATGCTCTTGTCGGTCCTACATAAACGGTATTGCTTTCTGCCGGTTCAACAGGTTCTCTGTCATCAACATACACATTCTTTGTAACAGCAGCACCGCTTACAGACACGTGTGACACTGTATTATGTGCAGGATCAAGAGCAACTGTATACTCACCATCTCTTAAATTAACACTGTAACTGTTTCCTGTTATATCAGCATAATATACACTTCCGTCACTATGTCTGAAACTTATTTCTGTAACACCTGTTACAGCAGTATTGTTTTCAGGAAATGCAGCTAAGCTGTAAAAATTACCGCTTACTGCATAAGCTGTCTTTGCTGTCATATCAATATTCCTTACAGCTGTTTCTGTAATATTTACAGCACTGTTGTCAGTCAGTTGATAATCAAGACTTGCTGTAACATCAATATAATATTCCTTACCTGAAATAATATTTGCACTGTATGTACCGTTATTTAATACAGCACTTATAGTTTCAAGAGTAGCATCTACAGGCACAAACTTAATTGCTGTTATATTAATATCTGTATCTGTAGGATATGTACCGCTTATATTTACAAGTTCCTGAGTAATAACATCAGTGTTGTATGTTACACCACTTGTATATGACTCATTTGTATAAGGTACATTAACAATATTATTTTCATTATTTACTGCATAACCTGTATTTCCTATACTTGCCATGTAGGAATAGCCTGGCTGTAAATAAACTGTATAACTTCCGTCAGCATTTACACTTGCAGATGTAACCGTATCTGTTTCGGTATTTTTAAAATTTATTGATGAAACTGTTGTTGAATCAGAATAAGGGTTAGTTATAACACCGCTTACTTCAACAACAGCCGCTCTATTTATTCTGTAATAATATGGTTTAGCGTTGTTTGTTGTATCTACGTAAAATTTATAACTTCCTGCCTTTTGACAAACAAATGAATATTTGCCTGAACCTGTTGCTGCAGCAGTCTGGTCATCAGTGCCGTTTACAAAATGAAGTGTAGTATCAGCACTTACTCCCATGTAAATTGTAACAAGATCGCCTGTTTTACAATTGTCAACAGTTATACACCTTCTGCCGGCACCGCCGCTTCCATTTGCATATATACATCCATTTGAAGTATATCCATCATCAAAAGCAATTGAAGATGAAGCCCACTTGCCATAAGTTACATTTTCAAGACCTGCTGTTGAAGAGATAAATCTGTCATTTGCATTTGCAATATATGATACATCTCCAAAAGAATATGTTTTGCCTAAAAGAGTTCCCTGTTTGCCGTTATTTTCAGCAAAAGCCTCAGCTAGATTACTTACAGTAATCATATTGTTTGATACACTATCTCCCGCTGCAACCGCACCAAAGTCCCATACTTCACCGGGATAAAGACGCTCAGCTTCTACCATTACAGACATTTCATGTATATAGCTTACAGCAGGTACAGTTATAGTTATAGAAGCCGCACCGCCTGTATATGTAATTGTGCCGGTTTCTCCGTCAGAAGAAACAGCATTGTCAATAGAAGCAGTAATAACACCTGATGTTGCACTTGCAGTTATAGGAAGTGCAGATGCAGAAGTATACTGACAGCGGCTAATGCTTATTTCCGCATTTCCCGGTACATTAAAGGAAAATGCCGCTGTACCGTTTGTACCATTAATTGCTATGCCGTGTCCTCCTGTATTATATGAAACTTTTCCGCTTGCATTTGTGCTTATATCCATACACCCGTCGCTCGTAGTATAAGTACTGTTTTCACCTATATTTATACTTGTATCCAAAGTTCTGAAATTATAATTGTAAGTATGACCAGCCTCCATTGATGATGAAGCCTGTACTGCAATTACATTGCTAAACAATAGAGTACTCAACATAACAAATGATAACATCATACTGATTGCTTTTTTAAATTTATTCATAGTAACATCCTTTCTGAATTCTTAATTTTCCTGAACTATATTGCATAATTATGCTCTTTATGCTAAAATCAGAATTAACATATAAGAATTAACATATACCGAAGTTTACAATTGCTATAGCATAATCTTTAAAACTGTATTTCCAATATTTTTAATACACAATTTTTGAACTATACATATGTGCACTTTATGTATATTAATATAATATCATAAACATAAATATATATCAATTTACATATTTCGTCGTTTTATAATATTATATGACAATATATTTTATATTATTAATATTTTATCCTATATAACGACTTTTTTTAATTAAAAAAACACAATAATTTTTTTTGAACAATTTATTAATTATGTAAATATTTTGTTTATATTATATTTGTTATATTTTTTTGACTATGCGGACAATTAATGATATAATTATTTATTATAAATTTTGCAAAGGAATGATATAATGAAAAAATTTATTTTTACTCTGATAACTGCAGTAAGTATATTATCTCTTACATCCTGCAGCAACAGAACTGCTATGAAATCTAAAAATTCAAATATTGAAATAACTGTGCCCGATAAAAACTGGTCAGTTGTAAGTGATGAGAATGGTTCTTTTGTCTTGTCAAAAGATAATAGTATGATAAGCTGTATTTCAACAGACCTTCCTCCAGGCTATAAAATACCTTCAACAGAAAAAGACCTGCTTAATACCTTTGGTGAAAATATTTCAAATATAAGTAAAATTTCAGATTTTGAATATAACGAACCTGATAATGCTTCAAAAGTGCTTTTTTATAAGCAAACTATTAAAGAAAATGATATTAATACCATAATAATTCATAAAGAAAAAATTAAAGACAACACTCTTATGATAGCAGAAGCAACTCTTACAAATATTGATGACAACAGCATAAATCAAATATTTGAAACTATTTATAATTTATATAAGTAAAAACATAAAAAACTGATTACCTGCAGAAAACTTTTCAGGTAGTCAGTTTTTTTAATAATATTTATATTAATAGGCTTCTAATTATTTACTAAAACAACTTTCCAATTTCTTCATAGTACAATCCCACTTTTGCATATTTTGTAAGGGGTGATTTTTTTGAGCAGAACTAAATTTGCAATAATAGGCGGTGACTACAGATACAAGCTTTTAAAAGAGCTTCTTGAAAAAGACGGTTATACAGTATCAATATTTGGCAATATATATACAGAAAGCACAGACAGCCTTGACAGCTGTATATTTAATTCAAAAGCAGTTGTAGGACCCATACCAATAACAAAAAATGAAAACACAATTAATATGTGTGAAAATTTTAAAGTTTCAATTGACGAACTTTTTGATTCTATGGTAAACCATGATGTAAAGACTTTACTTGGGGGTGTTATATCTGATTCCTTCAGTGAAAAATCCCTTTGCAGCGGCATATCATCCATAGATCTTTTTTCAAGGGAAGAAGTCGCAATAAATAATGCAATTCCTACAGCAGAAGGTGCAATTATGACAGCTATACAAGAAAGTGACAAAGTTTTGTTTAAAAGCAAAGTTCTTGTTATAGGCTATGGAAGATGCGGTAAAATACTTGGAAATATGCTGAAAGGTATAGGTGCAAAAGTTAGCATTACCTATAGGAAAAAAAGTGATGAAGCCTATATAAATGCTGCAAGCTGCATACCCATAAGTATAAAAGAATTTGAAAGAGAACTTTCCGAATATGACTTTATATTTAATACAGCTCCCGCAATTACTCTTAATAAAGAAGTACTTAAAAGAATACGCAAGGACACAGTAATAATTGATATAGCACAAGCACCGGGAGGCATAGACTACAGTTATGCAAGAAAACTTAATTTAAAAGCCCTTTATTGCCCGGGACTTCCCGGAAGAGTAGCGCCATATTCTGCTGCTGAAATTTTAAAAGCATCAATAATTGATATTGTTCTTGACAGCTAACTCACCTATTGCCTTTATAAAACATAGAATACAAAAGGAGGTGATACAATGGACCTACAGGGAATAAATCTTGGTCTATGTATGTGCGGCTCCTTTTGTACCTTTAGTGAGGTTATAAAGGAAGTCGAAGAACTTAGCAAAAGAGGTATAAACATATACCCAATTTTAAGTTACAATGCAGATAGCATAAATACAAGGTTTGGCGCTGTAGAGGATTTCAGAGAAAAGCTATGTGATATTACAGGTAATAATATAATATCAACTATAAAAGAGGCTGAGCCCATAGGTCCTCAAAAGCTGCTGGATATTATGCTGGTTGCACCATGCACAAGCAACACCATGGCAAAGCTTAACAACGGAATAACAGATACACCTGTTACAATGGCATGTAAGGCTCACCTGAGAAATAACCGACCTTTGGTTATAGCTCTTGCAACAAATGATGCTCTTGGAGTGAGTTTGCAAAATATAGGCGGTCTTATGGTAAGAAAGAATATATATTTTGTACCTTTTGGACAGGATAACCCTGAAAAAAAACCTTTGTCAATGATTGCCTGTTTTGATAAGATTTATGAAACCTTAGAGCAAGCATTGGAAGGAAAACAAATACAACCAATAATTTTTTAGTAAATTTATACAATTTTTGGCACTTCGTTTTATATAACGGAGTGCTTTTTGTATATAGGGAATAACTTGTAATTTTATTACAATCGAAATATTTTTAATATTTTAAAGTAAATTTTACACTTTTTTGTCACAAAGTTATTGCAAAATTATTGCAATATTCGCAAAAACTTATTTAAATATCAGCATTTTACTTGACATTTATTTGTTTTTATTATAGAATAACAATCGTAACATTTATGTAATATTTTTAACAATTAAAAGCAAATTACTGAAACAATTAAATGGAGTGATACTATGATACTAAATAAGTTAAATACGGTTATTACTTTAGGCTTTATTATTTCAATCCTTACAATATCATCAACTTACGCTGATGACAGCCTGTTTTCAGAATTGATTATAAATAATGAAATACCTAATGCTATGCCTACAAAAAACACAGACCCTAATATTTATGTTACATGCAAGGCATCTGTTGATATGAAGTCAGATTCTTCAAACAGTTCAAGACAGATAAGACTTCTTCCTGTAGGTTATAATCTTACAGTTCTCGGTGCAGAATACGGCTGGGTTTATGTTCAAGACGATGACGGAAATACAGGTTATGTTTATTCTTCAAATGTTACATTTAAAAATGGAGAAAAACCCGAAAACAAACCTCCTGTAGACCCCCTTGTAGAAAAAGGTACAGAAGTTGTAAACTTTTCAAAACAATATCTTGGCACACCTTATGTATGGGGCGGCACAAGTCTTACATCTGGTGTTGACTGCTCAGGATTTGTATACAGTGTTTACAAAAACTTTGGTATAACATTAAACAGGAGCTCAAGCAGTATGTATGCCTCAAACGGTATTTCAGTAAGCAAATCAGATTTAAAACCCGGAGATTTGCTTTTCTTTAATACTAACGGCAAAGGTGTATCTCATGTAGGTATGTATATAGGCAATAGTCAGTATATACACGCTGCCACCGTCAATGTAAAAATTTCAGATCTTTATGACAGTTACTCAACCAGAACATATATAGGTGCAAAAAGAGTTTTGGCATAGAAAAAACCAGGGGACGGTTCCCTGGTTTTTTTGTTATATCCAATATTTCTTATAAACTTTTTATAATTTAACTTAAGAATGTTAATATTTTTAAAAAATACACTTACAATTTTCTAATCTACTTTCGTTATCCTCACAGCGTTAAGCACAGCAATGAGTGCCACACCAACATCAGCAAATACGGCTATCCACATATTTCCGAACCCCAAAAGAGTTGCAGCAAGCACAAGAATTTTAAGTGCAATGACAATTACCACATTCTGTCTGCATATTCTTATAGTTTTTCTTGCCATTTTCAAGGCAACAGAAATCTTTGAAAGACTGTCCTCCATAATTACAACATCAGCAGCCTCAATAGCAGCATCTGAACCAATACCACCCATTGCTATACCAACATCAGCTCTGGCAAGGAGCGGTGCGTCATTAATCCCATCACCAACAGCAGCGATACTCTTATAACTGCCATTATAAAGCCCTTCAAGTCTTTCCACCTTATCCTGAGGTAAAAGTTCTGCACAAACATTATCCACGCCTACTGCTTTCCCAACCTTTTCAGCTATAGCCTTTTTATCTCCGGTTAGCATAGTTATATTCTTTACCCCAACACTTTTTAATGCAGTTAAAGCATCGGCACTGTCTTCTTTCACTGTATCTTCAACATTAATATAACCAATACACTTTCCGTCTACAGCAGTATAAATACTTTTACCTGTTTCAACATCTATATTTTCTTCACCCATAAGTCTTTCGCTGCCTACAAGTATCTTTTTTCCGTTATACTCAGCCCTGAGCCCAAACCCTGCTATATTTTCAACATTTTCAAGCTGAAGTATATCACCTTTATAATATTCCGTAATTGCAAGAGCCATAGGATGTGTTGAAAAACTTTCAATTGAAGCAGCATACTTTAATGTTTCTTCACCGCAAACTTCAGTTACCTCAAATTTTCCCTTTGTAATTGTACCTGTTTTATCCATTACAATAGCTTCAACATTGCTTAAGGCTTCGAGATAATTTCCTCCCTTAACAAGAACACCATGTCTTGACATGGTACCTATTCCTGCAAAAAATGTAAGTGGTATTGAAAGCACAAGTGCACAAGGACAAGAAGCAACAAGAAAAATAAGTGCCTTGTACAGCCAGTCTCTGAAATCATAACCCATAAGAGAAGGTATAACGGCAAGTGCAACAGCCATTGCAACAACAATTGGAGTATAAATTTTTGCAAAACGTGTCACAAAGTTTTCTGCCCTTGACTTATTTACAGAAGCATTCTCAACCAAATCCATAATTCTTGCTACAGTTGAATCTCTATATGCTTTATCTGCTCTTACATAAATTACACTGCTGTTATTTATAGAGCCGCTCAACACATTGTCACCCTCAGATTTTTCAACAGGAAGTGATTCACCTGTAAGTGCAACCATATCAAGTGTTGTTGTTCCTTTTATAACAGTACCGTCTACAGCAATTTTTTCACCCGGCTTTACTACAATAATATCTCCTGTTTCTATGTTCTCAGGAGCTTTTGCAACAATATCGTCACCTATAAGTACGTTTGCAAAGTCAATCTGCATTTCCATAAGGGATTTAATAGACTTTCTTGATTTATTTACAATAGTTTCCTGTAAAAATTCACCTATTTGATAAAACAGCATAACAGCAACAGCCTCTACAAGTTCTCCAAGGCAAAATGCGCAGATTGTAGCAAAGGCCATTAAAAAATGTTCATCAAGGGCCTTTCCCTTACAAACACTTTTAACTGCATTAATCACAACATCATAACCAAATATCAAATAAGCTGTTAAAAACAAACCAATACTCAAGTACCCCTCTGTAAAAATTGCAGCAGTCAATGCAGCCAGACCTACAGCAATTCTAATAATACCTTTTTTTACATCCCCATCACTGTGACTGTGGTCGTGACCGCAGCCACAGCTTTCACAATGCTGATGATTATGACTTTGTATCTGCTCACTTTCACTTTTATGGTTATGTCCGCAGCTGCATGTATTGTTTTTATCTTCTCCACATTTACAACTATTCATAGTACTCCTCCTCATCATATCCATTTTTATGTCTTATATGTTCAATACCCTTGTCAAGAAGTATTGAAACATGTTCATCATCAAGAGAATAAATTGCTGACTGTCCTTCTTTTCTAAATTTGACTATGTCATTTTGTCTTAAAAGTCTCAGCTGGTGTGATATTGCTGATTGTGTCATACCCAGCTCATTTACCAAATCATTTACACACATTTCGTTTTGAAACAAAGCATATAATATCTTTATCCTTGTTGAATCACCAAATATTTTAAAAAAATCTGACAAGTCATAACACATTTCCTCATTTAACATTTTAATTTTGGTCACTCTCAAACCTCCTTGTTTATATGAACATTTATTCATATATTCATAATATAAATTAAAAAATATGAGCAGAAATCAAAACATATATATGTATGAACATCTGCTCATATTTGCATTATATACTATATTTAATTCTTTGTCAATCGTTTTCTTCCAAACTGAAAAAGTTTTTTATTCCACTTAAAATTCCCTTTTCCTCAACTGTCTGATATTCAATATATTTACCTGTGCCTACAGCAACACAGTTTACAGGATTTTCCGCAATAGTGCACCTTATTCCCGTTTCTTTTTCAATTACTCTGTCAAGTCCGGATAAAAGAGCTCCCCCTCCGGTAAGTACCATACCTCTGTCAAGAACATCTCCTGAGAGTTCAGGAGGCGTATTTTCAAGCACATATCTTACAGCATCAATTATTGCCCTTACAGGCACTCTTAATGCTTCATACATCTCTCTAGAAGTTATTTCAACAGTAAGCGGCATACCTGACGTTGCATTTCTGCCTTTAACTTCCATTGTACTCAAAGGTGTGTCTTCTGCAGCCGTACCAATTATAATTTTAAGATTTTCAGCAGTTCTTTCTCCAATAACTAACTGGTGCTCATCTCTCATATATCTTACAATAGCATCATCAAACTTATCGCCTGCCACCTTAATTGATGTACTTACCACAATGCCGCCAAGAGATATAACAGCAACATCAGTAGTACCTCCGCCTATATCCACAACCATACTTCCGCATGGTCTGAAAATATCAAGTCCTGCACCAATTGCTGCAGCAATTGGTTCTTCAATTATAAATACCTGACCGGCACCAGCATTTCTTGTTGACTCTTCGACAGCTCTTTTTTCAACATCTGTTATTTTACTTGGAACACATACGGCAATACGAGGTTTTTTCAGCCAATGCGTACCAACTGACTTGTCTATAAAATATCTTATCATTCTTTCTGTTACTTCAAAGTCAGAAATAACTCCGTCACGCAGAGGTCTTACAGCCTCAATATTAGCAGGGGTTTTGCCAAACATTTTTCGTGCTTCCTCTCCTACTGCAACAATTGCGTGCTTATTGTTGTCAACAGCTACAACAGAGGGTTCCTGCAATACAATACCCTCTCCTTTACAATATACAATTACACTGGCTGTACCCAGATCTATGCCAATATCATTGCCCATTACCATATATTAGTTCTCCTTTTCTCTTTCTGCTTCACTTTCCGGAGTCAAAATAATTCTAAGCTTTTCAATCCTGTTTTTATCTATTTCATCAATGCAGAACTTTGCACTGCCCATTTCAACAGTTTCACCCTTTTCAGGGAATCTGTCTATTATGGCAATGACATATCCGCCTATTGATTCTATATCATCATTTTCAAAGTCAGTTCCAAGCACATCATTGACATCATCAAGTTTTGTACTTCCGTATATGAGGAATTCATTATCACTGATTTTCTGAATTTCCTCCTCATCATCTCTTTCGCTGTCAATTATGTCGCCGACAATTTCTTCAATAAGATCCTGCAATGTAACAAGCCCGGCAGTTCCGCCGTATTCATCAAGAACAATAGCCATAGATATTGATTCTCTTTTCATATCAGCAAACAGCTTTGAACACTGCTTTGATTCATAAGTAAAATAAGGTTCTTTCATATAATCAGACACCTTGAAATCCTTGATTTTAATATCATCAAGAAGCATAATATCCTTAAAAGATAATGTACCCACAATATGGTCATTTGTTTCGTTATATACAGGCAGCCTTGTAAATCTCTTTTCCTTAAACACATTTACAACATCATCATAAGGCATATCATCAGGCACTGCAACTATGTCAATTCGAGGAATCATCACTTCTTCAGCAGTTGAGCTTCTAAAATCAACCACATTTGTAATCATTTCCCTTTCATCAACTTCCAGCACGCCCTCCTCATGACTGACATTAACCATAGTTCTCAGTTCATTTTCAGTTACTGACGGAGTTTCTGCACTTTGCTTACCGATTATTTTAAACAAAAGACCTGTAATAATATTAAGTACAAAAATAAACGGTGTAAGCACAACCATACAAAATGCAATAGGCTTAACACAAAAACAGCTTACCTTTTCAGCATTATCTCTTGCAAAACTTTTCGGTGTAATTTCACCGAATACAAGTATAAGAATAGTAAGAACACCGGTAGCAATACCAACGCCGCTGCTGCCGAAAATTTCTGTAGCAATAACAGTAGCAAGAGAAGATGCACCAATGTTTACAAGATTGTTGCCAATAAGAATTGCACTTAACAGCTTTGATGAATTGTCAGTCACCTTTTGTATAAGCTTGGCATTTCTGACGCCCTCGTCTACCATAGCCCTCAGCCTGATCTTGCTTAAAGATGTCAAAGCTGTTTCAGAGCTTGAAAAAAAAGCAGATAAAGCTAAACAAATTACCAGTATAATAACTTTAGACAAATATTGCGAACTTCCCGAGTCCACGAAAATCACACTCCTAAAAATATAATATAAAAAATTACTTTAACAGTAAAATGTATTATACCACAAATTCGTATAATTTCCAATAATATTTTTACTACAAAACAAAAAAATAATAAATATTTAAAATTATCCTCTTTTATTTTATACTTAATAATGTTATACTGAATTCAGAGAAGGATAAAAGGAAGTGCAATTATGAGTTTAAATGTAATTCATGGCGGAGATTTAGATGAAATCTCAAGAATCTATGGAATAAATAAAGAAGAAATTTATAATTTCGGCGGCAATGTTAATCCTTTAGGTCTGCCCGATTCTGTAAAAAAAGCTATAGGCAGCAGCACAGACGCAGCTACTGTTTATCCTGACGTTTCTTATGTGTCCTTACGTGAAGCTATAGGTGATTACACAAGTATAAGCCCTGATCACATTATGGTAGGCAACGGTTCAACCGAGCTTATATCTATGTGTATAAAAGCTGTAAAACCTCAAAAAGCAGTAATTGTATCACCTGCTTATTCGGAATATTTAAAGGAAATAAAGCTTACAGGAGGCTCAGCCAAACTTTTCCCATTACAGGAAAAGGACGAGTTTATGCTTAACATACCGGAACTAAAAAAAGTACTTACCGATGACATAGATATGCTTGTTATATGCAATCCTAACAACCCTACAGGTACATACGTAACCTGTGAGCAAACAAGAGAAATTCTTGTCCACTGCAAAAAACACAGCATAAAACTTATGATGGATGAAACGTATGTTGAATTTTCCGATTTAAACAAATGTGTATCCGCAATGCCCCTTATAGAAGAATTCGATAACTTATTTATCATAAGGGGAACATCAAAATTCTTTGCTTGTCCCGGTCTCAGGCTTGGCTATGCAGCCTGCTCTAATAAAGAAATCATTAATTATATAAATACACATAAGGATCCATGGTCAGTAAACATATATGCCGAATTAAGCGGAACAGTAATGTTCAGAGACAAAGAATTTATAAATAAAACCCGCAGTCTTATAAATACCGAAAGAGAAAAAATATTTAAAGAACTTTTTGACCTTAATTGTGTTCATGTTTATGATACACAGGCAAACTTTTTCCTTCTTAGGCTAAAAAAAGAGGATATAACCTCTGCAGATGTATTTAATCATTTAATTCATAAAAAGATTTTAATAAGAGACTGTGCAGACTTTCCTTATCTTGACAATCACTTTATAAGATTTTGTATCTTAGATAAAGAAAGCAATGATTTGTTATTAAAGGAACTAAAAAGCATCTTATTATCTTAACCTTAAAATCTATAACATAACTTAGGGGAGGTAAATATGAACAATAACGAACAATACGATATAAAACCTTTTAATATGCAGGAAGCACTGGCAGAAGCAAAAAGATGCCTTAACTGCAAAACACCTTTGTGTAAAACAGGTTGTCCTATAGAAAACAACATACCGGAATTTATTCATCAGCTTTCAAGAGGCAACTTTGGTGAAGCAAGAAATCTCCTTGCTGAAAAAACTAACCTGCCTGCTGTATGCGGCAGAGTTTGTCCTCACGAAAAACAGTGTGAAGGACATTGTGTACTTAACAAAGCTCATAAACCTATAAGAATAGGCAAACTTGAACAGTTTGTAGCAGATTTTGATGCTGATATGGGGCTTATAAGAGAAAAGATTCCTCCTAAGACAAGAGGAAATGTAGCTGTAATCGGTTCAGGTCCTGCAGGTCTTACAGTAGCTGGTGACCTTTCCAAAATGGGCTTTAATGTAACTGTTTATGAAAGTGAAAACGAGCCTGGAGGTGTCCTACTTTATGGTATTCCTGAGTTCAGGCTTCCAAAGGATGTAGTAAGACGTGAAACTCAAAGGATTGCAGAACTTGGCGTGCAGTTTATAAATAATACCATTATAGGTCAGGATATTACAATTGACCAGCTCTTTGAAAAAGGCTTTGATGCAATATTTATAGGTACAGGCACAGCTATAGCAAGAGAACTTAATATTCCGGGCAAAGACTTAAAAGGTGTAGTAAAATCCCATTATTTCCTCAGAATGGTAGCTCTTTACAACAGTAACAGTCTTGAAAGAAAAGAAGTACCGGTTAAAGAAGGTGACACTGTTCTTGTTATAGGTGCAGGCAACGTCGCTATGGACGCATCAAGAACAGCTCTCAGAATGGGAGCAAAGAAAGTAACTGTTGTATATAGAAGTACACTTGAAACAATTTCTGCTGAAAAGCTGGAGTATGAAAGTGCTGTAGCTGACGGTGTCAAATTTATGTGGAATTCATCACCTGTTGAATATGTCGGTGATGAAAACGGTAATCTCAAGGGACTTTTAATTGACCAGGACAGCAATGAAATTGTTCTGCCATGTGATAAAGTTCTTGTTGCTATAGGTTCAAAACCTGCCAAGAGAATTATATCTACAACTAAGGGTATTGAGGTCAATGACAACGGTTATCTTATTACTAAAGAAAAACCTTATGGTATGACCACTCTTAACGGAGTATTTGCCGGAGGCGATGTTGTTCATCAGCCTGCCACTGTTGTACTTGCAATGAAAGAAGCTAAAAAAGTTGTTGAAGGCATAGCAAGCTACGTCGATGCAATAAAACTATTAGGTCTGTAATATAAAACTAAATATTTTAAATAAAATAAGAGGATGATGTATCCGAAAAATACTGATACATCACCCTCTTTATATTTTACTTATATTTTCATTGAAAGTGAAATCCTGTGTCTTTTAACATCCACACTTAATACCCTTACATCCACAATTTCTCCAACGCTTACAGCCTCAAGAGGGTGCTTTATATACCTGTCACATATTTCTGATATGTGTACAAGCCCATCCTGATGTACCCCAATATCCACAAATACGCCAAAGTCAATAACATTTCTTACAGTACCTTTAAGTATCATACCTTCTTTTAAGTCCTCCATTGACAATACATCTGATTTTAATATAGGTTTAGGCATCTCATCTCTTGGGTCACGTCCGGGCTTTTCAAGCTCTTTTATAATATCCTGCAAAGTAGGCACACCTACATTAAGTTCTTTTGCAAGACTTTCAAGATTACCTGCAATTTTTCCAATTCCCTTTACTCCGCCCTTTTTAATGTCATCAGAGCCAAAACCACATTTTTTTATAAGACCATCAGCTACTTTATAGCTTTCAGGGTGAACTCCTGTGTTGTCAAGTATATTATCTCCATCTGTAATTCTCAAAAATCCTGCACACTGTTCAAATGCCTTAGGACCCAGTTTTGCTACTTTCAAAAGCTCTTTTCTGTTTTTAAATTTACCCTTTTCTTCTCTGTAAGCTAGTATATTCTTAGCTATAGTACCATTTATACCTGAAACATAAGAAAGAAGAGATGGTGATGCAGTATTAAGGTCAACGCCTACACTGTTGACACAGCTTTCAACAACCCCGCCTAAAGCCTCATTTAGCCTTTTTTGGTTCATATCATGCTGATACTGACCTACACCAATACTTTTAGGTTCAATTTTAACAAGCTCAGCAAGGGGATCCTGCAATCGTCTTCCAAGACTTACAGCACTTCTCAAAGCAACATCAAAGTCAGGGAATTCTTCTGAACCCAGTTTAGATGCTGAATAGACGGAAGCACCTGCCTCATTTACAATAATATAGAGTATTTCTCTTTTAAGCTTTTTTATTAGGTTTACAGCAAACATTTCAGTTTCTCTTGATGCTGTCCCATTGCCTATTGCAATAATATCTACATTGTGTTTATTAATCATATCTGTTATGATTTTTTCAGCCTGCTCCACCTTATTATGCGGCGGAACAGGATAAATTACCCCTGTGTCAAGAACTTTTCCTATACCGTCAACAACGGCAACTTTACATCCTGTCCTGAAACCGGGATCAAGAGCAAGTACAGTTTTATCCTTGATAGGCGGCTGAAGCAAAAGCTGCTTTAAGTTTTCTCCGAATACCTTTATAGCACTCTCTTCAGCTTTTTCTGTAATATCATTTCTTATTTCTCTTTCAACAGCAGGTGCTATAAGCCTTTTATAGCTGTCTTCAATTGCCTCTTTAATTACTTCATTCGTATATATATTATCTCTTATTATTTTCTTTTCCAAAGTCCTTAATATATTTTCAACAGGTGCCTCCAGTTTAACATTTAAAACTTTTTCTTTTTCACCTCTGTTTACTGCAAGCACTCTGTGCCCTGCAATTTTTTTAACAGGCTCACTGTAGTCATAATACATTTCATACACGGATTCAATTTCTTCATCTATTGCTTTTGATGCAATAAAACCTTCGTTATGAGTAAGCTTCCTTATTAATGCTCTGTAATCTGCATCATCAGAAATCATTTCTGCTATTATATCCTTTGCACCGTTTACAGCGTCCTCAGCAGTATTAACTTCTTTTTCTTCATTTAAGTATTTTAATGCAATCTTATCAACAGGCTCCTTTGTAAGCTGCATCATTATTTCATTTGCAAATGGCTCAAGGCCTTTTTCCTTTGCAATTGTCGCTCTTGTTCTTCTCTTTGGTCTGAAGGGTCTGTAAATATCATCAATTTCAGTTACAGTCACAGCCTTGTCAAGTGCCGCATTTATTTCATCTGTCAGTTTTTCCTGCTCAGCTATAAGGTTTCTTACCTGTTCTCTTTTATCTTCAAGATTTCTCAGATAAGCAAGCCTGTCATTTAGCTCTCTTAACACCACATCATCAAGAGAGCCTGTCATTTCCTTTCTATATCTTGCAATAAAGGGAATTGTATTACCCTCATCAATTAATTTAACTGTATTTTCAACTTGATTTAATCTTATTTTAAATTCATCTGCTAAAATCTTTAATATATCCATTTTTTTACCTCTGTTGTTTCACCCGTCAAGTTCCCTGCAAATTTTAAACATTCCTGTTTAATTTTTAGTTCATAAATTCCTCTGTTTTATGTTTATTACATATACTATTTGGCTTACAAATTTTTCAATATCAAGAAATATTATACCTAAAATCCCATAATAAATCAATCCAAACATCTCTGAAAGCCGGATTTTATGTACTTTTCAACTGCAAAAATTACATAGTAAGCTTACTGCTTTCAAAGTACCACTGACAAATATCTTTAAATTAATATTTATCAATTACTTTAGCTCAACAATACTTGGCGTCACTATTCCATCCTCAATTTTAACTATTCCATAGCTATATGTACTTCCGCCTCTCGGTGAAGACAAACTGCCTGGATTCATTATTATCATACCGTTATAATTATCAATTAACGGTATATGAGTATGTCCGTAAACACACACATCTGCCAGTACTTCTGCCCCTCTGTAGCATAGCCTGTCTATGCCCCAGTTTACACTATACATATCTCCATGGGTAACAAAAAACCTCTTGCCCCCAATCATAAGAACCTCCTCATTAGGCACAGAAGAGCCATAATCACAATTCCCTCTTACACTGTAATATTTAAGTTCAGGAAATCTATTCTTTATATTCTGAACATCTTCAACAATATCACCGCAGTGTATAACTGCATCAATTTTACCTCTTATATCATTAATTACTCTATACACATTGCTTAAATTGCCATGTGTATCACTTACAACCAAAATTCGCATATAAGTCCTCACATTTTTTCTAAAATATCCTTTACTTTATCCAAAGCCTTCCCTCTGTGGCTGATTTTATTTTTCTCTTCCATTGAAAGCTCCGCTGTACTTTTATTAAGCTCCGGCACAAAAAAAATAGGATCATATCCAAATCCGTTTTCACCTCTTGATTCATATCCTATAAGGCCCTCAATTGTTCCTCTCACAACTTCTGTTTTTTTATCAGGACATGCAACAGCCATAGCACATACAAATCGTGCTGTTCTTTTTTCCTCAGGCACACCCTCAAGCTGTTCAAGTATTTTTGCATTTTTGTATTCATAAGGTGTATCATGTCCCAAATATCTTGCAGAGAGCACTCCGGGGGCTTTATTAAGATAATCAATTTCCAGTCCTGAATCATCAGCAACCACAATTTCATTGCAGATTTTCATAATTTCCTCGGCTTTTATTATTGCATTTTCTTCAAATGTTTCTCCGTTTTCTTCAACATCAATATCAATTCCTGCCTCTTCCATACTCTTCACATCATATTCAGGAAGTTTAGCCTTTATTTCTTTCATTTTTCCCATATTCTTTGTAGCAAATATAATAGTTTTCATTTTACAACCTCTTTTCAATATCAATTAGAAATATTGCTTTTATTATATCACAATTAAAGGCATACTTACAACATTTATGTTGCACTCACTTAAATATCTATTTTTCTCCATATTAACTTATTATTATGATTGTCAGCCTCAATTTTTAATTAATCCCAATATATTGAATTTATGTTACAATTACGGAATATATGCTAGAAAGACTTGACAAACATATAAAATTTTTGTAAAATAGATTGTAACATTTACGTAACAAATTTATGAAAGGAAGTCGTTCATGTTAAAGCTAAAACTATTAACTAAGACCATTTCAGCAGGCTGTATCCTTGCATTATCTATGTCAGCTACAGCTTATGCTTCAAATCTGGCCAAGGTTACAGCCACTTCCGTTAATCTTCGTTCATATAATTCCACAGAAGCTAGAGTAGTTGGTACAGCCAGTGAAGGCGAAACTCTTACTATTACAGGAAATGCTAACAACGGTTGGTTTAAAATCAAGAAAAATGGTGTAGGTGAGGCTTTTATAAGCTCACAATTCATTTCAATATACCAGACTGATGCTACTTGTATAAGCGACAATGTTAATGTTCGTACAAGCCCTTCCGCTTCTGCTGCCACTTTAGGCACAGCAAACAAAGGACAGGTTTTTGTTACATCAGGTAAAAGCGGTGACTGGTATCAAATTAATTTTAACGGTAACACTGGTTATATTCATTCAGACTATATGCAGGGAAGTCTTTTGCAGTACCTCCCATCTGTGGCAGCCCCTACAGCATCAGACGAAGTTACAGCCGAGGCTATAGGCAACACTGCAGAAAACGATATATATGCTGTAGTCGAAGTACCTTCTCTTAACCTTAGAAAAGAACCTACAACTGATTCTGAAATTATCAGATCTCTTCCAAGCGGCTATTATTTAAATGTAGCAGGCTACAAGGATGGTTGGGTATTGGTTAATGATGATGAAAATAACACAGGCTATGTTAAGGCTGAATATATTAACTTAAAAAACGGTTCTAAGCCTGATAATAATTCATTGAAAAACGATAATACCGAATTTAACTTTGAATATGAGAAAAATTACGTAAACAAAGGTCCTGTAGATGTAAATGACTTGGTTGAATACTCAAAACAGTATATTGGTACACCTTATGTATGGGGCGGTACTGATTTAACAGCAGGTGTTGACTGTTCAGGCTTTATATACAGTGTGTACAAGCATTTTGGCATTACTCTTAACAGAACTTCAAGAGATATGTACACTCAGGGCACACCTGTTTCAAAGACTGAGCTTGTTCCCGGTGATTTATTATTTTTCAATACCGGCGGCGACTCTGTAATATCTCATGTTGGTATGTACATAGGCGAAGGTCAGTATATTCATTCTACAAACGGTGCAGGAAACGGTGTAACTATTTCAAGCTTAAGTGACAATTATTCCACAACCACCTATGTAGGTGCAAAAAGAATTCTTGAATAAAGATTTTAAAATGTTATTTCATTAACATTAAAATTGGAGCTGTTGAAAATTGATATTTCATATATCAATTCATCAAACAGCTCTTTTTTGTGCTTATAATTTATTTAATTAATTCATACCTTTTTTGCACTTCGTTTATTTAAGTTTAACTATCGTTTTCTAAAATCGCATTTTTTGTAACTTCTTTAAGTTGTTTTGCAATTTCTTCAAGATTATAAGTACCTTCATTTGCTATTGATTTAAGATACTGATATAAATCATCGGCTTCAATACCTGCATTTGAAAGAGCTGTTTTTAATTTATCTATACCCTCAACATTGACATCATTAAGGTTAAATTCGCTAATATCTTTTAAGGGTTTAACATAGTCTATTAATGATTGTTTTACATCAAATTTCTTTAAATCTTTGATTTCAAATATGCCGTTGAGTTTGGATTGAATTTTTGAACCTGTTACGCCTAGATAATCATCATAAGCATTAATAAAATTATTAATATCTTCTTGTATATTACTAGGCAGAGTTTTTATAAAATCGGGATCAAAATTTTGAGTAATTTCATTCCAACGTTCTAACTCTATAGATAACCATTTTTCATAATCCTTAATTAAACTTTCGTTTTCTTCAACTTGTTTTGAAAGACTTTTTCTGTCTTTATCATCATAAGGCATATTTTCAAGTTGCATGTAAAGATCATCTTGTTCTTTTTTTATTTCCTCTAATCTTTCAAGATGTTGTTCCGCACCCTCTAAATTTGTTACCTTATCATAAAGT
>CAJKOJ010000008.1 GCA_905201505.1 uncultured Eubacteriales bacterium | reverse complement strand
TATTTGTTAAATATTGTTAAATATTCTTAAACAAAATAACACAAATTAATATCTTTTAGAGCATAATACAAATTAATCCGCCGCTGCCCTCATTAATTATCTTTTGCAGAGCTTCTTTAAATTTATACTGAGTATCCTCAGGCATTCTCAATAACTTTGCATTCAGGTCATCAGTTATCAGGTCTTTAAGGCTTCTGCCAAATATACTGTACTCCCACATATTTTCAGGATTATCCTTATACTGGCTTTTAAGATAGCCTACTAATTCCTTTGACTGTTCCTCACTTCCCACTATAGGTGCGACACTTGTTTTTATATTTGTCTTTATCATATGGATACTTGGTGCGTCGGCATCAATTTTAATTCCAAAGCGGTTCCCCTGTTTGAGCACCTGAGGCTCAGAAATAGTCATTTCTTCTACAGACGGAGTTACTATGCCGTACCCCTTTTTATTTACTTCATCAAGAGCAAATCTAATTTTATCGTATGCCCTCTTTGCCTCTGAAAGCTGCTTCATCATAGAAATAAGTTCATACTCACTGGCAATTTCCATACCTGTAGTTTCAGACAAAATATTATAAAACAGATTGTCTTTCAGACTTACTTCCACATTAACCTTGCCGTCACCTAAGTTAATACTGTCGGCATATATCTTTTTTACATTTTCATTTTCTTCAAGAGTTGCAATATTTTTTTGAATATCCCTTATTCCTCTTATTTTCTGAGCCATTTCTCTTAAAGAATCAATAATGCTTTCCTTCAACCAATGCTTTAACGGCATAGCCTCAAGCCATTTAGGAAGCATAATATCAATTTCACCTATAGGGAACTGATACAATGCCTCTTCAAGTATTTTGTTAATATCTTCCTGAGACAGATTTTTGCAGTCTGTAACAATAACCCTGCTGCCATACTTATTTTCCATCTGTCTTGCAATTTCAAGTGTAGCCTCAGCTTCAGGAGCCGCAGTGTTAAGCACAATTACAAAAGGCTTATTAATATCTTTAAGCTCATTTATAACTCTGTTTTCACTGTTAATATAGCTTTCTCTTGGAATATTTGCAATAGTTCCGTCGCTTGTAAGTACAACTGCTATTGTAGAATGGTCCTTTATAACCTTTTGAGTTCCTAGCTCAGCAGCCTGAGCAAAAGGCATTTTTTGCTCTGACCAAGGTGTAGATACCATTCTTGGCTGACCGTCGATAATATGTCCGCTTGCACCGTCTACTATGTAACCAACACAATCTATAAGCCTTACATTCAAATCTATATTACCCTCAAGACTTATTTTAACTGCCTCATTAGGCACAAATTTAGGCTCTGTAGTCATTATGGCAGTACCCTCTGCTGACTGAGGCAATTCATCTTGTGTTCTTGTTCTTACATAATCATTTTCAATGTTAGGTATAACCAGCTTTTCCATAAAGTTTTTAATGAAAGTTGATTTGCCTGTTCTCACAGGTCCCACAACACCTATGTATATATCACCTGCTGTTCGCTTTGATATATCCTTGTATATATCGAAACTATTCATAATTGACCTCCATATTAATTCTTACACTATAATATGAAAAATCAAAAATTTTTAGAACAATATTATTTGTTTTTTCAGCAAATAATATTGTTAAAATTATATAATACTATCAAAACAAATTATCCTTATTGTTTTATATTAATTTTTATACTATATAATATCATTAAATATAAACACAGGTTTTATCCTGATATTTACAACAATTTTAAATTTAATAATTATCTCCATCCACTACTTGCTATCCATTGTTTTTGCCACTCTTTCTCATTTACTATCGCATCAAATATAGGCTCAAGAAAGGTTTGAATTTCTGCAATTACAACAGAGAACTCAAGAGTATCGCCTTTAATATTCTTTAGAAAATATTTCCATCTCATTTGTATATTTTCATCTTCAACAAGTGCAACAATACGACTGAAACTACCTCTTTCATAAGACGTTCCACGTTGTTGCAAAGTTTCAAATATGGCAGTCTGCAATTTTGTTCCATCAAAATCAAATCTCTTAGACAAATAGCAAATATCATAAAAATCTTTCATTCTGCCTGTAAGTTCAAAACGCTGCAAAATAGCGTCAAACTTCTCAGCTATAGTACTTTCAATAGAATATGTCTTTATAATTGGTGCTTCAAATTCTGGCAATTGCGTATTAATTGTACGTTGCTCCGCTTTTGGCACAATAACATCACCTACACCTATATCAACATTAAACGGTATCCTGACATTTTTTATCTGCCCAATAATTTGGACACTGATTCCGTTATATTTCCTCTGTGGAGAAATTTTTTCAAACCCATTTGCACTCATAGAAATAAAATCATTACCCGTCGGTGTTTCAATAATTTTACCGATTAAATCTTTTATTTTGTCCATCGAGTTGGAATATCCACGGAGCAAAAAATCAACATCAATCGTAGCTCGGCTTTCAAAATTCGTAAGTGTATAGATAAACAAACCGCCCTTTAATATCAGCAAATCATTACAAGCCGATTTCGATAATTTTCTCAAAAACTCCTCCTGCATAAAAAGCTGTAAACATTGCTGGTAGCTTATACCTGAAGCCTTTGCCTTATTTTTCAGTTTTGCAAGAACAGAAACAGCTTTATCTTTCATTACAACCACACTCCAATCAATTCCTTCACTTTCTTTTGCACTCTCAAAATCTTTGCATATTCCATAAGTTTTGGTATGTTTTTTTTAGGGTCTCCAATATAACCTTGAATTGCTTTATTGAAAATTTCTTTATCCATTCTATTCATATTCCTCAAAACATCGCATATAGTTCGGTCACGGTCATAAATTCGGACTTTGTGAAAATCGATTTCCCCCTCAGTTTCACCAAGCGTAACAAGTTCAGATTCTGCCCGATATGCTTTAATAAACGGATAATCAATATTTGTTCGCTGTTTGGCAACATTTTTATCTATGGCAATATTCCATTCCGCAGGATTTCTATCGCTGTATTTATAATAAAAGAGAGCTGTCTCCATACAAAGCACCCCGTCAGGAAACAATCGATTAATAATCACAATTTCACTCTCTCCATTATCCTCAATCCAATAATAATAACCTCTCTTCACTCTTTCTATTAAACCCTTATCCAAAAGATACTTTATATCTGCATAGTATAACTTTAACTCAGTAAGTTCAGCAGTAGTCATAATATAATTATGCTGAACAAATATCTTCCTTAAAGTTTCAATATTTTTTTCCCCAATCATTTCTTCACCTCTACTTAATCACCCCAAATTAATTCGTCAATTGGGTGGTTTACTATATTATATACAATTTATTATTCAAAGTCAATAATAGTAAATCACCCCTTTTTAATTCGTCAATTGGGTGGTTAAGTATAAAAATCTTTCAACTTATTTATAACTTTATAAAAAAACAGCAAAGGATATCTTCCCTTTGCTGTCATTTAATTTAAAAATTATAATAAAATTTTTGTAATGTTTAAAATCGTAAACAGTTATAGCTTATACCCTCTGTCTATCAGCATCAACAATATACAAATAATTTATACATTATTAAGAGACTAACCAAGTTTCAATACAATTTTGTATTCTAACCTTCCAATCATTTTCATCTGTCGCCATTTCTCCTTGTTCAATGGCTAAATCAAGAAAACGTCGAACATCAGCAGGTGTAGGCTGTGTTCTGTAGTTATATGAATTTTTAACAAGGTGTATAAACTGGTTCAGCTCAAGTGGGACAATTTTTGACTTTCCCCCATATAGTGCAATCGGCAAATGATTTAACCCATAAAAATGTGCTAATGTTGCCTCATTTATCTTTGGTGCAATAAATAGACAATATGTATCTTTTCCTGATTTCTTTTTTAACTGACCATAGTGTCTTGCTACCGGTTCTCCCTCTGTTTCATACTGCCTTTGCCCTGATTGCAATGTTACTTCTACAGACAAGGAATATTCGTCATAATCGCACTCAATATCAGGCATATTTCCTGAAGCAGTAGAAATTGGTCCGCCCATATCATCAAATTTAAAATTTCCTTTAATATCTCCGCCGTCAAGCATTGTCATTGCTCTCCATGTATTATATTCAAACATTAATGGTGCATCATAGTATTCTTTTGACACTATTCCATTAAATGTGTTAATTATCTCTGAATACAAGGCATAAGACTTAATTTCCGCTACTTGCTCATGAATAATAGATTCCTTATTATATGCTATAATTTCATCGCGTAAATCCTTTAAACTTTCTATATCTAAATCATTTAATTCCTGTTTTGTATGATCACTGATACTCATAATAAATTCAACAAGGTTGTCTTTATTATCTGCATATAAAACAGGGTTATTTGCAGAAAACAAATATGACTTATATTGGTTGACATCATTTATAAAAACAGGGTTACGGTCTATAGAGGACAAAATATATTTAACATCTTTTACTTTATCTTCTGCAACACAAATAGAGTGCCCACTGAAAACAAATAGTTCGGTATACCTTATATAGCGAAAACAAGCATCCGCATAGTCACGCATAGTTCCCTTTTTGGTTTTTACAAATTTTACAATACCTGTATCTCTTGTTTCTCTTGTTTTTGTCTCCCCTGCCGCTATTTCTTCACTGTATATTTCTAAAACGGTATTTGTCCAAATTTCATTTACAAATCGTTTATATTCACCCTTGTGCTGTTCCTTTTCTTGTCTAAAATGTATAATTTTCGCTTTAACATCTTCATACTTATGATAGTCTGTAATTTGAATTGCAAAAATTTTCAACTCATCAAATGTAAGATATTCCAACTCATACACTAATCTCATAATTTCCAAATAAGGTTTAACATAAAAAGTTTCTGTATTTTTTTCATTTTTAGTATGATATGGTGACGGAAGTTGAAATTTCAGCAACTGCCTTAAAAAAACTTCTTGTATTCGTTTTCCTGATAACAGTGCCTGACCTGCCTCCGTTAATTCAATACAAGGCTTTAAATTAACAAATCCAAGAGATTTTGGTGCACGAGTAATTCTATCTCGTGCACTAAAATCACTTTCTTTTTTTGACGTCTCTCCTTTAAAAAACGGAGAAAATTTCAAACAACGAGAAAATTCCCTTTGGTTTTCCTTGTCCCATTTCTTACCTGAAAATTTTTCACACAATAATTGAATTTCAGGTATCATTTTTGCAGGTGTACGAGGTGAAGTTGTAAAAAACAGAAACTTGTTATTAAGCTTTGCCATATAATAACCTCCCCTCTAATAGTTTTTCACAACTATGTGTATTTTATCATTTTTAAAACGATTTCTTATATTAACAGTGTAGTTTTTATAATACTCATCACAAATATAGTCACCATATAGTTCCTCTGTCAATGGAGTTTTGCCTATAACCATTAGAGCTCTACAAGGTAAATTTCTGAAATCAGCAGCTAATCGGCGATGTTCAGCTTCATCAAATCCGTTCATCATATCAATATTTCCATAATCATTGAAAACACAATCATAAGGAGGGTCTAAAAAAACAAAATCATCGCCTTGTGCCATTTCAAATACTTTACTATAATCATAGTTGAATATTTCTGCTCTTTGCAGCAAATCACTATGCTGTTGTGTAATCAAACGAGTATTAAAGTTAGGATAACGTCCAAACGGCACATTGTATTCACCGCTGTTATTATAACGTATCATTCCTGAATATGCCGTCTTGTTTATAAAGAAATACAAAACACCGTCCAAATATGTATCATCCGGATGATTAAATAATTTACGCATATTATAGTACAATTCCTCATTTCCATTTGGAACTCTTTCATCAGGATTTTCTTCTTTTAATCTTTTATATATCATTTGATTTTGTTCATAAATTTGTTGTATCTCATCAAGCTGTTGCCTCATAAGAGAATATTGATTTTTAAGTTGCAAGTAAAATTTAATGAGTCTCTCGTTCACATCGTTCAATATAGCATTATTAGGTTCAAGATAGAAATAAACAGCCCCGCCACCTAAAAATGGCTCAATGTACCTATTGAAATCATCTGGTATATATTTAAGAAAATGTGGTATCTCACGCGATTTGCCGCCACGATATTTTAATACAGGGGTCATCAGGTTACCCTCGCTTTCATTTGAGTATACTTATATATTTTATAATACCAAAAAAACACCTTTTATTCAATAGGTAACTAGCATATTAAGTAAATATTTAAGAAAACAGATTAGTTTAAAAAGTAAAAACAATAATTTATACGCTAGAGCGTATACCAATAAGCTCAAATTCTAGTATACTATTTTTTGGGGAGTATAATTATGAGTACAACCAAAGTATCCTTAAAAACTTAAAACTGGAACTTACAAAGAATTATCGGAAACATTAACACAAAATTTTCTCAATGCAGTATTACACAATAAAAGTAATAAGAGTATATACAAAGGAATGATATGATGCCAGTACTTAAAATACAAACAACTATGAGACTTAAACCTGTAACCTATGCAAAATTAAAGAAAATAGCAATTGATGATAATCGTTCTGTTTCAAATTTAATTGAACATTTAATTAATCAAAAAATTAAGATATACGAAAAGGAAAACGGAGAAATTCTATTAACTGAAGAAGAAATTTATATTTAAATAACTCTATTACATATTTATATTTCCTTTTTAATAAAATTTGAACGTTAGGGAGGTTTTTAATGAAAGATTACCAAGAATTAAAACTCGGAAATTACAAAGAATTAATAAGAGAAGTCTATTTTTTTCTAAAGGATAATAAAATCATTCCCATATCAGAAAGTGCACAGAACTTAGAGAAAGATTTCTTCTATAAAACAGAACAATTATTTTTTAATAAAGTCTTAACGGAAGAACAGTCGTCTGAATTAAATGATTTTTTTGCCAAAGCTTCATTGGAAAATGAACTTGCAGGTTTTATCGCAGGAATATATTTGACAAAAAACTTACTTGAATATCTTCAGCATATTAAATGAAAATAATAATCAATTTTTTCGGACAAATATTTTTTGTAATATTTTACCAAAAATAGGTTTCTAAATTTGTATAGTCTTACTAAAACAAATTGTTTTAATTGTCTTATATTACTTTTTTGTTAACATTATATGATTTTCTCAGCAAATTAAACAATAAATTATAAATTTTATAATTTCATTTGTTTATTATCTACAATTTTAACATTAAAAAAATATATTTGACAAAAACCCAAATTACAGTTATTATAGACTTGTAACAAAAAGATAGCCTGAAAGGCTGACAAATAAAGGGAGGTAACATTAAATGAAGTCATTAAATATTAAATTAGATTCTATCGACAAGGTAAAGGATTTCGTAAACGTAATAAACACATTTGACGGTGATTTTGATTTAGCTTCAAACAGATACGTTGTAGATGCTAAGTCTATTATGGGTATCTTCTCATTAGACGTAAGCTCAGTTCTTCGTCTCGATGTTCACGATGATTCTGAATTTGATGCTGTTAAGTCTGCATTAATCAAATATGTAATTGAATAATTAATATTGCAAATCAAACTATAAAAAGGAGCCGGTTAAAAAATAACTATAAATTGTTATTTTTTAACCGGCTCTCCTTAGTTATATTACTTTTTATAGCAGGTCCGAAAGTTTATCTATATCGATCTCACTTGTCGCCCAGCTAGTTGCAAACCTTACTACAGTATTTTCCTCATCATACTTTTCCCAAAAGCTAAAGGACACACTTTTACTTAACTCCCTCATCTTATTATCAGCAAGTATAACAAATATCTGATTTGTAGGCGAATTAATATAGAGCTTATACCCCTTTTCAACAAATATCTTTTTCAGCTTTTCTGCCATATCCACAGCATTTTTTGCAATTTCAAAGTACGTATTGTCTGTAAAGAGTGTATCAAACTGAATACCTGCAATCCATCCCTTTGCTAGTAAAGCACCATGCTGCTTAATTATAGTGAAAAAGTGCGGAATAAATCCTTTTTCAGGAATAACAACAGCTTCCCCAAACATAGCACCAACTTTAGTTCCTCCTATATAAAACACATCACAATTATGTGCTATGTATTCAAGTGTAACATCATTTTCCATAGACATAATCCCGTATCCAAGCCTTGCTCCGTCTATAAAAAGAGGAATATTATATTTCTTGCACACACTGTGTATATCTTTCAGCTCCTGTGCAGTATAAAGTGTACCATACTCAGTAGGAAAAGATATGTATACCATTCCGGGGCAAACCATATGTTCGTGATTTCCGTCACTGTAGAAATTCTTCAAATACTTTTTCAGTACCCCTGCTTCTATTTTCCCCTCATTATTGGGAATTGTCAAAACCTTATGTCCTGTATATTCAACTGCCCCTGCTTCGTGAACACTTATATGTCCGCTGTCTGCCGCAATAACTCCTTCATAACTTTTCAAAACAGAAGAGATAACTACAGCATTAGTCTGTGTTCCTCCTGTAAGAAAGTAAACTTCGCCATTTTCAAGTCCGCAGGCAGACAATATCTTATTTCTTGCACTTTCACTGTATTTGTCAGAACCATAGCCTGTATTTTTTTCAAAGTTTATCCTGCACAATCTCTCAAGTATTTTAGGGTGACACCCCTCCATATAATCACTGTCAAAATGTAGCATACTTCCTCCTGCTAAAAAAACCGCCTGCTCTTAAGCAGACGGCTTAATCTTAATTTTATTACTTAATTACTCTTACTCCCAATACACCGTTAACAGACTTAACCTTATCCGCATCAGCACTCTTAACATCAGCTATAGTATAGCCATAATCACCTCTTGTCTTAGCTGTAAACTGTTCAGCACCTGTTATAGATGCCTTTACATCGTCCATAGCATCAGCCTTTGAAAGAACACAAAGTCTTTCACAGCCTGCAACCATAGGAGCAGACACAGCAGGATAGTTTACTGAATTTACAATATTACCCTTTTCAAGGTATTCCATCATTTCTTCAGCAGCCATTGCGGCACAATTATCCTCAGCCTCAGGAGTAGATGCACCAAGGTGAGGAAGTGTAATAATTCCCTCAACGCCTACAGTCTTTTCATTTGGGAAGTCGGTAGCATAATAGCTTACCTTTCCGCTTTCAAGTCCTGCCTTTATTGCATCAACATCTACAAGCTCATTTCTTGCAAAGTTAAGAATTCTTACACCGTCCTTACACTTAGCAAGACTTTCATTGTTAATCATATTAGTAGTTTCAGGTGTTGCAGGTACGTGAACAGTGATATAATCAGACACTGCATAAATATCATCAAGATTTGGAGTAAACTTAACTCTGCTGTCAAGAGCCAAAGCATTCTTTACAGAGAAATAAGGGTCATATCCGATTACTTCCATACCAAGAGCAACAGCAGCATTAGCAACAAGCACACCTATAGCACCAAGACCTACAATACCTAAAGTCTTGCCCTTGATTTCAGGTCCTGCAAAGTTAGACTTACCCTTTTCAACCTTAGCAGCAATACCCTCTTCACCCTCAAGGCTCTGAGCCCACTTATATGCACCTACAATATTTCTGCTTGTTAAGAGAAGACCTGTCAGCACAAGCTCTTTAACGGCATTTGCATTTGCACCGGGAGTGTTAAATACAACAATACCTTTATCAGCACACTTATCCAAAGGAATGTTGTTTACACCTGCACCGCATCTTGCAACAGCCTTTAAACTTTCAGGAAGTTCCATATCATGCATTTTAAAACTTCTTAAAAGTATAGCGTCAGGATTTGCCATATCATCAGCTACATTATAATTATCAGTAAGTCTTGAAAGACCAACCTTAGAAATCTTATTTAAAGTCAATACGTTATACATATTCATTCACCTTTCATTTCATAATTTATATAACAGCTTTTAAAATAAGGTCGACTTAAAAGCCGACCTCTTTATTACATTAAACTGCAAATTACTTGTTTTCAGTTTCAAACTTCTTCATAAATTCAACAAGAGCCTTAACACCTTCAATAGGCATTGCATTGTAAATACTTGCTCTCATACCGCCTACTGTTCTGTGACCCTTAAGGTTTACAAAACCCTTTGCAGTTGCTTCTTTTATAAACTTAGCATTAAGTTCATCATCATCAGTAACAAATGGAACATTCATTAAACTTCTGTCCTTTGGTATAACTGTACCTCTGAACATCATTGAATTGTCAAGGAAGTCATAAAGAACTGCAGCTTTTTCTTCATTGTATTTCTGCATTTCCTTAACTCCGCCCATCTTCTTAAGCCACTTAAACACAAGACCTGCTACATATATAGCATAGCATGGCGGTGTGTTATAAAGTGAATCAGCGTCAGCATGAATTTTATAATCAAGCATAGTCGGACACTCAGCCTTAGCCTTACCGATTAAGTCCTCTCTCATTATTACTACTGTAACACCTGCAGGACCGATATTCTTCTGTGCTCCTGCAAAAGCAAGACCAAACTTAGTAATATCAATATCCTCTGACATAATCATACTTGAAAGGTCAGCAACGAGAGGTACATTGCCTGTGTCAGGCAATTCAGTATATCTTGTACCGTAAATTGTATTGTTATATGTAATATAGAAATAGTCAGCATCAGGATTAAATGTGGACTTATCTAAAGCAGGAATATAGTTAAATACCTTATCCTCAGAAGAAGCAACTACATTAACCTTGCCGAACTTCTTTGCCTCCTGCATAGCTTTCTTTGACCACTGACCTGTGTTTACTAAATCGCAGGAACCCTTAACCATAAGGTTTAAAGGAATCATAGCAAACTGAGTCGAGCCGCCGCCCTGTAAAAACATAACCTTGTAGTTTTCAGGTATGTGCATAAGCTCTCTTAAATCTGCCTCAGCCTCTTTGATTATATCATCAAACCACTTGGAACGATGGCTCATCTCCATTACAGACATACCCGAACCGTTAAAGTTAAGCATCTCCTTCTGAGCCTGTTCAAGCACCTCAAGAGGTAACATTGATGGACCTGCTGAGAAATTGTAAACTCTTTCCATTTCTTTCATCCTCCATTTTCAAATAAACGGTTACCCAAAAAATAACCTATGTTTAATTATAATACATAATATGCCATTATGTCAATAGGCATTTCCACTATTGACGGACAAATGTACTCCCACGGAATAACTTTTATAAAATAATTCTGCATTATATATCAAAACTCTTCATTTTTTTTAAATAAGCCGCTGTATAACTACATTATACAGCGGCTTAATATAAATTATTCCTTCATCATTACTTTTTTATAAAACACAAGAACAATAAGTAAAATTACTATTGAAATAGGCAGCACTGCCACAGATTGCATAAATCCTGCCATTACATACCCTATCATCGAAACTGCCGCAACAACTAAAACATAAGGTATTTGTGTTGTTACATGACTTAAATGATTACACTGAGCACCTGTAGACGCCATAATTGTAGTATCTGAAATAGGTGAACAATGGTCTCCGCAGACAGCTCCTGCAAGACAGGAAGAAATTGCAATTATAAGGATTTCACTGTCAACAGGCAAAATAGGAACAATAATAGGAAGCAAAACACCAAATGTTCCCCATGAAGTACCTGTAGAAAACGCCAATGCAAATGCCACTGCAAACAAAACAGCAGGTAAAAAATAATTTAGATTTTCAGCACTGCCTTTGAGTAAACCTGCCACAAACTGGTCTGCACCTAATAAATTTGTAACACCGCTTAAAGTCCATGCAAATGTAAGTATTAAAATAGCAGGAACCATAGCTTTAAATCCCTCGGGAAATGAATCCATTATTTCATTAAAACTTAGTATACCTCTAGTTATATATAAAACGAACGTAATTATTACAGCTGCTGCAGAACCTATTACAAGCCCTATTGATGCGTTTGAACCTGCAAAGGCACTTACAAAACTGTGATAATTTTCACTGTTTATATCAAAAAATCCACCTGAATATATCATACCAAGCACACAGAATATAATAAGCATTATTACAGGCATAACAAGGTCAATAACTCCGCCCTTTGATGATACCCTGGTATTTTCAATGCTTACAGTTTCTCTGCCGCCGAACAAATCTCCCTCTTCAGCCATTCTCTCATGTTCTCTCATTGAGCCTATATCTATACCCATAATAGAAACAGCAATAACCATTACAATTGTAAGTATAGCATATAAATTATACGGAACAGCTTTTATAAAAAGTTCCAGTCCGTTTGTTCCCTCTACAACACCTGTTACTGCCGCTGCCCATGAAGATATAGGAGCAATTATACAAATAGGTGCCGCTGTAGCATCTATTATATAAGCAAGCTTTGCACGTGAAATTTTATATTTATCAGTAATAGGACGCATAACACTTCCCACAGTAAGACAATTGAAGTAATCATCTACAAATATAAGTACACCCAATCCAAATGTAGCCAGAAGAGCAGTTTTTTTGCTTTTTATCTTTTTCTGTGCCCACTTACCGTAAGCCTCTGAACCTCCGGCCTTATTTATCATAACAACAAGTATGCCAAGCATAACAAGAAACATAAGAATACCTGCATTCCAGCTCTCAGAAATTTTAGGAATCATACCTGCGGTCATTTCCCCGTCAATCTCTGCCCCTTGGAAAATACCTACAAAAGCCTTTTCCACATCCAAATTAAAGTAGAAAAGAAATCCTGTTGCTATACCTACAAATAAAGAAGAGTAAACTTCCTTTGTCACAAGTGCCAAGACAATAGCCACAACAGGAGGCACAAGGGACCATACTGTATTTACAGCACTTCCTTCATTAAAAAAAGCAAAAGCCGCAAACACTCCGATAAGTATAATAACTGCACCAATATACAGTTTTAATTTAATTTTTTCATTACCCGTCATAATATTTTCCTTTCCTCTTTTTCTGCCAATCCACTGTATAAAAGATAACATATTTCGCCCCTGTTTTCAACAAAATATTTGCAAAAATCCAAAAAACTTATTTCCATTAAAATAAGTGCTGAGGTAACTTCCTCAGCACTTGTAAAATCAATTATAAACTATTTATTAAAACACATTCTCAAACACATTTGAGTAAATCATTCTGTTGCCTTCTGCATAACCTGTTATTCTCTCAGCCGCAGCTCTTACAGTTTCTTCCTTGCTTGAACCGTCATTGATTGCCACTGTTACGCCGCTTGCTCCGCTTGGTTTGCCGTTGCCTGAAGTTCCTGACCAGCCGAACACTTTATTCCACTTATATGCAGTATATCCGCTTAAATTGTAATTTATTTTATTCCCAAAGGCTATACAATTCTCCGCATAAATTTTTGCACCTGAATTGTTCTTGTCAAAGCCTGCTGCCAAGTGGTCAAATGTTATACAATTAGTCATATATCTCTCAGAATTTGACTGTGTATATGCACTGCCCAGTTTGAAGCCGTTAGGATTGCCCTGCCAGTTAGTTGAATTTGAAATTTGACTTGCTTTCAAAGAACCATTAACTGTAGGAATAGCTCCGAATATAGTATCAAGTTTGCTGTAATATGTACTTGCTGATGCAGTCCTTGAGCAAAGAGTACCTGCATTGTACTGACTTACAAAATTATTGTATGTTGCTTCGTCTGATAAAGCCTTGAATCTCATTATGATAGGTAAATTTTCATCAAGAGTTAAGCTGTTTATATAATCATTATATCCAAAGCAATTTGCCGCTGTACCGTTATTCCACGCTATACAGTTTGTATAATCATTTCTGTATGTCCAGCGTCCTCCTGCAGTCTGGAAAGATGCGTCCTGCTGATTAAGAGGATAATCAAAACTATCCCAGCCATCATCTGAATTTTCCCAGGAATAGCACTCTGTAAAAGTATTCTTGTTAGCGTCCATTACAGATGAATCTGTTGTAAGTTCAGGACCTGCACTCAGCTTAATTGCAAAACCATCTGCATTGCCGCCCAATGTAAACACATCGCAGTTCCTGTAACTGTATATACCCTTCATTACATTTCCGCAGGCACCCTTTGTAATCTGTACGCCGCTGTCATTATTATATCTTAATATACAATTTTCTATTAAGTTGCCTGTTGTTCCAACTTCTTTCATCAAGATACCATTATCATGTGCTTTCTCTATTACAAGGTTTTTAACAACGTTATTGGCACTTAATATTCTTACTCCAGCATCTCCGTCACTTGACTTACCGTTTATCACATCATTTTTGCCTGTCATATTTTCAAAGTTCAGGACCGGAAGCACACCGTTTTCATCAGGCACACCTATAATAGACTGCTCTCCCAAAGAAAGCTTAACCTGGTCATTCATTTCAATATCATTCATTACATAAGCCTTCGCCCCTGCATTTGCAAGTGCTGATGCAAGTTCACTATAGTTTCTTACTTCCACACCATCAGAAGTATCTATAATCTCTACAGTTGTTGTCTCACTTGTCGGCTCATATACATTATTAAGTATCCAGTTTGCATCTAATACATTAATAACACCATCATTATTGCCGTTTGCCGCTGATAAGGCAGTATCATCATTAATATTATCCTTACCCATAACATATTTTAAAAGCATAGCTGCGTCAGCTGCATCAACCTTGCCGTCACCATTTATATCACCTTTAAGGTTATTTGTATTCTTGTACTCGACAGCTATTGATTTGATACTGATTCCGCCGCCCTTTGGTGTTATACTGATTTCTTCACCGTATCCTGTGTACTCTACTTTTCCTGTACCGTCTCCTGACATTGGTGCAGTAATATCTGTACCAATCTGAGTGCCGTTTCTGTCACTTACAACAGCATAACGGTCTGTTGTTGTACTGTTACTTTTTGCTGTCACAGTAATAGTACAAGGACCTGCTGCCTTAAAAGAAATTACATTTGCAGCACCCTGTGTTTTCATATACGCAGAATCAAAACTTATATATTTTGCTGCTGTAGCCTTTATATTTAAATTTTTCCACTCAAAATCTGCTGTTATATTACTTGTAGTTGCACCATGTGATGACATAGTCCAAACAGTATTTTTTAGCACAACACCTGTCTCCGCATAAGCATTTACACTCACAATACTTATACACATAATAAGTGCTGTTATAAAAGACAATACCCTTTTAATGTTATTCATATAATATGAACCTCCTTTTATTTTGCAATTTTTTATACTAATATCTTATTATATTTTCCTTAAATTGTAAAGGGATTGTTAATAATTTTGTCAATTTTTCAATAAGTTTATCATTTATATTACACATTTAATAAAATTATTGAATTAATTTCGGGAATATATTATACTAAAGGAGAGTTTACAAAGGTGGAGAATACAATGAAAAAAATACTTATTTTAATTATGGCTCTTATTTTTACAGGCTGCAGCTTTTCTAACGATTATGTTATTAAAATAGGCAATGATAAAATAAGCCGCGGAGAATATCTTGTTTACCTTATGGAACAGAAAAAAAGTTTTGAACAGCAAGGCGGAACCGATATTTGGGAGGCAGATTTTGATGGCGTAAGTGCCGAAGAAGTTGCAAAACAAAATGCAGTAAATACTATTGTAATGGTTAAAACTGCTGTCAAACAGACAAAAGAACTTGGTATTACTTTGACTGAAGATGATAAAAAAGGAATTGAAGCTCAGACAACAGAACTGCTGAATGATTTTAAACCCGAAGACCTTAAGAATCTTGATTTGAATAAAGAAAAAATATATCATATTATGGAAGAAGTTGCACTTCAACAAAAGGTTTATTCCTATGTTACTGACAGCTATACTGTAAATGAAGCAGAATTTAAAGAATATCTTAACCGGTACTATAATGAGCATAAAGCTGATTTCAGCAAGTATATGATAAAAGAAATATTTTTACAGCCTGATACTACTGGCAGTAAAAATAAGGAAGCTGCTGAGACAGCATACAGCAAAATATCGAATAATGTCTCATTTGATACAATCCTTAAAGAGCTTTCACCAGAAAGCAGCACTGACGCAATTGAACTTGAACCAAGTCTTTATACAGAAAATACATTACAGCAAATTTACTCTCATAAAAAAGGAGATAGTTTTCTTGTAAATGATACAGATGGCTACCATATTTTCTATATTGATGACATAATTAACAGCTCAATTGAAAGTATAGAACCTGAAATAAGAGAACAATATATAAGCAGTAAAAAACAAGCTATATATCAAGCACAGAATGACAATTGGCAGGGCGACATTACTGTTGAAAAAAATGATAATGTTTGGAACAATATTTCAATAGTTAAAGAATAACATTATACTAAAAACAGGTTAGTCACAAATAATGACTAACCTGTTTTTTAATTTCTATTTTCCAAAAAATTTACTTTTAATAACCACAAGCATAAATAATGGCAGCTGCATCATTCTTACAAATCTTGACGGCTGTGTAATAAGCCTGTAAAACCACTCAAGCCCGTGATTAATAAAAAACTTGGGAGCCCTTTTTACATTGCCGCTCATTACATCAAAACTTCCTCCAACTCCTACTGCGGTCTTTATATTTAAATCCTTTATATGAGTATATATCCACTTTTCCTGCTTAGGATAACCTATTCCTACAAGAAGCAAATCCGGCTTAAGTTCATTGATTTCAGCTATAATTTCCTTTTCTCTTTTATCATCAAAGTAGCCATTTGCAGTGCCCACAACTTTAAGTCCCTTATGCTTTGCTTCCATAGCTTCCTTTGCTCTGTCAGCTATTCCGGGAGCTCCGCCAAAAAAGTATACAGTCTTTCCCATATCCTTCATTTTATCAAATACGTCCTGAACAAGGTCATATCCTGCTACTCTGTGTTTAATAGGCGATGATGTAAACTTAGAACCGTATACAATTCCAATACCGTCAGGTACATTCATTGTACTGGCATTTAATATTTCCATAAATTCCTCATTTTTTCTTGCTTCCATTACCATTTCAGGATTTGGAGTAAATATCATAGATTTTCCATTGTTATTTAAATAGGAAACAGCCTTTTCAACAGCCTCTTCAGGTGTTATATCAGCAAAAGGCACTCCTAATATTCTACATATACTCATAATCTACCTCATAAATATATTTAATCTATTGTATTAAACACTTTTTTTCAAAAACTAGCCTGTCAGCTTAAACTAATTACTGAATGGTATAGCTTCCCTTAACAAGGAACCATGCAGATTCTGTTACCTTATACCCTCTTCCATCAGCTCTTGGTACAATTGTAAGATGGTTAAGTGACGCTTTATGTCCATTATATAATGTCTGTCCTGTTGTAGCGTCAGTAATACCCTCACTTCCGCTTATTACAACATTAGCTTTTCCTGCTCTTAAAATAATTTCAGTACCCTCGCCGCCTATTATAGTCTTGCCTACTGCAACATTTACAGGAGTAAATGAAGCTGCTGCAGCTGTACTTCCTGATGCTGAGCCTGAACCTATTTTTGCAAGTACCTGTTCAATTTTATCATCAACATAGCTTTTAGAAACTAATGGGTCAGCTTCTGAACCTGCGTCAGCTGCATAAACGCTTCCCATAACCATTACTACGCTTGCAAATACACTTAATAAACCAACTAAAAACCTTTTCATTTTCTTTTTCTCTCCTTTTCACTTCTGATAATTTCAAGCTGCTGAGAAAGCAGTATATCGTTTTCATCAGCCTTACCTGTCATAATATCAGCCTTACTCCTTAATACTTCTCTGTATCTATCCATATTTTCAAATATATCCAATGTCAATGAGGCTATCTTATCACTGTCCAGCTTTTCTTTTCTTACATCTCCACCCTCAGGCATATCAAGTTCCTTAAGATAATATTCTATCTTAGGGTCATAAATAATACCTACCATTGGTATATTTTTAACTGCTGCAAAAATAAGCGTATGTAGTCTCATACTTACCATAGCATCTACTCTTCCTACAATACCCAGTATTTCAGCAGGAGTATATTTTTTCATCAGAATATATGACTTGTTCTTCATCATAGAAGCAACTCTCTTAGATATAGCAATATCACTTGGAAACTGCATAGGAATAAAAATAATTTCCTTGCCTGTATCAGCAATACTGTCACAAGCCTTTGCAATTTTTGTCACATAATCATCGCCATATTTAGCCTTAGACCACGCTCTTACGGATACACCTATTCTTGGTTTGCCTCTGTCTTCAAATCCTTCAGCCAAAAGCAGTCCTTCAGCTTCATCGTCCCCGATACTTTTAAGTTTAAAAGCGGCGTCAGCTGTAACTGTCACATTTGGATTGCTTACTCCAATATTTCTTAAATCTGCCTCTGACAGCTTTTCTCTTAAAGTTATTACATCCACCGTATTTATAACTGAGCGAACAAGTCTTTGATTAAACTTTCCGGTAACAGGTCCTATGCCGTTTGCATAAAGCATAACTCTTTTCCTAAAAAGTTTTGCAAGCTTTATAATGCTTAAGTAGTAGAGGAGCGAGCGAGTGCTTGTTCCATTTTGTAAAAGTGTACCGCCTCCGCTTAAAATAATGTCACTGTTTTTAATAGCAGACAATACCTGAAACACATTAAAGCGCTGTACAGACTTTATATTATATTCAGTTTTTGTAAATTCAGGATTATGACTAAGGGCGGTAATATCAACATCTTCTGCAAGACCTCTTATATTTGTAGTCATTGCTTTAAGTATTGCCTCATCACCACAGTTACCAAAGCCATGATAGCCTGCTATTAACAGATTAATCATAACACTACCTCCTTAACCGAATTTTATCTTAGTTAAAATACGGTTAAATAGCCTAAAATCACTTATACACATACTTTTAGTTCTTATTTTCAGTTATTGCTCTGTTTTTTTGTACTCATAGTACCATATATTCATAACTACTGCCACAAACATCCAGAAAAGACTGGTCATCATTGGAACCTCAAAAACATTTTCAACAAAGTTATGTGCAATAACTCCGCAAAGTCCTGCCATAATGCCCGCTGACAGTTCCTTTGACAGCTTTGTAGACGCAATTTTCATTGTTCTGAAACCATTTATAATAACTGAGTACATAAGAGCTGCAAAAGCAGAAAATCCTACAATGCCTGATTCTACTGCTGTTTTCAGCCAGTAATTATCCATATAAAATGTTTTTACTACATCTGTATCCACAACAGTCTGAAGCTCATGATTCATAGCAACAGCACCGCCGAAGTGTCCCAAACCTATACCAAACACAGGTTGATTTGCAAAAATCTTCAATCCTGTTATCCATCTTACCAAACGGCCGCCCCTTAAAGAAGATTCAATATATTCAGGACTTAACATATAGCTTATTCTGTTCCCTACACTTGGTACAGCCACAATCACAAGGACAGCACCTATAATACATGGTATAATAAGTCTTTTATCTTTAAGCAGCACATATATACCTATTGCCAAAGCAAATCCAATCCAAGCACCCCTTGATGATGTAAACACAAGGCTTGCTATCATACACAAGGCTGCAAAAATAAATATTGCCTTTCCTTTTTTATTTTCATTTACAACTGCAAGAGAAATTGCCATAGGGGCTGCAAGTGTCAAAAGTGAGCCGAAAACATTAGGACTTGTAAAAATAGAATATACCCTTGTTCTCACTCCTGCCTCATTCTGGTCAACCCAGCCTGCCGGCATTTCTACACCTATTATATACTGGTAAATACCATGAAGAGCAAGAAGTCCTACAACAATTACAAAGAAAGCAGTAACTGTTTTTGCATTTTTTTCTCCCCTTAATATCTGTATTACTACAAAATACCACAGCATATATTGAACAATTGCTCGAAATCCTTCAAGTGCAATACTGAAATCAGGAGAATTAATAATAAGACATATTATCATAGCACCTATGAATATAAATAAAGGCATATCCATAGGCGAAGTCTTAAATCCATCATCATTACGGCTTGCAATCCATTTAAAAATCCACAGCATAACAAGACATATAAGCAAAAGCTCGTCCCACACGCTGCCAAGTATTCCGCCAAAAGCACGAAGAATAACATCTATCACACCAAAAGCCGCCAATATAAATACGGCAAATTCATATTTACAAAGTATAATAGACACACCCAAAACAACAGCTATAACAGCAAGTGCCGCTGCAGGTCCCAATGTGCCGCAGCCTAAGCCAAGAAGCAAGCCTGTCAATATTATTAAAATAACCTTCTTGTTATCCAAAAAACCACCAACTATCTTATTAAATCAAAAAATTTCTTAATAACCTTAATAACCAAACTGCTTTTAAGTGCCTCACTGTTACAGGCAAGTATTACAAGCAAAAGACCAAATATAAATATTCCCCAGCACATTGCCATATTCCCAGAAGAAACCCCTCCCAATATAATAAGGGAAATAATACTTCCTATAGGAATACTCATAAACAAAATTCCAAACCCATACAACTTTAAATCTGCTGATGATTTTACTACCTTAACCGTATTCTCTGCAGCCTTACTGCCGCTAAGCCACTTTTTGACTTCATTATGAATTATTCCAAAGAGTTTGTCAAAAAATGCTGCTATAGACATTACAATTTTATATATTATACTGTAACGGTAATAAGGTCTTTTATTTGCATATCTGTGAAGCACATTGTATGTTTTGCTGTCTTTAAAGCATATTACAATATTTGCTGTTGCATTTTTCAGTCTGCTGTTCCTGTAAGCCACTGTAAAAGCACAGAAAATACCTACTATGACTGAAATTACAAAGCTTTCCTTAAAAGCGATAACTATGCTTTTCATCAGTTCATCTCCTTTAACTGATTACTCATCTTTAAATTCAATGCCCCTTATCTTGGCATTAGCTTCAACAGTCTGAGTTTTCACAATATAGCTGTAACCAACTCTTGCCTCCTGACCACCGACTTTAAGTGTAATATTAGATGGGTCAACCTTCTCTTTGATTACAACAGTTACATCTTTCCAAAGAGGATGCTCACTGTACACAGCTTTACCTTCTGTATTAACGCCTACGTACGCAGCAGGTTCAACCTTAATATCAACAATTTCTGCATCAGTATATTTGCCGCCAGCTGCAATATGATCACCTATGTGAAGGGATTCTGCCACTTCTGGCACCTGTAAACTTGCAAAAGCTGTCACATAGCAGTATTGGTCACCGCTTGCAGGATTCAAACCGTTTGCATTAAGTTTTGAAGATGTAAAGCGAATAGCAACGGCAGCAACAATTGCCGCAATTATAACCACTACAACCAAGTCTACTATATTTAATTTACCAAATAATTTACCTTTTTCATCAATGAGCTTCATTTACCTGCACTCCTTTATAATTTTTTTGTATATATTTATATGGGTATTAGCCATAGATTCAACAGAGAAATTATCTAAAGCCCTGCTGTAAAACTCATTACCCAATTTTGTTCTCAGTTCATCATTATTGCAAAGCTCTTCAAGCCTGTCGGCAAAGGTCTCATAATCACCGGAAGGCACCAAAAATCCACTTTTACCATCCTCAATCATTTCAGGAATTCCTCCTACAGCTGTTGCAACGGTTGCCTTTTTCATTCTTGCACCTTCAAGCAGTGCATAAGGAAAACTTTCAGAATATGAACTTAATGTATTTACATCAATGTATTTATAAAAACTATTCATTACAATAGAATTCATAATTTGCCCAGCCATGTGAACCCTGTTTTTAAGACCATGTTCTTTAACGTAGCTTTCACAATAATCCCACATATCCCCGTCACCAAGGACAATGAAATCAATATTTTCACATCTTTTTGAAAGTACATCAGCAGCCTTAAGGAACACATCAACACCTTTAACTGCATAAAGCCTTGCCGCAATACCTACATACCTTTTATCAGGATTGTACTTTATATGCAGCCTGTCATAAAAAGCTTCCTTTTCTACTACCTCAAGTTCAGGCTTAAAGTCAATACCATTGTATATAACCTCAATTCTGTCCTTTTTAAACCCTCTTTCAACAAGCATATTCCTAAATGCATCAGTAACGCAAAGTATATGGTCAAACCGTCTTAACGCAAAAGAGTTAATTGGTGTATAGAACATCTGCTTTCTTACATTATCTTTAAAATCAAGCTTATAATCACTGTGCAGAGTAGTTATCATCGGCACTTTTACCTTGTGCATTATAAACAGTGATATATAATTGGCTCTTGCACCGTGACAATGTACCATATCACAGCCGGAACTATTTATATAATCGCATATTTTCCTGTTTACGGAAAGGTCATATCTTCGTGTCTGAGGAATAATAGTTACCGGTATACCCAGTTCTCTTGCCTCCTCTGTAAATATACCCTCCATAATGCAAAGCAGCTCTACATCTATATTTAATTTTCTTAAATTTTCAAGTAGAGTAAGCACATGAGTTTTTGCTCCCCCTGTATCTCCTCCGCTTATGAAGTGTAATATTTTCATACAATCACCGTTAAATCATATTATCAAAAACCTGTGCCAGTCTTTCTGTCAGTTTCTTTCTTTCAAAACCTTCTATAATCTTTCTGTCAGGCTCAAAGTCAAGGGTACCGCTGCACCACTTGTCATAGTACTCTTTAATATTTTTCTTTATTTCATCAACATTGTCTGTATTTGCCACAATACCAATCTTACTTTCCTCTACAAGATCAGCGGCACAGCCTTCAGGCAATATGGCAAGCACAGGCCTGTTTGTGTTCATATATTCAAAGACCTTACCTGTATAAAAGGCATTGGCACCTCTTCCGCTGCCCTCAATTAACACAAGCACATCAGCTGCCATTTGATGTTCAATACAAACATTATGAGGCACATATCCAACAATCTCAAAGCTTTCACTAAGCCCGAAACTGTCAATCTGTGACTGCAGCTTATCTTTGTGATAATTTCCTATCAGCTTAACAAGTATTTTACTGCCGTCTATTTTACCCTCTTCTTTAAGCTCCTGCAAAGCTTTGAAAAAGTTATCGGGTTTTCTTCTTCCATACAAAGCACCGGTATATACCATTGTCATTCTATCATTTTCAGGCTTATTGCTGCTGTCAAAATCTGCAAAGTCTTCTACATCATATCCATTAGGAATAAATACGAAATTATCCCCTGACAAATTATTATTTTTAATAAAATTCTCCCTCATTACAGGTGTATTAGTAATAAGCATATCAGCTGTTGTAACTACCTTATGCTCCATACTCTTTTCAATCTTAGTTCTTATAGGATTATAAGGGTTATCAAGAGTATACGGATTATTTGTCCATTCATCTCTGAAATCAGCAGCCCATTTTATATCAGGCAGCTTTTTCTTGATATATAAACCAAGCAAATGGTCACTATATGGTGCAGATGTAGTGTAAATAATATCTATGCCCTCACTTTTTATTATATCCAAAGCCTTTTTTCTTGTATTTTTGTACCAGAAATAAGCTGTATCAGGAATAATAAATTTGCCTGCAATTTTTCCCGGTATTTTCATAATTCCCTGCAATTCAGGCAATTCATAAGGTCTTGTTCTGTATATCTTCACTCCCTCAGGAACATCTTTTAACAATGTTTCATCCTTTAGAGGCATATTGCCTGTTTCTCTTGTCAGCACTACAGGCTCATATCCAAAAGCCCTTAAATGCTTAACAAACTTAACACTTCTCTGTACTCCTGAGCCGCCCATAGGCGGGAACTGATTTGCTATTATCAATACTTTTTTCATTTTAAATACCTGCCGTCAGTTTAACATATTTAATAAGCCCAAATATTTCAGACCCTCAACTTAATATCAATTCAATTAAATTCATCCATTGATTCGTTTAGTCAATAAACCCGCTTATATATTTCTTGTAAGACTGCCGGCTTTCCGGCAGCCTTTCATAAACAATTATTTTTCTTCCTTACCTTCACCTAAGAGTATATACTCAATGCCTGCCTTAGTAACTTCTTCTCTGTTCCAGAAATTTCTGGTATCAAGTATAACCTTATTAGCCATCTTTTCAGCCATTTTTGAGAAATCAACAGACTTAAACTGGTCATGATTTACACCAAGCACCACAATATCTGTACCTTCACATGCGTCATATATATCATAGTTATTTTCAACCTTTTCAGCCGCATGAGGGTCACAAACCCTAATATTAACACCATTATCCTTTAACATATCCATAAGATGCATAATAGGAGACTCTCTTACATCATCAATATTAGGTTTATATGTAACACCAAATAAAGTAACAGTCTTATCTTTTAAGCCACCGAGAATGCCTCCAATCTTATTCATTACAAACTCAGGCATAGAGTCATTATTAAGTCTTGCCTGATGAATAAGTTTAGCGTTTCTGCTCTTTTCAACAAGGAACCACGGATCAAGAGCTATACAGTGTCCGCCGACGCCAGGTCCTGGCTGCAAAATATTTACTCTTGGGTGCTGATTTGCCATTCTTATTACATCCCAGCAGTTTACTCCAAGTTCTTCACTCATCTTCGCAAGTTCATTTGCAAGAGCAATGTTTACATCTCTGAATGTATTTTCCATTAACTTACACATTTCAGCAGTAGTAGAAGTTGTGATAAATATTTCGCCCTCAACAAAACTTTCATATATCTTCTTAACTTCAAGACTTGACTTTTCATTTATACCGCCGACTATACGGCTGTTAGTCCTCAATTCTTCAATCACTTTACCCGGAAGAATTCTCTCTGGAGAATGTGCTACCAAAAGGTCCTCGCCAAGCTCAAGACCTGTTTCTTTAAGAATAGGAAGCATAAGGTCCTGTACAGTTCTTGGAGGTGATGTAGACTCAAGCACAACAATTGCACCTTTTCTCACACAAGGCACAATGGCTCTTGTAGCTGACTCAACAAATCTCATATCTGCAGTCTTGTCCTCATTAATAGGGGTAGGCACAGCAATAATATAAACATCACAGCCAACAGGACATTCAGTTGTACCGGTCAGATTTCCCTCACTTACTACCTGCTTTACAAGTTCGCCCAAACCAGGCTCTTCAATTATGATTTCACCCTTATTAAGGGCGTCAACAGCTTTCTGGTTAAGGTCATATCCGATAACCTTATGTCCCTTGGAAGCAAACATAGCAGCAGTAGGCAAACCAACATAGCCTATACCAATTACACAAATGCTCTTTTTCATTAGTTATATCTTCCTTTCTTACCTTACAATAAGGCAGTAAATTTATTACTTATTTAATTTATTTCTAATTAAAGTAAGCTCCTCTTTTACCTCACCGGTAAGTATAAGCATTACTCCATATACTATAATACCACAAATTATGAATATTGCCAAACATATTTTACTATCAGGCAATATTGTTTTCAATATTTCTATGGCAGCCCCCATCATAAGAGCAGAACCCAATATTTTTGCAAATCTCTTAGGTGATATTCTCCATTTAAGGTAATTCTTTGTACCATATCTTGCAAGTATAAAATAAACAAAGAATCCTATAAACGTAGTAACAGAAGCTATAAAATAACTTCCTGTAAGTTTTACAAGCACAAGGTTAAGTACAACATTTACACAGCCGCCTATAAGACTTCTTTTAAATATTGCATTTGTGTTTGCATTTAGTTCCCAGTGCTTTATAGAATATTCTGTCAGCCCAAGGAACATCATACCCAATGCAACCCAAAACATTACAGTATGACCCTCTACATACTTGCTTTCAAAAAGTGCATAAGCCGCTGAATCGCTTACAGCCAATACTCCCACAACTGCAGGAATTGCAACAAGCATATACATTCTCACAGCCTCATTTAAAAGCTTTTGCACATCATCTTTCTTGCCCTCAGACCATGCTCTTAATATTGTTGGATAGCAGCCTCTCATAACAGATGCATTTAACAAAGTAAAAGCAGTTGCAATTAAAGAATAATTAGTCTGATAAATACCTGCTGCACTTGCACCTAAAGCAATTGTTATAATATAAATATCAGATTTATTAAGCACAGATGTTGCAAGCTGATTTCCCATCAAAGGCATTCCATATATTCTAAGCTCATCAAGTATTTCCTTATTGACATTTCCCTTAATATAGCTGAATATTTTAAGTCTTTTCATACCTATAACAGAAACTATACCATCAGTTATAAAATAACTCAGGAAAATCCATTCAATCTTACTTGTCCACAGTTTACAGAAAATCACCATAAACAAAAGTTTACCGCACACAGTAATCATAGATAAAAGCAAATTAAGTTTTGCCTCTCTTACTGCTGCAAGCATTGAAATCATTAACTGAGCCGTATTATAAGTAACAAACCATAAAAGACCAAATATAAATACTTTGTATGTATAAACAGATGTAAACCTTTTCACTCTGTCTATGCCTTCTATTCCAAGCTTCTGAACAACACCCTCAAGACCGCCGAATCCAAATCTTACCATTAAAACAGAAGCAACTGCAATAATAACAACCAGTATATTTACTCTAAACCATGCAAAGAACACAGTCGAATAAAACTCCTTGTGTCTGCCTGCTATATCATACTTATTAATATAACGCAGAACAGACTGCACGAGCCATTGTATAGCAACCATTGCAATTGTAGTTATAGCTATATTTACAGTTGAATAATAGCCCATTTGATCAGTCGCAAAAAGATAAGTCATAACAGACATTGTCACTATACCTACAATGCCCTCTATCCCCTTTGCAATCATGTATATAATTGTATCCTTGGCCATTACGCCTCTTGAGTTATTTGACATATTCTTCACCCGTTATCTTTTAAAGGCAAAAGCAGCTCTCCGCTGTTTTATACCTTACTAATTCACACTGCAAAACTCATAATAGAGTTCTTCGCCATTGCCCTTAAATCTTATAAATTCCTGATTTGCAGCTTTCACTCCTGCAAGGTTTATATATCTTATGCCGTCTTTAATCTCTACATAATTGCTTTCTCCTACAGAAGATAAAACAACAATATTTTTATCACTTTTTCTTGATGCTGTCTTTAAAATGTCGTGCAGAGCATCTCTTTCTCTCTTGTCAGTGATACCTGACCAAGTATAAGCATTCATCATAATTATTATGTTTTTCTTGCTTAGTCTGTTGACATAGTCCTGCAAATATCTCCACTGGTCACCGCTTGCAGCTTTAAGGCTGCCGTTTGATACTCCCAGAGTTACAAAGGAAAAATCTTCATTTTCACTTGTTTTATAAGTATTCTGATTTATAACAGAAGCAACATTTGTAGTATTATTTATACCTGTTTCGCCTACAAATGCCATGGTTCTTGCTCCCTCTGACATTTTAGCCAAAAGACTGTTTCCCGGTGCAGCACCAATACCCTTTGTATTTCCAAAAGCTGTCACAACAGTATAGTCACCGGTAAGAGTACTTAAATCAGCCTCCATATAATCATTCATACCGGTAGAAGCTGCACCTCCGCCGCTGCCTGATGCGGCCTTAGCACTTAAATAATCCACATAAACACTGCCTTGTGTGTTTTCATTTGTAGTATTTAAAGAAGAAACATATATCTTATTAAGATATACCGGATCCTTTACATCATCAGGCAGTTTTACACTTGCCTGTTTCCACTCAGTCCCCTTCAGTCTCTCTGCAATAACTACATCAGCTGACTGTCCTGTGCCGTAATTTATTACTGCTTTAAGCATATTATCACTTCCATCGCCCTTGTACCATATATTAAACTCAGATACTCCTGATGGGAATAATATATTATTTTTCTCAAGACTTGCATATACAGACTGAGTTGTTGTCTGATTAGGAAGGAACTTATAGTCAATTCTTACTGACGAAGTGCCGTCATAGCTTACATCACTGTCAGTTTCTGCACTTCCCTCAATACCTGTATCTGCAGGATAATAATACATCACCAAGTCTCTCGGAGCTTCAAAACTATTTACAGCAACATATTTCTTGCCTACAGAAATTGTCATTTTAGAGGAAACATCGTATGCTTTTCCTGTTACAACACAGGTGCCGTCACTATCAGCTACAAAATACCCGTTTTCAATGTGTCCTACAGAAGAATCACTTACAGACCATTCTACATCTTTGCTTTCAATATCCATTGCATAGCCGTCTTTGTTAATAACTTTTGCAGTAAGCATTGTCTTTTCTCCTGCACCAAGGGAATAACTTTCAGCCCCTATTCTTATAGCGGCAGCACCCTTTAATACAGTAACTTCAATTGTTCCTGATATATCACCGTAATTTACAGTAATTGTACCTGTCCCAGTCTCAGATGGAGTAAAGGCATTGTCATTCCATGTACCCTTAAGGCTTGAACTGAATGTTAGCTTTCCTAAATCAACACTCATTTCTGAAAGCTGACCGTCATATACATTAACGTAAATCTTACTTTCAAAGTTTTTGAACATAATGTTTTCATCAGTATCTGCAACATAAGGCTCAACTCTTGCAGGTACACCTGCTTCTCCATTTACCTTTATACCAACGCCATTTGCAACAGCTCTTTGCGAACCTTCACTCGGTACATTTACAACAGAGGGCTGACTTGCACCCTTTAACTGAACAGCCATAGTTGTTGAGCCGCCGCCGTCTAAATGTATAGCGTCATAAGCTCCGTATTCCTTCATTATAGCCGCAGCTTCCTGATGAGTAGCTCCCTTGCCATTTTTTCTTCCGTCAATACACACAATGAAAATTTTTGATTTTTCCTTGTTAACGCCCAGCATAGTTCTGGGATTGTAAGCATTTTCACCTATTATAAGTCCGTTATTTACAACCTCACCGTTTCTCAGAAGCTCACCGCCTCCGCTTATTCCCACGGCTACATCACTTATCTGCTTACTTTCTCTGAATACAAACTTTTCACTTTCAGAAAAACTCACATTCATACCGACAGAAAACTTACTTATCTGCTGCTCTCTTGTAGCATTGCTCATTACAATAATATATCCGTTTTCCGGTACATCAACAGTTTCTCCCGGTGATGAGATATATGTAATCTGTCCGTTAGTTACAACTATCTTTGTAAGATTTTTAAAATATGCGTCCAACGTCTTTGTAGATGTAATAGCACGTCTGTCAAAATACACAGGCTTTGCAAAGTCTGTTACCTTGTTTTTAGCTCCCATTTCCATACTTACAGAACTTGGACCATAAAACCCCATTGTTGATTTTACATAGTCAATAAATGGAGTTCCGTAATTATCTATAAAAAACCCTGCATACTTATTTTCACTGCCATTGTAATAATTCTGAGCCGCTACCATATCGCCATCATCTGCAACCTGACCCATACTTGATTTAAGCGTACCTGAGCCAAAGAAGTCACCGTTTACTGCAGCCACAACTCCGTTATCTTTAGCAAGCTTTTCAACTGTAGCCTTTGCTCCGTAATTATCAACACTTTCTATAACCTCAAAGGCTAAATCATTTTCATTTGCGTCCATTGTCAACACATAGACATCAAGCCAGCCTGATTTATACATTCTTGTGCTTTTTTCATATGTAAGCCCCTGTGCTATAGTCTGTATGTCTTTTTTCTCATACAAAACTGTAGTATCAGCAGCATACACAAATGTAAATCCTGCAGAACTCAACATTATTGAACAACTCAACGCCGCTCCCATTATCCTTTTCATAAATTTTTTATTCATTATACAATCTCCATTTCAAGCATTTCAATTATTCATAAAAACTCACTGTGATTATATCACAATTCATTACTTAATACAATATTTACTTATTTACAGTTAAGTTACATTTTAATAATATATACAAAAAACTGCCATATAAGTCTCAGCAAATACGGCAGTTAAAATATTTTTAAATATAACTAAATTTATCCACATCAAACACGCCCTTATCCCCAAGCTTAAAATGAGGGATAACAAGCAAGGAAATAAAACCAAGTATCATAAGAGTTTCATTGCTTCCGCTTGAAGAGAGTGACTTAGCCATTTCAACTATTTTTTTATGCTCAGTTACAACTTTTTCAATAGTATTCTTTGACATAATACCACCTACAGCAAGTTCCATTTTAGCAATCACTTCTTTATTTCTTACAACAGTTATACCTCCCTGTTTTCCAAGAGAATTGACAGCGGCAGCCATGTTCTCACAGTCACTGCCTATAACGCTTATATTGTGTGAATCGTGTCCAATTGTCTGTGCAATAGCACCGTTTTCAATATCAAGACCCTTCACATAACACTTACCTATGTTTCCTGTTCTGTGATGTCTTTCAATATTAGCACAAAGAGAAAGACCATCATCACTTTCACAGTATATACCGTCTGTTATAAGACTTCCTTCATTAAGAGAAATTACAACATTTTTACTGTCAAAAGGAAGATACAAATTTTCTGATTTTATTTCATCAATGTTTACAGTGTTTTCAACTACAGAGGTATCAGCACTCTTCACCTCAAAAAGAGCCCTTCCGTTTTCTGCCACAAGTACACCTTTTTTAAACACCATAGCAATATCTGTAGCATTAATATCTCTTGTAACCACAATGTCAGCTTCAAACCCGCTTGCTATGGCTCCCTTTCTGCCCAGATCATAGCTTACACAGGAATTATAACATGCCATAGTATAAGCATCAATTGGATTACAGCCAAGGTTTATTGCCTTATCTATACAATGTGATATTGTTCCCTCACTAATAATTTCAGCAGGGTGCTTATCATCAGTACAAAAAGCAAAATGTCTTAAGTTGTAAGGCGTAACAGCCTTTATAAGCTCTTCTAAATTTTTTGCCCCGGTTCCCTCTCTGACAAATATGTCAAAGCCACAGCTTATTTTTTCAATTGCCTCTTTATAAGAACTGCATTCATGGTCATTTCTTATTCCCCCGCAGGCATAAGCATTAATTCCCAAACCATTTATCATAGGGGCATGACCATCAATATATTTTGATAATTTAAGCTTTTTAATAACATCAGGTACACACCCTGCAACCCCTGGGTAATTCATCATTTCTCCAAGTCCAAGAAATTTATATTTTTTTAACAATTCACAGGTTTTATCTCCGTCTATAACACAGCCTGAATTATCAAAAGGTGTTGCCGGTACACAGGAAGGCAGCATATAATGTATTTCAAGAGGAGAATTTTCACTGTCCTTAATCATAAAAGCAAGCCCGTCTTCACCCTTGACATTAGCTATTTCATGAGGGTCCGCAATTATTGTTGTTACACCTTTAGGCATAACAGCCTTTGCATATTGAGACGGCGTAACCATAGCTGATTCAATATGAACATGGCTGTCTACAAATCCGGGTGCAATATACGCACCTTTAACATCAATTTCCTTTATACCATCATACTCACCTATGCCAAGTATAACTCCATCTTTAACCGCAACATTTCCCTCAGTAATTCTGTGATTTAACACATCAATTATTTTTCCGTTTTTAAGTACAATATCTGCCTTTATTTTTCCCTGAGCAGCATTAATAATATTTTCAAGCATATCTTCACCTCATACTTTTCAAAAACTGTATTTCTAAAATAATCTGAAAAAATAATAACCTCAATTTACAATCACTTTAGACACCGGTAAGCCTGTCAGCCCATTAGCATCACTAATAATCCTATTCTATAACATCGTTTTCACTGTTTATATCAGAGCCTAAAACATACATAAAATATAATGACTTAGCTGCCTTTTCCCTTGTCACAGCACCTTTAGGGTCAAGGGTACAGCCATTCTCCATTTTTCCCCTCTCCGCATCCTCACTTCTTATTAATCCCAGCTCATAAGCTTCCTCCATTGTCTCCTTATATTCAGGAGAAATTTCAGACTTATCGGTGATTTTGCCATATCCTACAAGAGGATAATACTGTGCCTCTTCACCAACAAGATTAGGGTCATAATTAGGATCATCAGGAGAAATATTGGTACCGTTATAATCTGTCATATATTTAGGTTTTTCTTTAAACTTAGCTTTATATGCGTCTAAATTAATCTGAGCCATAACTTCTCTTGTAAGAATGCCGTCCTCATACTTGCTGCTGTCTATACAATCACTTCCATAGAGTTTTTCCATAGAATCTGCATATTCATATACTGTCATTTCAGCTTTTGGATTAAAATTACCCTTATCGTCTTTAGTCATTATTCCAAGCTGCACCATTTTTTCAATCTGATTTCTGTAGTATGCATTTTCACCGGTAATAACATCTTTACAAACTTCAGGATATACCTTTTCCCAGTCACCTGACTTTACATCATCTGTCATTGCATTTACCATAGGCTCCAGTTCGCTGTAATTCCCAGAAAGTCTTATTATCTCTTCTGCAACTATTTTTGCATATTGCTTTGCAAGAGCCTCTTTCATATGAGTTGTATCAATTTTATTATCAGGGTGCCCGTTTGCATAACTTCCGCTGTTAGTCTTTCCCGGAGTTTCTCCGGCTTCTAGTGACATAACTACAGCCATAGCTCCTTCATACCCTATACTTGTAAGGTATTTGCAGCTTAATTCATTAAGATCTGCAAGGGGGACATTCATTTTTTCCGCTGTTTCTCTCATTACTTTAGGAAATTCTCTGTCTTCTGTTGTAAAACTGTTTTTAAACTGACCGTTTTCAAACTTGCTCGCTCTTGTCATAGGAGTTACAAGCACAGGTATCATACCTCTTGCCCTTACAGCAGGTATATAACACTTCTCAAGGTACTCTCTATACATAGCTTCTGTTGAGCCTACGCCAAACCGACCTGTAGGATCAGCAGCTGTACCTATATCATTTCCCTTTTTCTCATCATTATGTCCTGACTGTATAAGTACAAAGTCGCCTTCACTGCCTGTCATAAGAACATCGTTTAATCTGCCTTCCTGATACATTTGCTTTACAGAACGTCCGCCCATGGAATAATTTATAACATTTATTTTTTCTGTATTAAAAAGTCTGTCAAACACCTGACCCCAGCCGCACATAGGTGCTTCTTCAAAAAGGTATGACTTGAGTGTAGAATCACCTAAAAGGTATACTGTTCTCTTCTCACTCATGTTGTTTTCAACAGGTGTTATTTTAATTGACTTTAACGTAACAGGTTTATTAACCTCCTTAGCTTCAATTTCAATATCAATAAAGTCTCTTCCATTTGCATAATCAAAAGACCACACATCACCATCCCATTTTGCAGGGTGCTGATTTACTACTTTTTTTGCAGCGTCCCATGAAGGAGAATTTTCCAGTCTGTATGTCTGCATAGCGTTTACACTTAAAAGGGCATTGTTTTCCCCGCCCTCAACATTTACTTCAATATGGTATCCCCCTGCAGGGGCTTTTACTCTAAACACCATTCCGCCGTAATTATAACAAGTAGCCTTATTAAGTCCCAGCTTTTCTCCGTTTTTATCAACAGTATTAAACATAGGCACACTCTGCTCAACTACTGTAAAGCCCTCATTTCCTGCCTTAATCTTTGACATATTCACTGTTCTCTCTGGCATTGCTGTAGTTACATTTACAAAGCCATAACCTCTGTTGTAGTCATATTTTTCAATAGTCCTGACCTTCTTTGCTCCCTGCACATATTCAGAAGTAAAATTAAACATCATACTATCTTGCTTCATACTGTCCTCCGCAAACACAGGCAAAGACATTGTCATTACGGCAGCCAATGCCATCGATAAAATTTTATTTATTTTCATATAAAAACCTCCCATATTTTATGTTAGATATATATAACTTAACATCAAATTAATAAACTTTATGTAAAATATATTACTAAATCTCTTTTTAAATATACTCCCTGTTCTTCCTGTACTGAAGAGGAGAAATACCCTTGCTTTTTTTAAATACATCCCCAAAATAATTGCTGTCATTAAATCCTGATTCATAAGCAATTTCAGTAATTGACATCTTTGTTGAAAGCAAAAGCTCACAAGCCTTTTTTATTCTCAAATTTAAAAGATATTCCTTAAAACCAAAGCCTGTTACCTCTTTAAATTTTTTTGAAAAATAAGTACTGCTCATATTAACAAAATTTGATACTTCAGTAAGTGTTATATTCTTGTTATAATTATCTACAACATATTTTGCAGCCTGCTGTATACTCTCATCACAACTGCTTAACCCGCTGATATTTTTAAAAACATCAACACTGTCATTGTTACTGGAATAATGACGTCTGTACCTTATTAAAAAAATCATAAGCTCAGCCAGATAATATTCCATAAGACTTGGAGAAAAATCATCACTGTTTTTGCTTTCATTTTCAAGCTGAGCTATTAACCCCTCAACATATTCTCTTCTTTGCATTGGAATAGAAAAAACTCTTTGATTAAAACATTCTTTTATTTCTTCTTTACCGTAATTTTTAACAAGTGAGGCGATATGCTTATCATCAAACAGAATATATGTTCTCTCATTTACTTTGTCAGAGCTGTATGTTGTCTGGTGCATAACATTTTTGTTAAGCAGCACAAGGTCACCTTTTGATATATTATATATATCACTTTCAATAAAAAATTTTCTTGTCCCTGCAAGAAGATAATATATTTCATAGACAGGGTGAAAATGAGCATTATTCATTTTGTAATATTTCCCCTGTCTGTCTGTACTTACTTCAATGTCATCATAGTTTGTTCTTATCATAGCATCTCCTCCCCCAAAATATCTGTAATTTCATTATATCACACAAACTATTAGAGGTAAATACATTTTTTTTGTTGTAATATATATTACAATATATATAGTAAATCAAATTACGGAGGTCATCAAATGATTAACTTAAGTTTTGAAAAAATATATTCAACAGACAGGTTAAAAGAAAACTGTTATATAGGCATACCTTTAAAAAAAGGAGAACTTAAAGACATAACCATGGTTTCTGTTACAGATAGAGAAAACAAAGATTATGCTTCTCAGTCAAAAGCAACAGCATTTTGGCCCGATGGCAGTATAAAGTGGCTTTTTACACGATTTGAAGCAGATATTCCTGCAAACAAAAGTGCAGAATACATACTGCACACAGACAGACCCCAAGCTAATTATACAGGTATAATCTTTAATAACCATATTATTGACACAGGAGCAGTCAAAGTATCACTTGCCACAGGCAATAAGCTTTTTGATTTCATAGAATATAACGGCCGTGAATATACCGACATTGTTAAAATTCCTCAGCTCAGTGATAAAAAGGGGAATAATTATACCCCTGTTATAAATTCATGGGAAACCATTGAAGAGGGTAGCCTTTGTACTATTGTTAAAGGCAACGGAAGCCATATTTTAAATGATAACCCCATATATACATTTGAAGTAAAACTTACTTTTTATAGAAACAAAAGCTGTTTTGAACTAGCATACAAACTAATAAACACGACCAATGACAGACTGGATATCAAAAGCCTTGTTATACCTACAGAACTAAAAAACAAAGGTTCTGTAACAGCCACAACAGGAATTTCAAATTACAAGACAAAATTTACTCAAAACAAAAAAGGTGAAGAAATATTTACCTACATAGATGCCAAAACACTTAAATTTGAATCAAACGAACACAATGCAGAAGTATATTACGGCACATTTTTTGGAGATTTAACAGATGAAGAAATTGGTGTTACAGCTGCTGTATATCAAGCACATCAAAATTTTCCAAAGGCAATAAAAACAGAAAAAAACAAAATGGAAATTATGCTTGTACCTGAAAATATAGGTAATGTAAAAATGGAAAAAGGTATGGCAAGAGAACAAAAAGTTTGGTATTATTTCCATTCCCCCAGCGAGGATATACAAAGTATAAATAATAAAACCATTATATATCAGATGCCTGACAAACCTGCTGTAAATCCTTGTGTATTTAAAGATGCCAATGTCTTTCCTGATGTATTTACAGAAAAATATGATTATGACATAGAGCTTTTCCTTATGTCAAAGGCTGATGAACACTCACGCTGTTACGGTATGATGAGCTGGGGAGATGCTCCTGATATGGGATATACTTCTCAAGGCAGAGGAGGCGGTCAGCTTGTTTGGACTAATAATGAATATGACTTTCCTCATGCCTGTGCCTTACAGTATGCAAGAACCGGCACAAGACGTTTTCTCGACTATGTACTTGCAGCAGCAGAACACTGGATGGATGTTGATGTATGCCATTACAGTGACGACCCTCTTGTTATGGGCGGTCAGTATGAGCATACAAACGGTCATATTTTGGGCGGACATATCGCCTGCTCTCACGAGTGGGTAGAAGGGCTTTTGGACTATTATCATTTTACAGGAAATATTGAAGCCTATAATACAGCTATTGGAATAGGTCAAAATGTGCTGAGACTTCTTGATACTCCTATGTTTCATAATGTAGGCGAAGCAAACGCAAGAGAAACAGGCTGGGCACTTCGCACCCTTACCGCTCTTTATATTGAAACTCTTGATGAAAGCTGGCTTAAAAAATGTGACTGGATTGTAAGTCACTTTGAAGAATGGGAAAACAAATACGGCTTATGGCTGGCCCCTTATACAGATAATTCAGCTATACGAGTAGTCTTTATGATTTCTGTTGCTGTCGGCAGCCTTATGCGTTATTACAGAGTACGCCCTCAGGATAAAATAAAAAATATGATATTAAGAGCAGTAAAAGATTTATGTGACAATGCAAGACTTGAAAACGGTCTTTTCTATTATAAAGAACTTCCAAGCCTTAAAAGATTGGGAAATAACCCGCTCATACTGGAGGCTCTTACCATAGCCTACGAATTAAGCGGAGATAAAGAGTTTATAAAAGCAGGACTGCCAACTCTTAAATACGTTATGAGTTATAAAGCAGCAGGCGTAAGCTTTAACAAGCGAATAGAAGAAGACAGCCTTATACAGGGAAGTATGGGTACAAAAAGCTTTGCACAATTAATGATTCCCGTTACAGTATTCTATGTTACAGCAGAAAAACTTGAACTATTATAATATTAATTATATGCAAAAACAGAGAGAAAACTTTTATAAAGCTTTCTCTCTGTTTTTTGCTCAATATTCATATATAAATATATATTTCATCTGAAAATACTGATTTTCTATAAATTCAGGCTGCCTTATTACTAAACAAATTAGCTCAAAGCTTTATCAAGTATTTCCATAGCATTATCAATATCTTCTTTTGAAACAATAAGAGATGGTACAAATCTTATTATAAACTTACCTGCTCCTACAAGCAGAAGCCCCATATCAATTGCCTTTGCAATGTATTCTCCTGCAGGTTCTGTAAGTTCTATACCCTGCATAAGACCAATTCCCCTTACGTCCTTAACAATATTTTTATGTTTCTCTGCCATTTCTTCAAGCTTTTCTCTTAAATAAACACCCTGCTTCTTTACATTATCAAGAAGTCCGCCCAAAAGCTCATCAACAACAACATTTCCTGCTGCAGTAGCCAGTGGATTTCCTCCGAATGTAGATGCGTGGTCGCCTGGCACAAAAGCTTCTGCAGCTTTTTCCTTAGCCATCATAAGTCCGCAGGGTACGCCGCCTGCAATGCCCTTTGCAGTTGACATAACATCAGGCACAACACCAAAAGTCTGATAAGCAAAAAGGGTACCAAGTCTGCCCACACCACACTGCACTTCATCAAACATAAGCAGAATATCCCTTTCGTCACATAAAGACCTTACCTGTTCCAAAAATTCCTTTTTAGCAGGGATAATTCCCCCCTCGCCCTGTACAGGTTCCATAAGTATAGCAACGGTATTTTCTGTTACAGTATTTTTTACAGATTCAAAGTCATTAAACGTTGCATACTTAATATTAGGCAGCATATCACCAAACCCTTCGTGATAATGGTCCTGACCTGTAGCTGTCACTGCACCAAATGTTCTTCCATGAAATGACTGATGCATTGTTATGATTTCCTGTCTTCCCGTTTTAGACCCATATTTTCTTGCAAGCTTTAACGCTGATTCAATAGCTTCTGCCCCCGAATTACAGAAAAACACTTTATCAAGGCTTCCGTTTTCAACTAACTTTTGTGCAAGAGTACATTGTGGCTTTGTATAATATAAATTTGAGATATGTATTAACTTTGATGCCTGCTCTGTTATAGCTTTAACCAGCTTAGGGTGATTATGACCCAATGAATTTACCGCAATTCCTGCTACAAAGTCAAGGTATTTCTTACCGTTTTCATCATACACATACATACCCTCACCCTTTTCAAAGGCAAGAGGGAAACGGCTGTATGTTTTCATAACATATTTTTCACCTAATTCTGCTGTTTTCATTTTATTCATCCTTCTTCCTATTTTTCAATCAAGGTACCTATACCCTTTTTAGTAAATATTTCGAGTATAAGACAGTGTGCAATTCTACCGTCTAGTATATGTACATTATTAACACCGGCCTTAACCCCTGCCATACAACATTCTACCTTTGGCAGCATTCCGCCTGATATTGTACCGTCTTCAATTAAAGAATTTACTTCATCTACTTTAATTGTTGATATTACACTATCAGGATCATTTACATCACGCATTATACCTGCTACATCTGTAACAAATACCAGTTTTTCCGCTTTCAGAGCACCTGCCACAGCAACAGCAGCATAATCGGCATTTACATTATAGCTTTTACCCTCATCATCAACACCTATTGATGAAATTACAGGAACAAAGTCATTGTCAATAAGAGTATTAATAAGTCCGGTCTTTACCTCTGTAACTTCACCTACAAGTCCAATATCCATACCCTTTGGCATAGCCTTTTTAACTTGCATAAAGCCTGCGTCCTTGCCGCATATACCTACAGCATTTATACCATGCATACAAAGCTCTGTTGTAAGATTTTTATTTATTTTACCTGCCAAAACCTGCTGCACAATTTCCATTGTAGGCTCATCTGTTACTCTTAACCCATCTTTAAACTTAGGTTCAATTCCTACGGCTTCCAAGGCTTTATTTATATCCTTGCCGCCGCCGTGAACAACTACAGGCTTAAAGCCTACATACTTCATAAGTGCAATATCCTTTATAACAGTAGACTTTATTTCTTCATTTATAAGGGCTGCCCCGCCATATTTAATAACAACTGTAATACCTGAAAACTTTTTTATATAGGGCAATGCCTCTGTAAGTATGTTTGCCTTATTTATAACATCTAACATAATATCCTCCGCAAATACAAAACACTTTAACTCCTGTAGTCTCCATTTATTTTAACATAATCGTATGTAAGGTCACAACCCCATGCAACAGCTTCGCTGTCTCCTTCTGATAACATCATATCAATGTATATTGTATGAGCAGACAGAATTTTTGCTGCAAGCTCCTCATCAAAGACAATAGGTGTACCATTATCCATAAGCTTAATTTCTCCATTTTCACTTCTAAAGACAATAGTCACAGCCATAGGATCAAACTCAGCACCGCTGTAACCCATTGCACAAAGAACTCTTCCCCAGTTAGCGTCTTCACCAAACACAGCCGCCTTAAGCAGAGATGAAGATACAACACTTAAAGCCATTTTTTTTGCATTTTCATTATCCTTTGCTCCTGTTACTTTAGCTTCAATGAGTTTAGTTGCCCCCTCGCCGTCATCAGCACAAGACATTGCAAGTTTCTTATTAATATAGAAAAGAGCTTCCTTGAATTTTTCAAAATCCGCACCCTCTTCTGTAATTTCTGCATTTTCAGCAAGACCGTTTGCAATACACAATACTGTATCATTAGTTGACATATCCCCGTCAACACTTATCATATTAAATGTATCCTCAACACTATTCTTTAAAGCCTTATTGAGCATTTCCCTTGAAATTGCACAGTCAGTAGTGATAAAACAAAGCATTGTTGCCATATTAGGGTTAATCATTCCTGAACCCTTTGCCATACCGCCTATTGTGACAGTCTTTCCGCCGATTTCAATTTCAACAGCCGCCATTTTAGGGTATGTATCTGTAGTCATTATAGCCTCAGCTGCTGTGTTTCCGCTTTCAATACTGCTTCCAAGCAAGCTGTATGTACTGTCTACGCCTTTTAATATTGTATCCATAGGCAGGTTTACACCTATAACACCTGTTGAACACACAAGTACATTTTCAGCTTTACAGCCTATCAAATCTGCCAGCTTAGCAGCTGTGTCTTCCGTATCCCTTAATCCTTGCTTTCCTGTACAAGCATTGGCATTACCACTGTTTACCACAATACCTCTTATTTTGTTTTCAACAGTTTTCATATCCCAATGTACAGGAGCTGCCTTAACAACATTTGTTGTAAAACATCCTGCACTGATACATGGAACATCACTTACTATGATTGCCATATCCTTTTTACTTTTTTTTAGTCCTACAGCATTACCACAGGCATTAAATCCCTTTGGTGATACTACATTGCCCTCTATAATCTTCATTATATACTTCCTTTCTTACGCAGGGAATATCGGTACATTATTAATACCGGTCTTTTCATCAAGCCCAAACAAAATATTCATATTCTGTACAGCCTGACCTGCTGCACCTTTAAACAAATTATCAATTGCTCCAATAACTATAACTCTGTTAGTCCTTTCGTCTACAGTAAATCCTATGTCAACAAAATTTGAACCCTTAACCCACTTTGTTTCGGGAAATGTTCCTTCATTTGTAAGTCTGATAAAATATTCATCGCCGTAATACTTTTCATACACTGCCTTAATATCACCGTATGAATACTTTCCTTTTAAATTTGCATAACAAGTGGCAAGAATCCCCCTGTCCATAGGAATTAAGTGAGGAGTAAAGTTTATAACAATGTCTTCTCCTGCCGCATAACTTAACTGTTCCTCTATTTCAGGAGTATGTCTGTGACTTGCAATTTTATATGCTTTAACCGATTCGTTAAGTTCACAATAGTGATTAGGAAGAGAAAGCCCTCTGCCTGCACCTGTTGCTCCGGATTTAGCGTCAATTATAATAGAAGAGTTATCAACAAGTCCCTCTTTAACAAGCGGATACATTGAAAGTATAGAACAAGTTGTATAACAACCGGGATTAGCAACAATTCTTCTGCCCTTTATTTTATCTCTGTTTATTTCGCAAAGACCATATACAGCCTCAGGTAAAATATCCTTTGAATAATGTGTTGTATACCATTTTTCATAAGTTTCAATATCCTGCAGTCTAAAGTCAGCGCCTAAATCAATAATCTTTACTTTATTTAAAATATCATCATTTATTTTTTTGCTTGCTACACCGTGAGGCAGTGCAAGAAAAATAACATCGCATAAATCTGCCATTTTTTCAATATTCTCTTCCTCACAAATATAATTAAGATGTCTGTAATTAGAATAAACATCTTCATAATCCTTACCTGCATAACTTTGAGATGTCAAAGTAACAATTTCAGCTTCAGGATGCTGTGTAATTATTCTCACAAGCTCCTGACCTGCATAACCTGTAGCACCTATAATACCAACCTTAATCATTTTAAACCTCCCTGTATATTTTCCAGCATAATTTTTCCAAAAATCTTATTTTATCATTTTAATACTAAATTTCATAATTGTACAGTGTTTTTTATTATTTTATAAATACCAAAGATAATAAATTTACAAATACTGCTTACTTTTTTGTTTTTTAAGATTTTATGATTATACACCCATTTTGTATATTATGCAAGATATATTTATAAAAATTCACAAAAAACATAAAAATATGTATTTTTATTAAAAAATCTCTTGCATATTTGTTGTATGAGTGATACAATAAAACAATCAAATAAAATATAATTTATGGAGGAAAATAATATGAAAGTTGTACTTGCCTATTCCGGTGGTCTTGATACTTCTGTAATTATTCCTTGGTTAAAGGAAAACTATGATGCAGAAGTCATTGCTGCTTGTATTAATGTTGGTTTAACAAACAAAGAAACTTCAGGTCTTGAAGAGAGAGCTATTAAGCAGGGGGCCTCTAAGATTTATGTAGAAGATGTTCAGGAAGAACTTATTACAGACTATATTTACCCAATGGTAAAGGCAGGCTGTGTATATGAAGATAAGTATCTTCTCGGCACATCAATTGCACGTCCTCTTATTGCTAAAAAACTTGTTGATATTGCTCTTAAAGAGGGTGCTGATGCAATTTGCCACGGTGCTACAGGCAAAGGTAATGACCAGATCAGATTTGAACTTGGCATAAAAGCTCTTGCTCCTAATTTAAAGATAATTGCTGCATGGAGAGATGATAAATGGACACTTCAGTCAAGAGAAGACGAAATTCAGTACCTTGTTGACAGAGGCATTGAAGTTCCTATGAAAAAGGAAGATTCTTATTCAAGAGATTCTAACCTTTGGCACATAAGCCACGAAGGTCTTGATCTTGAAAATCCTGCGAACGAGCCTGATTTTGAAAATCTTTTAAAACTTGGTGTATCACCTGAAAAGGCTCCTGATACTCCTACATATGTTGAAATCGGCTTTGAAAAAGGTATTCCTGTTACCCTTGACGGCAAAGCAGTTAAACCCCTTGAATTAATGACATATCTCAATAAAATCGGCGGTGAGAACGGTATCGGTATTACTGACCTTGTAGAAAACAGAGTAGTTGGTATGAAGTCAAGAGGCGTATATGAAACTCCGGGCGGCTCTATACTTTATGCAGCACACAGAGATCTTGAATATCTTTGCCTTGACAGAGCAACTACAGACTATAAGGAAACTATAAGAATTAAGTATGCTGACTTAATTTACAGAGGTGAATGGTTTACTCCTTTAAGAGAAGCTCTTGCAGCTTTTGTTGATGTAACACAGGAATATGTTACAGGTACAGCAAAGCTTAAGCTTTATAAGGGCAATATTATCAGTGCAGGCGTTCAGTCACCATATAGCCTTTACAGTGATGATTTGGCAAGCTTTACAACAGGTGACCATTATTCACATAAAGATGCAGAAGGCTTTATTACACTTATGGGCTTACCATTAAAGGTTAGAGCATTAATGATGGAAAGAGCAAATAAAAATAAGTAATTATAATTTTAAACAGCATCCCCCCTGTCTTTTTTTGACAGGGGTTTTTTTACCTTAAAAACGAATAATCTTATATTTAACTTATTGTATTATTAGATACAATATGATACAATTACATTATAATATAAAGAGGAGGTTTTACTATGAAATTAAATAAACTTATCGTTGCAGTTTTCGCTTTAATTCTTATTTTTCCAACATTTACAACATACGCCGATGAACAATCGACAAACTTCGTCAAATATGAAAACAACCTTTATTATATTGGTTATGATATTCCCGCTGACAGCTATATACTTATACAAAAGGATAAATCTAAGCCTTCCTTTGTAGGAGTTTATACAAATAATTCAGGTCCAAAAGCAAGCTTTAAGAAAAAAAATAAATTATCATACGGTACCGAAGATGATTATATATACCCCCACTTCTTTGAAAGATATAAAGAGTTTGTAACCCCGGATAATACTGTAACAGACAACGAAGGTATCCTTTTAGACTCACTATATTTTGTGAACAATACTTGTATTGATATATCTTATTACGGCAAGTATCCGTATTCATATTCCAGAAATGACTTTCTTTGCCTTGAAAACTGCTATGCTGTTTCTCTTAATGACATAGATAAGCTTAATTTAAATCCGGAAGACAATGGCTTTTTCCCTTTATTAAGTAATATAAAAGAGATGGGAAAATATAATATATCTCCATCTGGTAACGCTACATCTGGCAGTTTACTTTGTTATCATTATGATACAACAACAAAAGAACTTACTAGTTTAGCGTCTAACCATAATTCATCTTCCAACCGCAAAACTAAGACCGAAACAGTCTCAATAACCATACCGGAAAAAACAAATATAATATTAAAATCTTGCGTTAATATTTATGACCGTGATAATAATCTTTTATATGAAACCAAAGGTGATAAAATTAGTTACTCCTATGACTTTAAAGAAAAATATAATTTTTCTGATGTATCACCAATGCTTAAAGTTAATATTAAAGTTAGATTTGAAGATAACTATTTAGATAAAGAAAACAGAGATTTATTTCAAAGTAAACCTACTTTGATTAAAACCGAAGCAGACAAAGAATACTTAAAATACACAAGAGAAATTTTAGGTATTTATAATAAACGGCACTTTAGCCACAGTGGATACACTCAAGGACTTATGAACAAATATTTTTACAATGCTTCAAGCTTTAAGGATTTAGATTTTTTGTTAAAGCATTTATTAATATCCAATCAGTTTAGTATAATTTTAAAGATTGACGATGCATTTTATAAGAACGAAGCACCTAATTTGTACCAATTAATATATGATCAAAAAAATATAGTGTAACAACATATATTTCATAAGTATTATATATTATAATAGCACTAAATATAAATTGATTTTTTATACATTATATTATTACTGTAATTTGTGCTCTAAATATAATTATATTAACAAAAGAGGGGGTTTAACTATGAAACTAAATAAACTTATTGCCACTGTTATAGTTTTAATTCTTGCTTTTCCTGCACTGACAGCATTTGCTGATGAACAATCAACAAACTTCGTAAAATATGAAAACGACCTTTATTATATTGGTTATGATATTCCCGCTGACAGCTATATACTTATACAAAAGGATAAATCAAAGCCTTCCTTTGTAGGAGTTTATACAAACAATTTAGGTCCAAAAGCAAGTTTAAAGAAAAAAACCAAATTATTATATGGCACCGAGGATGACTATGTATATCCCCACTACTTTGAAACCCTGGAGGGGTTTAAAGCTCAGGATACTACCATAGCAGATAACGAAGGTATCCTTTTAAACTCACTATATTTTGAGAACAATACTTGTATTGATATATCTTATTACGGCAGATTTCCTAATTCTTATTCCAGAAACGACATTCTCTGTCTCGAAAACTGCTATGCAGTTTCTCTGAATGACATAGAAAAATTAAATTTAAACCCGGAAGACAACGGCTTTTTCCCTTTGTTTAGCAGTATAAAAGAGAAAAAACAATATACTATATCTCTTTCTGATGATGCTATAGAAGGATATTTACAGTGTTACCGTTATAACACAAAGACCAAAGAACTTACATATACGGGAGGGCAAAGAGTTTTTGATCATCTTTCCTTTAACATTGATCATAAAACCCGTATAGAATCTAATATGATAACTATACCGGATAAAACAAATATAATATTAAAATCCGGCGTTGATATTTATGACCTAAAAAACAATCTTTTGTACAAATCCAAAGATAATAATATTAGTTACTCATATAATTTTAAAGAAAAATATAATTTTTCCGATGTGTCACCTCTGCTTAAAGCTAATATCGAACCAAGACTTGATGATGAATATTCAGATAAAGAAAATAAGAATCTATTTCGAAGTGAATCCTCTTTAATAAAAAGTGAAGCAGACAAAGAATATATGAAGTATGTAAGAGAAATTTTAGTTATGTATAATAAGAGCCAATTTATGAAAGTTGCATTAAAAGATAAGGATACAAATAAGTCTCCAAAAATATACTATTTAGATATAAATTTAAATAATGGAAAACTTATGGAGAAATATTTTTACAATGCTTCAAGTTTTAAGGATTTAGATTTTATGTTAAGGAATTTATTAATGTATCATCAGTTAATTGGTTTTGTAAAAATTGACTCAGAATTTTATAACAAAACAGCGTATGATAAAATATTTAAAACAATATATGTTTCATATGATACTATATTGTGGAGACCGCATTAAAAATAGCAAACATATTTATATGCCATATCATATATTATTTGACATCCTAAAACAAAACTGCCCGCGTATCAGCAGCACATTTATTACTATAACTTGTCACCTATAATATGATTATTTTAATAACAAAAAAGAAAGGGTACTTATGATTTTCAAAAGATTAATTACAATTACTTCCGTTGCTTTACTTACATTTTCATCACTTTCAGTCTATGCAACAGAAGCACCTAAAACACAAGTTACAAAATATGAAAACGAAGTTTATCATATAGGGCTTGATATTCCTGAGGATACATATATTTTAATCTCAAAAGATAATACCAAACCTTCATTTTATGGTATATATCTTAACCTTAAAGGATATAACAGCCAATTCAGCATAAGCGATATTGTAACAAATCCCCAGGAGTTTTATCTCCCAAATATATTTTATGACTATGAGAAAA
>CAJKOJ010000007.1 GCA_905201505.1 uncultured Eubacteriales bacterium | reverse complement strand
GGACAAGGAATTGAAACCATTTATCTACGCCTTGCCTATTGAAATTGAAATATTAAGAGATAATTACGGCAAACCCTATGTAAATCTATATGGCGGAGCAAAAGATATTATTAACTCAATAGGCGGAACTGTTTGTATTTCAATATCCCACAGTAAAGACAACGCTGTTGCTTTTGCTGTAATTGACGGTTGAGGTGATTGTTATGTATATATTAAGTAACACCGAAATGAAAGAGGCTGAACGTATTGCTATTGAAGAAAAAGGTATTCCTTCAATTATATTAATGGAGAACGCAGCAAAAGGGGCTTCTGATGTTATACTTGAACATAACCCTGAAAATGTGTTGGTTTTTGCAGGCAAAGGTAATAATGGCGGAGACGGGCTGGCAATAGCCAGATTATTGATTACAAATAATATTAAAACAAAGGTTATTTTTATAGGAGAAAAAGAGAAAGCCACACCTGATTGCCTTAAAAATCTTGAAATACTTCAAAACTACAATGCAGATATTTCCTACAGCATAGAAAACATAAATATTTCAGACTATGATATTATTGTTGATGCACTAATAGGTACAGGACTTTCAAGAAAATTAAACGATAAATTTATTGAACTTGTAAATTTTATAAATAAGGGGAAATTTATTGTTTCTGTTGACTGTCCTACAGGTGTAAATTCAGATACAGGTAATGATTACGGCATCGCTGTAAATGCAGATATTACTGTTACTTTTCATTTACCTAAAACAGGACTTTTATTATACCCTGCATATTCTCACATAGGACAGCTTATTGTTAAAAATATAGGAGTCCCTTATATAACCGATTATAATACATTTGTCATTGACAAACCGTCATTGCTTTTGCCAAAGCGCATCACAAGTTCTAATAAAGGTACTTATGGCAAAGTTCTGTTTATTTCAGGCAGTGACACAATGGCAGGTGCCGCTGTTATAAATGCTTTATCAGCCTATAAAACAGGATGTGGTCTTGTCAACGTGTGTTCAACATCTCATGTAATAGATGTAATACACAATTCATTGCCTGAAGCAGTAACAACATTAAGGGAAAATCTCAATTTAGACTATGGCAACGTTATTGCAATAGGTTCGGGGCTTGGAGTAAGCCCTGATAGCATTAAGCTTGTTGAATATACCTTAAATAACGCTGAGGTACCGGTCATAGCCGATGCAGATGCTTTGAATATAATTGCTCAAAACAAAAGTTTAAAGTCATATACTTCAGTTATAACCCCTCACATAAAAGAAATGTCACGTCTGACAGGCTTAGATATTAATTATATAAAAGAAAATATGATAACAACTGCTAAAGAATATGCTGTTATGTATAATACTGTAGTTGTATTAAAAGATGCTCATAGTATAATAGCTTCACCCAATGGCAAAGTGTGCATAAATACAACAGGCACTTCAGCAATGAGCAAAGGCGGCAGCGGGGACTCCCTCACAGGTGTAATTGCAGGACTTATGGCACAAGGGCTTCAAGCATTTGACGCAGCTGCATTAGGTGCTTATATAAATGGAAAGGCTGCGGAACTTGCAGAGCAAGAAAGTTCTCCTTACAGCCTTCTTGCTTTAGATATTTCAAGAGCTATCCCAAAAGCTATTAATAAAATTATTAACTAATACAAAAACAGCGAATTCAGTATAAAATCTTGATTCTGAATTCGCTGTTTTTATATCAATATTAACTTTGTACCACTGTCTTCTTTTTATCTGAGAGAATCAATTTAAGAAGTACAGGAGTAATAAGAGTAGTTACAATAACCATAAATACAATTGCCGGAAACATATTTGATTCAAGAAGCCCGCAGTTTGCACCCTTTTGTGCAACAATAAGTGCAACTTCACCTCTTGATACCATTCCTATACCAATTGACAAAGCATCTTTATTATCAAACTTACATAGCTTTGCGCCAATACCACAGCCTATAATCTTAGAAAGAATTGCAACTGCCAAAAGTATAAATGCAAATGTAATAATATGTGGATTGGCAACCAATTCTGTCAAATTAGTCTTTAATCCTATACTTGCAAAGAAAATAGGTGAAAAGAACAAATACCCTAAAATATCAAATCTTTGATCTATGTACTCCTTAGCACCAAAATTACATAAGATAACACCGGCAAAATATGCACCTGTAATATCAGCAACACCAAAGAACTTTTCAGCACAAAAACTTAATATAAAACAAAATGCCAAAACATAAATTGATATTCTTCTTCTCATTCTTATATTACGCAATATTTTTCTCTTTACTGTAAATACAGCAACAGCTACTACAAAAACAAATATAAAGAATAATAAAATCTTTAAAAGAACAATAGATAATGATACATCAGAACCACCGCTCATACTTGTAATGGCTGTCAAAACAACAATGCCAATAATATCATCAATTACGGCAGCACCCAAAATAGTAGTACCCATTCTTCCTGAAAGTTTACCCAATTCTCTTAATGTTTCAACTGTTATACTAACTGATGTAGCCGTTAATGTAACACCAACAAAAATTGCCTTGAGCAAATTTATTGAGGCTTCACCCTCAGGATTCATAATATAATATGTAAGTCCTCCGCCAACAAGCGGAACAATAACACCAATAAGTGCAATGATAAAGGAAGCAATACCATTTTCCTTTAATTCTTCAAGGTCTGTTTCAAGACCGGATAAAAACATAAGAATAATAACGCCAATTTCTGCAGTTTTCCCTAAGAAATCTGTCTGGCTTACAACCCCAAAACATGACGGTCCCAATATAATACCTGCCAATAAAGCACCGACTACCGCCGGCATATGTACCTTTCTTGATGCCAGTCCAAGCACCTTAGTTGACAAAAGGATAATAGCCAATGTAGCCAAATATCCATAATCTCCTTCAAAAAGTCCTGCAATAAATGACATAATATAACCCCCAACGGCAAAAAATTAATGGGGAATTAAAACACTTATGTCTTAACCCCCATTGCATTACTTATTTTATACCTCTTTTTTTACAAAGTCAAGCTAAATTTTATGCTTATTTGATAAAGACAGTTAATTCTTTCGCCTTACTTTTCAAACAAATACTTTCTTTTTAAATGTTTCATAAATAATAAATTACAAAATTTATTACTGATAAAAAATATGCTCTTTTATATTATATTCTTTGATTTTTAAATATCACTTTATATGTCTTACTATTGTTTCTGTATCTTAATTCTATTTTTTAAACATTAATGTTTATACAAATCTTATAGCTGTCTTCATCTTTTTCTATTTCATAGTTACTGGTAACTCCTGATTCGTTCATTAAATTTATAGCCTGCTTCAATGTATTTGTAAACAACCTTAGGTCAGTAAATTTCTTTTTTATATTTCTGTGTTTTGTTTCAACTGTTCCTATCATTTGTTCATTTATAGCACTGTTTACAAGTATTTCTGTTTTTTCCTTATTCAATTTATATTCACTTACCTTTTCTATAATATTTTTTTGTATCTCACTGTCTTTTGTTTTTAGCAAAGTTTCTGCCTGCTCTCTTGTAATATTCTTTCTTATCAGCATAGCCTTCACATCTCTGTTAAAAGAATTTAACTCTATGTATTCTTCAATTTCTTTAACAGGCATAGTAAGTATCTGAGAAATTTCATCTTCGTTATATCCAAAACCCTTAAATAATATATTAACAGATTCAGCCAGTTCGACGTAGTGAAGATTTTTTCTATGTATGTTTTCAGCTATAGTTAAGGCTGCTGCCTCTCTGTCGCCTATTTCTGTAAGTATAGCGGGAATACTGTCAATTCCTGCTATTTTACAGGCCATTAAACGTCTTTCACCAAATATAAGCTCATAAACCCTTTTATTTATAAGTCTTACACCTATTGGCTGTAAAACACCGTAATTTTTTATTGACTTTGCAAGTTCATCTATACTTCCTTTATCAAAATTTGAACGGGTCTGATACGGATTAGGCAAAATCTTATTTACAGGTAAATAAACAAGTCTGTTGCCGCAAGTATATTCTTGACCTCTCATTTTATCGCCTCCTAAAGTTTATGTTATAATTATACCATATTTACCAAATTTTACCATATTTATTGTGGGCTATTTTTGTGTAAATATCGACATTTTTTTATTCACAAATAGGCAAACTAAATCATATAGATATATAAAGCCTTAAGGAGATTTTGCTATGTATTCTAACAAATATATTTTAGAGCTGATAAAAGATGCCATTAAAGATGAAATGATCGATAATAAATATTATTCAGACCTTGCTAACACTGTAAGAGATATTGACGATAAAAAAATTCTTGAACAAATGAGCCTTGACGAAAAAAAACATCTCGAAATGTTTAATGATATATATAAAAAACTGACAGATAAAACATTTACACCTGAGAATGTTGAATACAAAAAGGTCTCACCAGAACTTACAGAAAATCTTACTAAATCTATAGCTGGTGAATTAGGCGGTGTTGAGGCATATAGACCGATCCTCTTTGCTCTTGAAAATCCTCAGCTAAAAAATTATCTAACAGAAATTATAACAGATGAACAAAATCACGCGGCCAGATTAAATTATATGTATAGCAAATACAGATAAGCTATATAAATAAACTTTGTTTCAACTGTTATGCTTTGCATAACGTCTTGATTTCCACGGCATATAACTACTTCAGTTTATGTCTCATTAACTTGTCTATAAAAATTGTAAGCAAGTTTCTTTTCCCTTCAAATAATTTTATTACATCAACAAAAATGGTGCTGCATAAATGTTATTATGCCGCACCATTTTTAATATGTACCTATTTACCAGTAAGCTTTACTTCAATTATTATATATATTATTGCTTTACTTATATGATATTAAATTAGCAATCTCACTATACAGCTTATTTGGCTCAATTGGTTTTGTAAGATATGAATTTACTCCCGCAAGCTTTGAATTTTTTTCATTACCTGAAAATACATCTGCTGTTAATGCTAAGATTGGAATATTGATACCCATCTTTCTTATAGCCTCAGTTGCTTCAATACCATCCATAACCGGCATTCTAATATCCATCAAAATTAAATCATAAGTATTTTCTTTCATATCCTTTATCTTATCAACCGCAGTTTTACCATTATCTGCACAATCAACAACCATACCTTTATTCTCAAGAAGTCTGCTCACAATTTGTGTATTAACAAGGTTATCCTCTGCAATTAAAACTCTCTTACCCTTTAAAACTCTTAAGTCAATTTCATTTTTCCTATTTTCATCCTGCGGCTTCTTTCTGTAGTTATATGGAAAATTTATAGTAACGACTGTACCCTTTCCCTTTTCACTTTTAACATTTATACTCCCGCCCATTACTTTCAGAATATTTTTAACTATTGAAAGTCCCAAACCGCTGCCTACAACTGACTTTTTATATGAATTCCCGCTTTCCTGAGCAAAAGGTTCATACATTTTTTCTAAAAACTCCTTGCTCATTCCGCATCCGGTATCAGATATTATAATCCTGTCAACTGCATAATTATTAGCTTTATCCTGCTCAACATTTTCAATTTTTAATGTTACTATACCACCTTCATCAGTAAACTTATACGAATTATTTAAAATATTCATAAGTATTTGAATTGATCTCATTTTATCCACATAATACTGGTACCTGTGATTAAAATTAACTTTAGGATAAATAAAATTAATCTTTTTTTGCTCCATAAGCGGCTTAATCATTTCAATACATGTATTTAAAATTTCTTCAGGATAGACCCACTCTTTATTTAATTCAAATTTCCCGCTTTCTATTCTGCTCATATCCAGTATATCATTTATCAGAGAAAGCAAATACTGACTTGATGAATTAATTTTACTCAGATAATCTCCTACTTCTGCTTTAGGCTGTTCATACATAGCAAGTTCAGCCATTCCTATTATAGCGTTCATAGGTGTTCTTATTTCATGACTCATTCTTGAAAGAAACTCACTTTTTGCCATGTTGGCTTTTTCAGCCTCAACAATAGCTTTTGAAAGCATCTCATTTTTTTCACTTAAATCATCTCTTTGCTTTGCAATCTTCATATTTGAATCACTTATCAGTACAACTAACAGCATTATTAAAATAACAATAATAAAAGCAGGATATCTGTACTTATATAATATATCTATTGCCGTATTGCTGTAGTTTACTTTCGCTGTTTCAGACAATATAATAGAATTTAATTTATTACTATCAATCTTTCTAATAGCTTTATCAACAGCAGATATAAAACGGCTGTCATCAAGCAAAGTATTTGTTTCAAAATCAGCATCATTAAATATAATAGTTGCCAGACACAAATCATCTTTTATATCGCTTACAGGTATAGTACTAAGCTTTTCATACATCGGTCTTGATAAAAACATATCAACAATATGCCTGTTTTGAAGAAGCAAATCAGCCTCTCCCTTTAATACTGCATCATAACATTCCTTGACAGTCTCATAATTTATAAACATACTGCCTGGAAACTTCTTTTTCAACGCTTTTTCATATGTCTTAGAACCTGTAGATATTGCAATTTTTAGATTATCCTCATTAAACAATTCTATATTATTCTGTGTTACAATTGCATTTTCTGATTCAATATAAGGTAAACTAAGTGACATATTATTAATACTAAGATTTACATCATTATATACAACATCACATACAACATTTATTTCCTTACTTTTAATATCATCTTCTTCTATAGCCGTACCGTACAAAGGTATATAATTAAACTTAATATTAAGATTTTCTGCTATATAATCAAGTATTTCTCTTGTAGTTCCTGCAAACTCCCCATTATCTGCGGTATATCCTATAGGAGCATAAGATGCCCTGTAACCGACATTTATAACCGGTAAAGTTTTTAAATATTGTTTTTCATCATAACTAAGGACTACAGTACTATACTGAGGAAAATATTTTTGAAGAAGATTAATTTCAAACTCGGGATTATTCATCTTTATATCTTCCATAGCAGTATTTATTTCACCTATAAGTTTTGTATTATCTTTATATGTAGCATAAAATACCTGTGATGGACTGAATTGAGCCAGCAGTTTAAATTTGCTGTTATAAAACATAACATTAGTTACAACTGCATCAATTTCCCCCTCATTTAATGCATCAAACATTTCAGTTGTATTTCCATAATACTTAATATCCGGTTTAAAATCTGCTTTAACACAATAATGATTAATAAAATCATCTGAAAAGCCTGATTCTTTTACTGCACCATATTTTAATTTTGACATACTTTTATAATCTTCATAATCTATATCAAACTTATCGTTTAGAACATATACAGCCCCATATTCGTAACACATAGGCTGCAATGCAAATTCAAATTTTCCATTATATTTTTCACTTGCTTGCAGCGGTGCCAAAAGGTCTATTTCCCGCCTATCAAGCATATCAACACCATTAGTTAAATTGCCTGTATCTATATACTCAATTTTATAATGAGCCTGTACTGCAATGGCATTTAAGTAATCTATATTATAGCCCCATACATGACCATGCTTGTCTATACTTTGAAATTCGCCCAGATTAAAAATCCCAACTCTAACGGTCTTATGACCTTGACCGTAAATATTCCCTGCAAACATAATAAATACAAACAAAATTGAAATAATTAAAAACAAATATTTCTTCTTCATTATATATTCCCCCATAAAAATATCACAAAATCAAAATTATCCAAATACTAACAATAACTTAACTTTTATATTTAAAAACGAATCTTTTATCAAAAATATTAATTCAAGTTTTCAAAAAAACATATTAAATACTATAGCAAATTTTACATACTTAATTTCCATTTAATTTACATATCAGCCTTGCTTTTCAAGGAATATAACTACTTCGGCTTTCGCCTCTCTAACTTATCCTCTGAAATTGTAAGCAAGTTTATTTTCCTACTCCTTGTTATATTTCGCAACTTTGTTCCGACTGCTATACTTCGTATAGCTGCCTTGCTTCGCAAGGAATATAACTACTTCGGCTTTTGCCTCAGTAACTAATCCTCGGAAATTGTAAGCAAGCTTACTTTTCCTTCGGATTAGTTACATTATAACATTAATATTAATTTTTTTCCAGTATAATTGTTTAACATACAAAAAAAGAGCCATTAACTGACTCTTTTTAACTTTTTATTCAGGTTTTTTATTATAGTATCCTTCTAATCTGTATATAGGCATACCCTGCTCAGAAAACTTCCTTTCGTATTCAGTCATTACATTTCCTTCATAATCACTATTGTGTAAATCAAGTGTAATATTATGCAGTCTCCATCCTTTATCAGCAATTTCATTCAGGCTAAATTCAAAAAGAACTTTGTTATCTGTTTTCATAAAAATTTCTCCGCCCTTATCGCCAAACAGCTTTTCATATAAGTCCAGAAAATTTCTATGAGTCAGACGCCTTTTAGCCCATTTTCTTCTCCTATGCCAGGGATCTGCAAAATTGGTATATATTCTTGATACTTCACCCTGTTCAAAAATATCAAGGCAATTTACAACATCCTCGCAAAAGAACTTTACATTGCTTCCTGTTTCCAGTTCTCTGCTTTTCTTTAAAGCAGATACTATGATTTGTTCTTCTCTCTCTATACCAATATAATTAATATCCGGGTTCAATTTGCTCATTTCACTTATGAAATTACCCTTCCCGCATCCAATTTCAATGTGAATAGGATTATTATTTTTAAAAACCCCATTCCATTTACCTTTAAATTCCCTGGGATTATCTATAAAGGCCTTATTTTCAGCAAGTTCCTTTTCAGCCCAAGGCTTTTTTCTTATACGCATTTTCAAAACCCTTTCATCATTCTAGCACTTTAAAATATAATAACAAAATCCACCCTGTTCAATGGGCTTATTATCTGTATTTTTAACTTCATTAAATCCTTGTGCCATTGCTTCCAGCTTATATTCCTTGTCATATCTGCTTGGAATAGCTAAATAATAGTTATCTTCAGACTTACCCAGCAGCAAATGTTTGTAATCTCTGCATCCTTTTATTACAAAAGGATTATTTATATACTTCCACAAAGCTTTAACAAGACACAGTTCCTTTGTATTTACTTTAACCCAACATATATTATCATCACCAAACGGTTTTACTTGCTCTCTTGAAAAGAGATATTTTTCACCCTCTGCTGTTCCTATTTTAGAGTATTCTTTTATCTCATCTATTTCTTTATCAAATTCATTTATTATGTAAATAAGCTTTTCCTTTTCATTATTATTTTCAGTAATGATAGTTTCAGCTTTATCTGTACTTTGCTCTTCTGCTACAGCAGCCTCTACCTTTGCACAATTAACCTCTTCACTTTTTACAGGTTCTGTATTTTTTGCCATTAGACAATTCTGCCAGTTGTACTCACCTTCAACAAATCCAATCAAAGGAGCTTTGTCTTTAACCAACACAGCCACAGCCTTTATATCCGATACCTCTATACCTATATCCTTAGGTGAAAATTCCCACTTTACTTCACCTTTGCCTGTACCGTCTACATATAATGGTCTGCTTACCTCTGCATACGTATCCCTGTTCAAAATGCAAACTCTGTAATCGCAGTCGCTCCTAAGCCCCTGTGCCTGTAAAATCAGTCTGCCTGCACCATTTCTTAATTCAATTATACATCGGCCTACGGAGCCCCTTACATCCTTTGCATACTCCTGACAGCTTTGTTTTAACGCTATAAATACTCTTGAATAAGCCATAATTAAATAAGTACCTCCATTTGTAAATTTAAGTCTTATTTAATATATGATTTGAGTGTACTTGCTATGAATAAAATATATGGGTAAACAAGTAAAATTACTCTTATTAAAATTATAAGAAATAGGTAAAAAATAAATTTTATTTTCAAGATGCTTTTACTTTTTACCTTTTTCATCACTTAATACTAACTCTTGCTTTTACTTTTCAGCTTTTTTAAAACTTCTGAATTTCTCACTTAATACTCCATAATCTTCAAGAGTAAGGCTTTCGCCTCTCACCCTCTCATCATATCCCAGCTCATTGAGCACTTTGCCAAGTTCTTCTTTATTAAGTTTAGTAAGACCGCCGCTGAATATGCAATTTACAAGGGTCTTTCTCCTTTGACTAAAAGCGGCCTTAATAAAGTCAAACATAAACTGCTCGTCGGATACCTTTACTTTAGGCTCTTTTAATATATTAAGCCTTATAACAGCAGAATCCACATTAGGCCTCGGCATAAAACAATTTTGAGGCACATTTGCTACAAGATAAGGCTCACAGTAATACTGTGTCACAAGAGAAAGTGAACCATAATCCTTAGTAGACGGCTTTGCATTCATTCTGTAAGCAACCTCTTTTTGTATCATTACAGTGAGGCTTTCCATAGGAATATGCTTTTCAAGTATGCCCATTATTATTGGAGTAGTAATATTATAGGGCAGATTTGCAGCCATTTTTACAGACATTCCGGGGTGCCTTGCAATTATTTCATTTATATCTACCTTCAGAATATCCTCATTAATGATTTCTACATTGTTATAATCTTCTAAAAGCTCGCCTAAGATAGGCACAAGAGTTTTGTCTATTTCAACAGATACAACCTTACCTGCTCTTTTAGCCATAGCCTGTGTAAGTGTACCTATTCCAGGTCCGACTTCAATAACAAGGTCATTTTCATTTATATCTGCTGCATTTACAATTTTGTCAAGAACTCTCTCATCAACAAGAAAGTTCTGACCAAAATTCTTTTTAAAGTTAAATTCGTACTTTTTAATTATTTGCTTTGTTTTATAAGCTAAACTTTCTTCCATATTATTTTATCATACCCTCAATAGTTGTCTTGGCAGTTTCAAGAGCTTCCGCAATTTTACTTGCGTCCTTTCCGCCTGCCTGTGCCATATTAGGACGGCCTCCGCCGCCTCCGCCGCATACTGTTGCAGCTGCTTTTACTATCTGTCCTGCATTTGCTCCTGCCTTAACAGCCTCGTCACCGCACATTACAACAAAACTGCACTTCTGACCTTCACCGCTTGCAAGAACAATAATACCGTTCATCTTATCCTTAATCTGGTCTCCCATTGTTCTTAAAGCATTCATATCAAGACCTTTAACTTCGGCACAAGCCACATCTACACCTTTTATATTAACTTTACCGTTAATAATTTCATCTACAAGTCCGCCGCTCATTTTAGCCTTTAAGCTTTCAATTTCCTTAGAAAGTTTCTTGTTTTCTTCAACAAGATGATTAATTCTCTTGGCTAAATCAGCAGGAGCAGTTTTTAAAGCTTCAGCTGCACTCTTTAACATAAATTCAGCCTCATCATAGAAAGCAAGAGCACCTGCTCCTGTCAGAGCCTCAATTCTTCTTACGCCGGCTGCAACACCGCTTTCAGATACCAGTTTAAATGTACCGCAGTATGCAGAATTAGTCAAATGCGTACCACCACAGAATTCAACTGAATATCCGCCAATATTTACAACCCTTACAGTTTCACCGTATTTTTCACCAAATAAAGCTGTTGCACCTGTTTTTTTAGCCTCTTCAATAGACATTTCCTTCACCTCAACAGGAAGTGCAGCCAATATCTTTTCATTAACTTTCTTTTCAATCAAACTTAATGTTTCTCTGTCAATAGCCTCAAAATGAGTAAAGTCAAATCTCAATCTATCCTTATTTACAAAAGAACCTGCCTGTTCAATGTGTCCGCCCAGCACTTCTTTTAATACAGCCTGTAATATATGAGTTGCAGTATGATTTCTGGCAGTTGATAATCTCTGTGCACTGTTTACGCTTAGTGTAACATTGTCACCAACCTTTACACTTCCCTCAATTACCTTGCCTGAATGAATAAACTTGTTACCGCCAAACTTTGTACAATCGTCAATTTCAATTTTAAGACCATTTCCTGTTATCACACCGCTGTCACCTGACTGTCCGCCCATTTCAGCATAGAAAGGAGTTTTGTCAGCTATTATTGAAACCTTGTCACCGGCCTTTGCTGTGTCTGCAATTTCATCATCAACTACAACAGCAAGAATTTTACCGTCATATTCCAGATTATCATAACCAACAAATTCAGTTGACATAGCAGGGTCAAGCTTATGGAATACAGTTTCCTCCGCACCCATATATGTGTCTGTTGCTCTGGCATTTCTTGCTCTTGTTCTCTGCTTGTCCATTTCAGCTTTAAAAGCATCTTCATCAAGAGTAAATCCCTCGTCAGCTAAAATTTCTTCCATTAAATCAACAGGAAATCCATAAGTGTCATACATTTTGAAAGAATCTTCACCGCCAAGTACAGTTTTCTTTTCAGCCTTGAGTTCTTCAATCTTACTCATAAGCATAGCCATACCTGTATCAAGGGTAGCATAAAAACGCTCTTCCTCTGTTGTCAAAACCTTTAAAATCATATCCTGCTTTTCAACAAGCTCAGGATAAGCCTTACCTGAATTATCAATAACAACCTGGCATAATTCAGCAAGGAACTTTCTGTCAATGCCAAGTAACTTGCCATGTCTTGCAGCTCTTCTTAAAAGACGTCTTAAAACATAGCCTCTTCCTTCATTTGAAGGAAGCACACCATCAGCAGTCATAAATGTGACTGAACGCACATGATCCGTAATTACTCTTATAGAAACATCATCTTTGTGATTTTTACCGTATTCCTTGCCGCAAATATTACATACTGCATCTCTTATTGCCTTTACGGTATCTACATCAAATATAGAATTCACACCCTGCATAACAGTTGCAATTCTTTCAAGACCCATACCTGTATCAATGTTTGGATGGTCAAGGTCAGAGTATGTTCCGTCATCTTCCTTGTTAAACTGTGTAAATACAAGGTTCCATATTTCCATATATCTGTCACAGTCACAGCCTACAGTACAGTCAGGTTCTCCACAGCCATACTCTTCGCCTTTATCATAGTATATTTCAGAACATGGACCGCATGGACCAACACCATGCTCCCAAAAATTGTCTTCTTTGCCCATTCTGAATATTTTTTCAGGGGCAAGACCTATTTCCTTATTCCAAATATCATAAGCTTCATCATCGTCTTGGTATACTGATACATATAATCTGTCCTCAGGCAATTCTACAACCTTTGTAAAAAATTCCCAAGCCCATGCTATAGCCTCATGCTTAAAGTAATCGCCAAAAGAGAAATTACCCAGCATTTCAAAAAAAGTGCCATGTCTTGCAGTCTTTCCTACATTTTCAATATCACCTGTTCTTATACACTTCTGGCAAGTAGTCACTCTCTTACGAGGCGGTATCTGCTGACCTGTAAAAAACGGCTTTAAAGGTGCCATACCTGAATTAATAAGCAATAAGCTTTTGTCATTTTGAGGCACAAGTGAAGCACTTGCCATTCTTAAATGACCCTTACTTTCAAAGAAAGAAAGATATTTTTCTCTGATCTCATTTACACCCATAAATTTCATTTTATGTTTCCTCCTAAAAAAAGTTAATTAAAATCATTACAATTAAAAAATCCCCTATAGCCATCAGGCTACAGGGGCAAAATAATTACATTTCACGGTACCACCCTGGTTAATGCAAAATCTATTTCTTGCACTATCTCTGTAAATCTTTAACGCAGATTAAACGATATGCTATTAACATACACAGGAGAGTACCCTCTCAAAAGGTAGCTTCAACATAAACTTTTGCAAATACTTTCACCAACCGTATTCTCTCTTTAGCTTTAGTCTACATTTACTTATCCTTCTGTTTTCACACTATTTACAATTATATATAAAATAAAATATTTTGTCAATGTTTTTTACATAATCTTATTAAAAATATAAGTAAAAATCAAGTAAACCAACATCAAAACACATATTGAATACAAAATTGTATATGAAACAACTTCATTATAAGGTAAGTAAATAAGTCCAAAAACAAGTCCTATCCAAATACATACTATTACAGCTGTACTTAATGCCTTCTTTTGAATAGCAATATTTCTTTCATCTTTAATCCTTATTTCATAGGCTTTAAGTATTTCTTCATTTTTTAGTATTCTGATGTTCTTTATTAACCTTATAGCACCAGCTATAACAAAAACACTTCCGCATCCTTCCAGCACAGCCCTGGCTTCCATTGTAAGATTTTGAACAAAACTAGTATTTTGTATGTCAATTATACAAAATAAAATACCAATGATAATTAAAACACAATATATCAAACTTTGAAATTTAAACTGTCTTTTAAGCTCCGCCCTGCCTGTCAGCAACTCTGCAAAACTATTCTTCTTCATAAATAAAAACCTCCTCAATACTTTTTTCAAAAAATCTTGCTATTTTAAACGCAAGCTCCAGTGATGCCACATACTTTTCTTTTTCAAGAGAAATTACAGTTTGTCTAGTTACTCCAAGTTCTGATGCAAATTTCTCCTGAGATAATCCTTTTTCTTTCCTTAATTCCTGTATTCTTGTTTTCATATTTCACCTCACATTATGTAAAGTTAGCTTTACACTCATACTATATCACACACTTACAAAAATGTCAAGTATCCTTTACATTATTTTTTTGTAGATTTTTTTTTATAAATATGATAAAATTTTTTGAACCTTTCTTTATCTTTATGCCTCTTATAAGTAGATGCGCATCTAAGGAGGAATAATATGGAAGACTATGAAGTTATAGAAAAGCTTAAACTTGGAGATACAAGTGCTATAGATGAGCTTTACAATAAATACAGTGCAAAAGCACTGAGAACAGCCTATCTTATAACCTCCAACAGCTTTACGGCAGAAGATGTTGTACAGGAAACCTTTGTACAATGTATAAAATCTGTCAATACATTGAAAAATCCGGATTTTTTTAAGCCATGGTTTTTTAAAATTCTCACTCGCATAGCTTGGAAACACGCAAAAAAAGATACATACTGCATATTAGCTGACGAATTGCCGCAAACAACGGATACATCAGCTTGTGATGAGTATTTCAAAAATGAAAAATATGACCGGCTGTACGAGGAAATAAATAACCTTAACAATAAACTTAAAACCACAATAATTTTATTTTATTTTAATGAAATGACAATTAAGGAAATTGCAAAAACAATGGGCTGTCTGGAGGGTACAGTCAAGTCAAGACTTTTCACAGCTAAAAGCAAATTAAGGAAATCACTGAATAAGGAGGTAATACAATGAATAATAGAATAGATAACGATATTAAAAAAGCTCTTGATATTAAAGTTCAGGATGTTAATGCTTCAGATGACCTCCTTACTTCAATAAAACATCAGTTGCAGGAAGAAAGGAAGATTGAAAATATGAAGAAACTTAAATTTACACCAAAGACTATATTAGTTTCAGCTTTATTAACAGTTGCACTTGCAACAGGGGTTATTGCTTCAAGCGGTCTAGGGGGGGGGATAATCTCCCACTCTGACAAAAGAGAGGCAATTAACCATTATCCAACTTCTTCAGAAGTTGAAAAAGTAGTAAATTATTCACCTAAATTTGTTGAAGATTTACAGGGTTATAAGTTTAAATCAGCACAGCCTTCTGAATCAAGTGATCTTGATGAAGCAGGAAATGAAATCAGTTCACAAAAAGAGATTTCTTTTTACTATGAAACAGATAAGGGAATTCTTAATTTAAATACATCACAAGTTGTAAGAGAGAATGACGCAAAAGGTGAACCAATTTCTTATAAAGGTATAACTCTCTACTACAGCAGCTATACTTATAAGGCAGTTCCTCCTGATTATGTTGTTACAGAAGAAGATAAAAAACTTGAAGAAAGCGGAAAACTTATGATAGGCTACGGCTCTGATAAAATTTCTGAAGAAAAAACACAAAATATAATCTGGGTTGATAATGGTATTACTTATGACCTCCTTGATATGGGAGCTGAAATAGACAAGAATGATTTAATTGAAATGGCAAAACAAGTTATTGATGCCAAGTAAACAATTTTTTTAAGCAATAAATTTTTAACTTCTGCAAAGTTAAAGGACACCGCATAATTATTATGGGGTGTCCTGTTTCATTATACCTCTTTTTAATTTTATATTTACAATTCTGTAACAAGCATCATCAAGTCTTTTTTTTGAAATTTCACCGCTTTTTACCCCATTGAGTACAGCATTATATGCACTGTCAAGATTTTCAGGCATAAGCAATATGTCAATTCCTGCATTAACAGCTTTTACAGCAGCTTCATCTGCCCCAAAGTATTCAACTATAGCACCCATATTCATTGCATCTGATACAACAATACCTTTAAATCCCAGCTCGTTTTTAAGTAAATCCGTTATCATATACTTAGAAAGTGTTGCAGGAGTATTTTCACCTGTTACATTCGGTACAGACAAATGTGCTGCCATTACAAAATCACTTTCGGCTTCAATTCCCATTTTAAAAGGTATAAATTCAACATTTCTCATTTCTTCAAGTGTTCTTTTACTTTCACTTAAACCCTCATGAGAATTGCTTTCAGTCCCTCCGTGTCCGGGAAAATGCTTCAGTACAGCAGATACACCTTTTTGCTGTAAACCTTTTACTATCTCTGCAGCCATTTCGCCACACCTTTCGGCATTGTCGCCAAAAGATCTGTCACCAATTTCAATATTTCCTTTATCTGTAAGCACATCAGCATCAGGAGCAAAGTCAAGATTAAATCCTAGTTCACTTAAATATGTACCGATAGTCAGCCCTATTTCATAAGCCCTATTACTGTCTCTCACCTGTGCCATTGGTTCAATCACAGGCACTTTCATATTCTGATTATTACCTACTCTTGCAACTCTTCCACCCTCTTCATCTACAGCAATAAATATAGGATACTTTAATGAACCTTGTATACTATTAATTAATTTTTTTGTCTGTTCCGGTTCTTTTATGTTTTTTGCAAATAATATTATTCCCCCGACATTGTATTTATTTATACCTTCACCTATATTGTCAGAAAACACGGTTACTGCCTCCCCTGTATTATCAAAGGCTTCAGGCATAACAATAAACATTTGTCCAACTTTTTCTTCAATTGTCATTTTATCAACAATTTCTTTTGCTTGGTCTTTTTCTTCCCTTTGAGGTTCTGCTGTAACGGATGTTCCAATATTGTCATTTTTTATTTCATCTTTATTTCCGCAGCCTGTTAAAATCATAAACATAATTAAAATTATTATTTTTTTCATTTTATTCCTCCGCTCTAATCTATATTTTCATTATATCACAAAACTGCAATTTTTTTATTGCAAATTTTACAACACTGCTTTATACTGTTTGTAAGGATGTGATTTTTATGACAATAAATGATGCACTTGATAAATTACTTAATATGGCACTAAATGACAATGAATTAAAAACAAAGCTTCTTGCAACTGAAAATTCAAAGGAGCCAATGGAACAATTCTGCAATATTTCAGCAGAATATGGCTGTCCCATAGCAATAGGAGAACTTCTTGCTCTCAATGAAACCCTCTGCAGCAACCTTTTAAAAAGCACAAATGGCGGTGCAACATTTCCAATTGACGAATGGGCAGACGCTTACGAACAATTTATTTCATCTTTAAAATTTTAATCAAAATATAAAAGCTGTCTTATTCAGACAGCTTTCCTTGACTTGTAAATATTATAGCTCATTTCTCTTATTTGCCTGCACAAGACACATTACAACTACACCTACTGTACCGCCAAACATACTTCCTAACATAAAATATAAGGCATTAATCAAACTTATCTCCTCTTTCAAATCGAAAATACAAGCCAAAGCTGCAGTTTTCCTATTTGTATATTTTACTCAAATATCACATATACTATACTTTGTTTTTACTTTGACCTTATATTTTATTATTCCATAATATATTTTTAATATACATAATTCTTTATTAAAACAATAGTAAAATACACCTTATACCTGACAAACTGTATTTAATATGCCTGCCAAATTAAAATTTATCAGTCAATTCAAACTCTCAGATTTATAAACTAACTAAACCACAAAATATTTTACTCCAAATAGAGCTTAGCAAAATTGTCAATAGTAAAACATCTCAACTTTTGCGAATATTAATTTTAATAAATATAGACTAGACTATTCAAAAAACTTTCCCTTATAAAAATTCTCATTTCCAAGTTTCTTTGCTGTCAGCCTGAACATTACGCAGCCGTCGGGACATACAATATCTTTACTAAATCTGCCGCTGCCGCCTATGTTTTCTAAATCACCGCCGCTTCTGACAGCTTCCATAATTGGAAACAAAATCATCATTACTTTGGAGCAAATCCCCTGTCCGCTTGTATTTACAGGACAGCCGTATGTACAGGTATATTTATCCCCAACTTCCTCACCGTTACGACAATATCTTTCTGTATGATCACTGCGGAGAAATCCCGTTACTTCAATTTCAAATTCATATTCTTCATCATACCATTTTTTCATACTTATCCTCCATATTAAAAGTTGTTGCTTTTCTTCTATGACTTTACAAAATCATCAACATCATTCAATAGTAATAAAACCTGTTATTTCTCCATAATTTCCAAGTACATCTGTTGCATAATATTTAACTTCATATTTTCCGGGAGTAGTAGGTTCAATATTATATGCAAGAAGATAATTTATAGGATTATTTGCTGTATCATAAGCAGTAACACCGTATCTGACAACACCGGCCAGTTTTTCAGCAGTAAGCTTATCACTTGATTTTACTGTTTTATAAAGGCTTGTATAATGAAACTTCACTCCTTCATTCTTCCATGGGTTTTCAGGGTTAGGGTCAGTTGGATCCCAATTTGGATATTTCGCATTTTTCCCGAGCTTAATAGCCTCAGGTCTTTTAATAGGGTCTGCTCCGCTGTCCACAATATTTACAGCTGTACCTACAGGACAATTATCATATATCCATTTTGCATCAGCTGCAGTAAGTCTTACACAACCCATAGATACTGCATAACCAAGCTTATTATACTCCTCTGTTTTAAGTGTGTCCGGGCTTGTTGTTTTGTAATAAACAGAGTGAAATAGTATATTACCATTTATTCTTGTTGCATACTGACCGTAAACATTGCCGAAAAGAGGCCTCCATTTATATTTATCCTGTGTCCTGAAGCTTCCCGAAGGTGTGCCGTTATTGGAACCTACAGAACATATCATAGCCTTGTATGGTTCATACTTGCCGTCTTCATTTATTTTATATATAGTTACGCAATTAGTAGATTTATTTACTGTAATTTTATAAGTATTTGTATCTGCACCCACAGACATATTAACACCAAAACATAATATTATTGTCAATAAAATCAAACTGATTTTTTTCATATACAACACCTCCTTTTCATTTTTATTTTAACATATATTTGAATTTTATACAATAAAAAGCTATATTGCTTATATTATATTTTAAGCAATACAGCTTTTCATTTAAAAATATTATTTTGTATTCTGAATATCTTTTCTCCTGTAAAATTTAAAAATATATGCCGCTGCAATAAGTACAGCAGATACACACACTGAACCAATTATACCGCTGAAACTTGTTCCCGCATCACCCTTGTAGTTTTTAAATGAATAATCAGGAAGAACAGCTGTTTTTTTCTGTATACTGCTCATAGTGTTGTAAACTTCATCATCTGCCTCAAGCTCTTCGTTTCCTGTCACATTTTCAATTGACCATTCAAGTCCGTCAGGATAAGAAGAAGCATAAAGAGAAAAACCTCCGCCAATCACAATTGTAATTACAGCAAAAACTGCAATAAGCTTTTTAATTGAAAATTTATCCTCTCCTCTGCCCTTTTCAAGTATTTCAGGACGTGTATTATATACAAATATAAGTACAGCTGCTGTTATTATACCCTCAACAGCACCAATTGCAATATGTATAGGCTGCATAAGTGCAGCAAAAGCTGTAAAAGGCAGCTTAGTAACCCCTGACAACAATGTTTCAATTACTACGCTGAAAGCACCGAGCTGCAAACTAAGAATGCTCCCGAGAACACTTGCCGCAATGATTCTTTTTTTGCTAAATTCTTTTTTTATAATGGGAATATATATACAGTAATATCCAAAAAAGCAGGCATAAAATGCCATATTCCAGCAATTACACCCATAAGCCATAAGCCCGCCGTCAGCAAAAAGCAAACACTGCAGCAGCAATATAGCCATCATTGATATAAATGCACCATAGGGACCTAAAAGTGCAGCAAGCAACAGCCCCCCGCACAAATGACCACTTGAGCCTGTTCCTGGAATTGAAAAGTTAATCATCTGAGCAGCAAATACAAATGCCCCCATAATACCCATTAAAGGCACTTTTTCAGGACTATTTTCTTTTTTCAATTTGTATACACAGTACCCTCCCACAGCAAAAGATGCCACTGCTGCTGTTGCCGCAACAGGAGGTGATACCAAAGCGTCAGCCATATGCATAAATTAAACACCACCTAACTATTTTTTTTATTATACAATTTAGAGTACACTACAAGTCAAGAACTTTTTTAAATAAAAAAGCTGACAGAAAATACCTTTGCCAACCTTATATATTTATTATACATACTTATTTTTCTCAGTCAACGTTTATTTTATATAAAACACTTGACTTGAACCAAGCTCCGGGTGTTATAATATTCTTATAAAATTAAGGAGGTATAATATAATGAAAAAATTAGGTTTTGGCTTTATGCGTTTACCTGTAAATGACCCGTCTCATCAGGAAGACATTAATTTCAACGAACTTAACAAAATGGTAGATAAATTTATTGAAAAAGGATTTACATACTTTGACACAGCATATATGTATCACAATTATAAAAGTGAATGTGCTATAAAAGAGGCACTTGTTAAACGCTATTCACGTGAAATTTTCCAGCTTGCAACAAAAATGCCAACAATGTATTTAAAAGAAAAGGCTGATTTAGAGCGAATTTTTAATGAACAGCTTGAAAAAACAGGGACAGAATACTTTGACTACTATCTTCTTCATAATTTAGGCACAGAAAACTATGCTATTGCAGAAAAATTTGAAGGATTTCAATTTATAGCACAGAAAAAAGCTGAGGGTAAAGTTAAAAATATAGGCTTTTCTTTTCACGACACAGCGGATTTACTTGACAAAATACTTACAGAACACCCTGAAGTAGACTTTGTTCAGCTTCAGCTCAATTATCTTGACTGGAACAGTGAAAGTATCCAATCAGGCAAATGCTATGATATTGCAGTAAAGCATGGCAAAAAAGTTATTGTTATGGAGCCTGTAAAGGGCGGCACTTTAGCTTCTCTCCCAAAAGAGGCAGAAAGACTTTTAAAATCCTATTCCCCTGATATGTCAGTTTCTTCATGGGCAATAAGATTTGCCGCAAGTCTTGACAACGTATTTATGGTTTTAAGTGGTATGTCAAATCAAGAACAGCTTGATGATAACACAAACTATATGTGTAATTTTAAACCGCTAAATGATGAGGAATTTAAACTTATTAAAAAAGTTACTGATATAATAAATGCGTCTATAACAGTACCTTGCACGGCCTGTCAGTATTGTGTTGAAGGATGTCCTCAAAATATACCTATACCAAAATATTTTTCTCTTTACAATGCAGATAAACAGGAAATAGAAAAAGCATTCTCAGCACAGGGAACATATTATGAAAATCTTACAAAAACCTATGGCAAGGCGTCCGATTGTATAGAATGCGGTCAGTGTGAAAGCCATTGCCCTCAGCATATACATATTATTGATGAACTAAAAAACGTAGCAAAGTGGTTTGAGGTTTAATATGGATACTAAAGAAATACTTAATAAATATAAAAATAACGAAATTTCTATTGAGGATGCTGAAAAATATTTAAAAAGTAAAACTTATGAAGACTTAGGCTATGCAAAACTTGACACCAACAGAAAAGAGCGTACAGGATTTTCAGAAGTAGTCTTTTGTAAAGGTAAAAATGATGAGTACTTAATAAATATTTTCAAAAAACTTTATGCTGAAGACGGAGAAGTACTTGGTACAAGAGCAAGTAAAGAACAATATATGCTTTTAAAAGAACATCTGCCTCTCATAAAGTATGATAAAATTTCAAAAATACTTAAAATAGAAAAAGAAAACAAAGAAAAGACAGGTAAAATTGTAGTTTGTTCAGCAGGAACAGCAGATATACCTGTTGCAGAAGAAGCAGCACAGACAGCGGAATATTTTGGTACTTACACCGAACGAATTTATGATGCTGGGGTAAGCGGTATTCATAGACTTCTTTCAAATCTAGACCGCTTTAAAGATGCTAACTGTGTTGTTGCAGTAGCAGGTATGGAAGGAGCATTGGCAAGTGTTATAGGCGGATTAGTTTCTGTTCCAGTAATAGCAGTCCCTACTTCTGTGGGATACGGTGCCTCTTTTAACGGTCTTTCTGCTCTCCTTACAATGCTTAATTCCTGTGCCAACGGTATTGCAACAGTTAACATTGACAATGGTTTCGGAGCAGGCTATATTGCTTCACAAATTAACAGACTAGGAGTAAAATTATGAAAAACAAATTATATTTGGAATGTTATTCAGGCATAAGCGGAGATATGACAGTAGCTGCACTTATTGATTTAGGTGCGGATAAAGAAGCTTTATCCGAGGCTCTTTCATCGCTGCCTGTATCAGGCTTTAAAACAGAAATATCAAGAGTAAAAAAATCAGGAATTGATTCCTGTGACTTTAATGTTATACTAGATGATGACCATAAAAATTATGACCATGATATGGATTATTTATATAATACTCATCATCACCATCATGAACATAACCATAACCATAATCATCACCATGAACACAGAAATTTAAAGGATATACTTGAAATTATAAATAATTCAAAGCTTACTGACAGAGCAAAAAATATTGCCACAGATATTTTCACGACACTTGCAAAAGCAGAGGCAAAAGCTCACGGAACTGACATTGACAATGTACATTTTCACGAAGTCGGAGCTGTTGATTCAATTGTAGATATTATATCAATAGCCTTTTGCATTGATAACCTAAATATTTCAGATGTAATAGCATCTGAACTTTATGAAGGTACAGGCACCGTACACTGTCAGCATGGCATACTTCCTGTACCTGTACCGGCTGTCTTAAATATAGCGGCTGATAACAATATTAAACTCCACATTACAGACTGTAAGGGTGAATATGTTACTCCCACAGGAGCAGCAGCCGTTGCAGTACTTAAAACACACTCACACCTTCCAAAATCCTTTACCATAAAAAAAATAGGTATAGGAGCAGGAAAAAGAGAACAGGAAATGTCCGGAATATTAAGAGCAATGCTTATTGAGGAATGCTGATGAATAAAGATAAAATAAATCTGTTAATGGAAAAAATAGATAAATACACTGAAAATAACATAATCATAGCATTTTCGGGAGGGGTTGACAGCAGCCTGCTTTTAAAACTTGCCTGCATCAGTTCGGCGTCAAAAGGAACAACGGTTTATGCTGTCACAATGAAGTCTATATTTAATTCTGCAGAAGATATTGAAGTATCAAAGAAGATTGCTGCTGAAACAGGAGCAGAACATATAATACTTTATGCTGATAATTTTGAGGAACTGGGTATAACCGATAATCCCCCTGACCGCTGCTATATATGTAAGAAAAATATATTTACTCTGCTTGTGAATAAAGCAGAAAGTTTAAATATAAAAACAATACTTGACGGTACAAATGCAGATGATATGCATCTTTACCGCCCCGGAATAAAGGCGTTGAAAGAGCTTGGTATTTTAAGTCCCCTTGCAGATTCAAACTTTACAAAAGCAGAAGTCAGGGAACTTGCGGCATATTACAATATATCTGTATCAAAGCGTCCGTCAACTCCTTGTCTCGCAACACGCTTTCCATATAACACTCATATAACAAATATAGATTTAGAAAAAGCAGAGAAAGGTGAAAACTACCTAAAATCCCTCGGTCTTTACAATGTAAGACTTAGAATACACGGTAATATAGCACGCATAGAAACAGATGCTGATGCTATGCCCCTTATAATTTCATTAAGAACACAAATAGCAGAAAAACTTAAACAGCTTGGTTATAATTACATTACTCTCGATATAGAGGGATTTCGCTCAGGAAGTATGGACATAGATATAGAAAATTTTAATAATTCATAATTTGTTAAAATTTATTGACTTTAAAACTTAGTAATGCTATAATATTAAAGTGCCCCGAATAAAATATGGGGCATTTTTTAAAGCTATATAAAGGATGGTGAACATTTTTGGACAGTAGTAACGGACGATGTCATTCGCATTTAAAATTTAACAGATATAATTCAAAAATGTTTACATTTTTAATGGAATAGTTTGCCCTTTTCCTTGTTATTCATTTTTATTGTATCTGTGTATAACAAGGAGGTAAAAAATGACAAAGAATGAATTGATTTCTGTGCTTGAACAGAAGAAATTTAAAGCACTGCAGGAGGTGCTATCCTGCTATAATCCGGTTGATATTGCTTCTCTTTTATCAGAACTTGATAAAGAACAGCTTGTACTTGTTTTCAGAATGATAAAAAAGGATAAAGCAGCAGAAGTTTTTTCCTATATGGATAACGATATGCGTCAAATCCTTATAAAATCTCTTGCAGATCAGGAAGTCACATCACTTATTGATTCTATGTTTGCTGATGATGCTGCCGATCTTTTAGGCGATATGCCTGCAAATGTTGTAACTCATTTGCTTGAAAATGTAGACAAAGAAACACGTGCAGATATTAACCACCTTCTCAATTACCCTGAGGACAGTGCCGGCAGCATAATGACAGTGGAATTTATTGAACTTCACCCTGATATGACAGTAAGAGAAGCACTTGATAAAATCAGACGTGTCGGTATTGACAGCGAAACTGTCTATACCTGCTATGTTGTTGACAAACGCAAACTTATCGGTATTGTATCAGCAAAGGATTTAATGCTGAATAATGATAATACAAAAATAAAAGAAATAATGAAAGACAACTTTATATCAATTAAAACTACTGATGATAAAGAAGATGCCGCAAACCTTTTCAGAAAATACGGACTTATTGCCATACCTACTGTTGATTCAGAAGGATGTATTGTAGGTATAGTAACATTTGATGATGCTATTGATGTCCTTACTGATGAAACAACAGAAGATATGCAGAAAATGGCGGCTATGGAAGCAAATGACGAGCCATATCTTAAAACTTCAGTATGGAAACATGCAAAGCACAGAATACCGTGGCTTCTTGTATTAATGCTTTCAGCCACAATAACAGGCACAATTATAGCAAATTATGAAAATGCTTTTGCCGTAATGCCTCTTCTTGTAGCATTTATACCCATGCTTATGGACACAGGCGGCAACTGTGGCTCTCAAAGCTCTACACTTATAATAAGAGGTCTTGCTGTAGATGAACTTCACTTTTCAGATACTCTCAAAATAGTATGGAAAGAATTCAGAGTTGCGTTAATTGTAAGTATAGCTCTTGCTCTTGCAAATGGACTTAAAATTCTTATAATGTATAAAAGCATTAAACTTGCAATACTTATTTCTTTATCACTTATTGGCACAATAGTTATTGCAAAACTTGTAGGCTGTATTCTTCCCATTGCAGCAAAATTTTTCAAACTGGACCCTGCAATTATGGCAGCTCCTCTTATAACAACAATTGTAGATACATTTTCAATTATTATATATTTTAATATAGCCTCAGCTATGTTCCGTTTTGTATAAAAAAATTCCTCTTTACCGGAAAATACTCTGATAAAGAGGAATTTTTTATAACTTTATACAAATAACTGAATAGCCGCTACAGTTATAATTCCCGCTACAGCAATTGACAAACTGCTCATAGCACCCTCAACTTGACCTATCTCAAAAGCCTTTGTAGTACCTACAGCATGTGACGAAGTACCAATTGCCACACCAACAGCAACAGGTTCAGTTATTTTAAACACCTTGCATATACCCTTGCACATTACATTTCCTGCAATGCCTGTCACTATTATGGCGGCTGCGGCTATGGTGTCTATTCCGCCAAGTTCTTCAGCAAGTCCCATACCAATTGCAGTAGTTATAGACTTTGGAAGCAAAGAAATTTTAATACCCTCTTCAAGCTGAAATAAAACACAAAACAGCCAAACACTTATAAGGCTTGTTAAAACACCTGCTATTATCCCGCCTGCAACAGCCCTGCAATTTTTTTTAAGCATGTTTATCTGTTCATACAGAGGAATAGCCAGACATACAGTAGCCGGTGTCAGAAGCCAGCTCAATAATTCAGAACTTTCTCTGTACTTTTCATAATCTATATTAAAAACAATAAGAACAGCAATTACAAAAACAATTGAAATTAACAAGGGGTTTGCAAAACCATTTTTAAGCTTCTTATTTACAGCTACTCCAAAGGCATATCCAAGTATGCTTACAACTATACCCCAATAAGCACTCCATTCTAAAACATTACTTATCATCTTTCTTTTCCCTCTTTATTATAAACTGGGTTACTTTTCCTGATACAACCATAACTATAACAGTTGTCACAATAAGTACAACCATAACCTGCAAAGCAATAGGAATTACTCTGTCAACCACAGTAATAAGCTTAGCACCGGCAGGTATAAACATTAAAGGCATTATAGTTATAAGATATTTTGCACTTTCTTTGACCCATTCAAGTTTTATAATCTTTGTAATAAGCAAAAAAAGCATTATACCAAGTCCATATATACTTGCAGGCACAGGCAGGGGTACAATATGGTAAATCAATTCTGCTGCAAATGTAACCGCAAGTATTATTCCAAATTGAAAAATATATTTCATATTACATCATCTCCCAAAAATCAACAATAATAGTATACTACCATTCAAGTGATTTTTCAATAACAAATATTTACTTATACAAAAAAAGCTGACTGTATATTTTTACAGTCAGCTTTAAATATTTATTAATAATTAAGCTATTTTTGCTTCTGCCTCTTTTGCAATTTCACAGCCTGGCTGTTTACCGCAGTTTCCGTCACTCTCATAAAAGTCATGTACAAACCCGCATTCATTACAGTAAGATGTATCTACATATTCAAAACTTTCCCCACAGTCAGGACATATATAACTACTTGATGAATAGCCTTCATATTGACCATACATCAAATCCATCTGTGCTTTAAGCATCTTACTCATTAATGTTGCATAATCAATGCTTGATTTATTACTAAGATCAGCAAATTCATAACTGTCAATTTTATTAAGCTCAACATCAACAATGGTGCTTAATGCTGTCTTTTCATTATAATCACCTTTCAGTACAGTCACATCTTTATGCTTTCCTTCAAAATCTGTTATGTCATTTGTATATGTTACTTTTAGCACATCAAATACGGCAGCAAATTCAGGAGAATTAGCAGCCTCCTTAAGAGCATCCATAGCTACAATTATATCATCACCTGTAACCTGCATTTCATCATAAAAACTTTCCATTTCATCAGCCATCTCATCACCGTACATATCCTTGCTTGTAGCAGTTACAAGATTAATATAATTATTTACCAAGTCAGATGCTGATTCACTGTGCTGTCTTAAATATGATGCAAATTTGGTTGTAAACTCTGCAAATTCATTAGACTTAATTTCAAATCTTGTACCATTTTCAATCTTTGATACACAGCCGCTGTCAAAGCCCTTTAAAACATCTTTAGCCTGTTCATACAGTCCAAGCTCAGCTTTCTGCAAAACATTTACATTATTAACAACAGAGCCTGCCATATTCATTCCAAGATCACTTCCTATATTTGTATAATCCATACAAACATATTCTTTGTCAGCAAACATTTTATCAAGTTCTTCATAATATCTTCCAAGCATATCAAGATCATAAATATAACTGATAGAACCCAAAGTATAAAACATCTTTTTGTCAATATATGCCTTATCACCGCGTGAATACACATTTCCACAGTCAAGATTTATATTATTTATACTAAATGTCATTTTCGCATCGGTATACATATTATCAAAATCAACAGCACCGTTAACGCTTACTGAATAGCTAAACATTTTATTTTCGTCCAATGCTGCTCTCATTGCCTTAAGAAATTCATTCAAAAATTCTTCTGAATCATCATTGTAAACATTGCTTTCCGGAGCATATATGTCTTCTCCGTTACTCTTGTTTTTATTCAATTCAGTCATTTTGCCACTTATTTCAATTATTGCCTTGCCAAAGGTTTCAGGATCAATTGATAATGTTACTTTTTCATCAATTTTATGTATTCCTGTTATATCCTTATAAATTGTTTTGTCAAAATGCTCTGTTTCAAGTTCACTGCATCCTGTAAACCCACAACTGAAGATAATACAAAGCAATATAGCAAATACTTTTTTCATTTAAATCACTCCTCTATTAAAATCTATACATTAAATATATCATATTTAATTAAAAAAAGGAACTGTTTATTTAAAACAGCCCCTTTTTTGGTATATTTTTACATATAAAACGCTATTTTTTTGTACATATTGTATAAATTAATATAAAGGATATTTTGCAACAAGCTTTTTAACTCTTTCAGATGCCTCTTCTTTACTTCCCTCATAATCCTTTGCAATAAGAGTTATAATATCAGCGATTTCAACCATATCATCTTCAACCATACCTCTTGATGTTACAGCAGGAGTACCAAGTCTGATACCGCTTGCAATACCTGGCTTCTCAGGGTCAAAAGGTATAGCATTCTTGTTGCAGGTTACGCCAACTTCGTCAAGTCTTGCTTCTAACTCTTTGCCTGTAATATGCATTGGTCTTAAGTCAACAAGCATTAAATGATTGTCAGTTCCGCCTGATACAATATTAAATCCGTTTTTAATAAGTCTTTCACTAAGCACCTTAGCATTTGCAATAACCTGCTTTGCATATTCCTTAAACTCAGGCTTTAAAGCCTCTCCTAAGCAAACAGCCTTTGCAGCAATAACGTGCATTAAAGGACCACCCTGTATACCAGGGAAAATAGCCTTGTCAATAAGTTTAGCGTGCTCCTCCTTGCAAAGAATTAAGCCGCCTCTTGGACCTCTTAAGGTTTTATGAGTAGTAGTAGTTACAAAATCAGCATAAGGAACAGGACTTGGATGTAAACCTGCAGCTACAAGACCTGCAATATGTGCCATATCCACCATAAGATAAGCTCCTACTTCCTTAGCAACATCGCTGAAAAATTTAAAATCAATTGTTCTTGAGTATGCACTTGCACCTGCAATAATTAACTTTGGCTTGTGCTCAACAGCAAGTCTTCTTACTTCTTCATAGTCAATAGTACCATCAGATTCCTTAACACCATAAGGTATAATATTATACTGCTTACCGCTCATATTTACTGGTGAACCATGAGTTAAATGTCCGCCGTGAGCAAGATTCATACCAAGTACTGTATCGCCTGGCTTTAATACAGCAAAGAATACAGCCATATTAGCCTGAGCACCTGAATGAGGCTGAACATTTGCATGCTCTGCACCAAAGAGCTTGCAAGCTCTCTCCCTTGCTAAATCCTCAACTATATCTACCTTAGCACAGCCGCCGTAGTATCTCTTTCCAGGGTAACCCTCAGCATATTTATTAGTCAAAGGAGAACCCATTGCTGCCATAACAGCCTTAGATACAAAGTTTTCTGATGCAATAAGCTCAATATTATTTCTCTGTCTTGAAAGTTCCGCATCAATGGCTTCTGCAACAGCAGGGTCTGCATTCTTAATTTCTTCAAAATCGTACATTATGTAAAGCACCTCCAAAGTTAAATAAAAATAATTTTAAATATATAGTATAACAATTTTCTTACAATGTCAAACAATTTTACAAAAATACCTATATATATGTTAAAAATAATATTTTATCCAAAAAAGTTTTATTTTTTCATATATATATTTTTTAAGCTTCAGAATAATTTTTTACTTTGCCTCAGTTATAGCACCGACTTCAGCCTCAGCTTCAAGCCTTAACTGCTCCATATCAGCCTCTGTTACAGGCAGATTTTCAAGAGAACTAAATCCAAAATACCTTAAAAATTCATCAGTTGTTCCAAACAATATAGGCTTTCCCGGTGCCTCAAGTCTGCCCATTTCTGTTACAAGTCCGTATTCAACCAATTTGTTTACAGCATGGTCGGCACTTACACCTCTTATATCCTCTATCTGACCTTTTGTCACAGGCTGTTTATAAGCAATTATTGCTAATGTTTCAAGAAGAGTGGTAGAAAGAGTTTTTCTCACGGGAGCCTGATACAGTTTTTTTATGTAATTAAAATGCTCTGCATTTGTACACATCTGATAACCTTCTCCTACCTGTATAATTCTTATTCCTCTTCCCTCTGTTTCATATTTATCTGCCATATTACTTATGACTGCTTTAACAGTCTTTTCGTCCTGATCTGCAGCAAAAGCAATACTTTTAACACTTACAACCTCACCGGAAGCAAAAAGTATTGACTCAACAACCGACTCCAGTTCATTTATAGTCATTTAGCACGCCTCCTCATAAGTAGTAATAGTTATATCATCAAAATTTTCTTCCTGAAGAATTTTTATTTTCTTTTCCTTTATAAGCTGCAGCATAGCAAGAAAAGTTGTAACAATTTCGTTTTTACTGCTTGCCCTTGAAAAAATATTAAAGAAACTAAATTTTCTCTTATTTTTTATAAGACCTGTAAGCTGCTCTATTTTTTCCTCAAGGGTAAATTCCTCGTGCTTCACAGAATTAAAGCTGCTTCTTATTTTATCAGTTCTCAATTCCTGCCTTCTTAAAACTTCCTGAAAAGCCCTGAAAAGCATATCACCTGTTGCATCCTTTAAAATATCTGATATTTCCTTTGGCACATCTTTTCTTATCTGCTTAATAAGTTCTTTGTCACTGCCTTTATAATATACATAGCCTGCTGATTTTTGCTTAACATCAAATTCCTCTGCAATACCCTTAAACCTCTTGTACTCAATAAGTCTGTTCACAAGTTCCTCTCTTGGGTCAATTTCCTCATTGTTTTCATCAACTTCTTTTGGAAGCAGCAATCTTGACTTTATTTCAATAAGGGTAGATGCCATTATAAGAAATTCGCTTAAATTTTCCATGTTATACTTATTCATGGTATTAATATACTCAAGGTATTGTTCAGTAATAAGTGCAATAGGGATATCATAAATATCTATTTTGTTTTTTACTATCAGACTGTAAAGCAAGTCCATAGGTCCTTCAAAGCTTTCAAGCTTAATTTTCATATCCATATTCATAATTATAGCACCTTAAATAATGGTATTTACAATAGCGTCCAGCACAGGTGTAAGCCATCCTAGTAACAGCATAAATATTATTAATATCTGTAATGGCTTTTCATACTGTCCGTATTTTATTGCTTGATTAGGGTTTAAAATACATCTTATTATCCAGCTTCCGTTCATAGGATAAACAGGTATAAGATTAAACACAGCAATAGCTGCAAAATTCTTTGAAATTAATGCTGTAAAAAGTCTTATATACTTTGTCAAATCATTTACGCCTGACATCATACTTACAATAACATTTAATACCATGGCTAAAATTACAGCGACAACAATAGGTGTCAAATAAGTAATAAGCGTACCTGTTTTCCTTTCCTTATAATTTCTGCTGGAAGTTTCCACAGGATTTGCCCAGCCATATCCCGTAAACAAAAACAACAAAAATCCTATTGGTTCAAAATGTTTTGCAGGATTAAGTGTAAGTTTACCTGTATTTTTAGGTACACTATCTCCCTGCATAGTTGATGTGACAGCCTTTGTATATTCAAACAAAGTTGTTACAATAATTATAGAAACTGCATTCATTACATAATAAAATATAGTGTCCATTTAATCCCCCTAGTCCTGAATACGCTTAAATTTCTTTTCAAGCTCATATCTTGTCATTTCAATAATAGTTGGTCTGCCGTGAGGGCAGTTAAAAGGATTTTCAAGTTTTAAGAGCCTTTGTATAAGTTCCTGTGCTTCACTGTAGCTAAGCCTGTCATTACCTTTTACAGCAGCTTTACAGCTCATCATTGCAATTGCATCTTCTTTTGTATCATACAAACTTTTCATATTTTTATCAGCAAGCATATCTATAATGTCTGTAAAAAAGCTTACATTGCTTGGTGCGTCAAACACATAGGGCACAGCCCTTACTGCATAAGTTCTTGCTCCAAACTCTTCTATTTCAAAACCAAAACTTTCAAGCAATTCCATATTTTCCTCAACAACAGCCTTTTCACTTTCACTTAAATTTACTGCTACAGGCTGCAAAAGCTGCTGACTTGAAATACTTGATGTTTTAAATTTTTCCATAAAATCTTCATAAAGTGCCCTTTCATGAGCAGCATGCTGGTCAATAAGATACATACAATTATTTTGCTCAACTATCCAGTATGTGGCAAAAACTTGTCCTATAATTCTGTAATTATTAAAAAAAGGTCTTTTTTCGTATATTATTTCAGATTCAGCTTTTGCCTCAGTTTTTATTTCGGCATTTTCTTTTTCAACTAATTTTTCTTTATCAGTCTTTTCAATATCAGACTTACAATTAGCAATTTCGGTCTTTACTATATTTTCCTCATTTTTATAGAGTTTATCCATAGCATCAAGCACAGTATTTTTGCTTTTTTTCTCTTTATCTGTACTTTTTTCTCCTGCTTCACAGCTTTCAGCTACACTGTATTCCTTATTTAAAGGTTCTGCACCGTAACTAAAATCTTCAGCAGGCTTTTCACTTCTTATATCCTCAATAGTTGCCTGTACATTATCATTCTTTATTTTTTTAGGCTTATCCCATGTTACAACCGGTATAAGCTCTGTTTGCTTTAATGCTTTTGTTATTGCATTATATATTATATCATATATAAGATTTTCATCTGAAAATCTTACTTCAAGTTTAGTAGGGTGTACATTTACATCTACAGTGTTTGCAGGTACTTTTAGGCTCAGAATAAACACAGGAAATTTACCTACCATAAGTTTTCCCTTGTATGCGTCCTCTGCAGCATTCTGCACTACACTGCTTCTTATGTATCTTCCGTTAATAAAGAAGTTTTCATAATTTCTGTTGCCTCTTGACATTTCAGGCTTAGCCGTAAGCCCCTCTACACTAAATCCCTCTTTACTGTACGAAACCTCAAGCATTTGTGATGCCATCTGCTTGCCGAAAATATAGAGCATTGCAGATTTGATATCACCATTACCGTTGGTTTGCATTATAGTATTTCCGTTATTTATGTACTTTACGGCAATTTCAGGATGTCCCAATGCAATTCTGTTTACAGCCTCTGAAACATATCCACCCTCTGTGGCAGGCTTTTTTAAAAACTTTCTTCTTGCAGGAGTGTTGTAGAAAAGATTTTTCACTTCAAAGACAGTACCGTTATTAGCTGCTGCCTCCTCTTCTCTTTCAACAATACCGCCGTTTATAACAATTTTTGTACCTGTACTGCTTTCCTTAGTCTTTGTTATCATTTCAACCTGAGCTACAGAAGCAATACTTGAAAGAGCTTCTCCTCTGAATCCCAAAGTAAGAATGTCCTCTAAATCCTCAATAGAACTCAGTTTGCTTGTTGCATGACGCATAAAGGCAGTTTTAACTTCATCTTTAGGAATACCCTTACCATTATCTGTTATTTTTATAAGACCTATTCCACCCTCTTTAATTTCAACTGTAATAGATGTTGCCCCTGCATCAATGGAGTTTTCCATTAATTCCTTTACAACAGAAGCAGGCCTTTCAACCACTTCTCCTGCAGCAATTTTATTTATAAGACTGTTATCAAGTAAATGTATATTTCCCATATATTTACCTCTATTCTTCAATACACTCTACACTGCTTAACTTTTCCTTTATGTCATACAGCTTTTTCATAGCCTCAAAAGGCGTAATATTATTTAAATCAAGACTTTCAAAGTCTGCTGTAAGCTCTCTTAAAATTTCAGCCTTTCTCTGTATAGGCTCATCATCGTATGTATATTCATAATCGTCGCTTACATTTACAGTTTTATCTTCACTTGACAAGAGTTTTAATATAGAGTTAGCTCTTCTGACAACACTTTTAGGTACGCCTGCAATTTTAGCAACGTGTACACCGTAACTTCTGTCTGTACCACCCTCTACAATCTTCCTGAGGAAAATTATATCCTCTCCCTGCTCTTTCACACTTACACTGTAGTTTTTCACACCGCTGACCTTACCTTCAAGTTCCGTAAGTTCATGATAGTGAGTTGCAAACAAGGTCCTTGCACCAATTTTATTTGCAATAAATTCAAGTACGGCCCATGCAATACTAAGTCCGTCAAACGTTGATGTACCTCTGCCTATTTCATCAAGTATAAGCAGGCTGTTTTTTGTTGCATTATTAAGTATGTTAGCAACTTCAACCATTTCCACCATAAATGTTGACTGACCTGTAGCAAGGTCATCAGAAGCACCAACTCTTGTAAATATTCTGTCGGTAATTCCTATTTCAGCACTTTCAGCCGGTACAAAACTGCCAATCTGAGCCATAAGTACAAGTAAAGCAGTCTGCCTCATATATGTTGATTTTCCGGCCATATTAGGACCTGTAATTATAGCGAGAGATTCTTCTCTGTCAAGGTATGTATCATTAGGAATAAAACTTTCCCTGCTGACTTTTTCAACAACAGGGTGTCTTCCTAATTTAATATTTATCACACCGCTGTTATTTACAACAGGTTTTACATATCCATTTTTATCTGCAACTTCTCCCAAAGACTGCAAAACATCTGTAACAGAGAGGATATGTGCGGTGTTTTGTATTCTTTCAACCTTTTGTGCAATGCTGTTTCTTATTTCGCTGAAAATTTCATATTCCAGTGCTACAACCTTTTCATCAGCCCCCAGTATAGTATCTTCTATTTCTTTAAGCTCAGGCGTAATATACCTTTCAGCATTTGCAAGTGTTTGTTTTCTTATGTATCTATCAGGTACCAGCTCCCTGTAGGAATTTGTAACCTCTATGTAATAGCCGAATACCTTGTTATATTTAATTCTCAGCTTAGGTATTCCTGTTGCTTCTTTTTCTTTTGCTTCAAGCTCCATAAGCCACTTTGAGCCTTCATTTTTAGCACTTCTAAGCTTATCTACTTCTGCATTATACCCTGTTTTTATAAGCCCGCCTTCTCTGACGCTAAACGGCGGCTCTTCAGCAATACTTTCATTTATAAGTTCATATACATCCTCAAGGCAGTCAAAGTTTTCATACATTTCATTTGTATACTGTGTATCGTACTCTGCAATGTTACTTTTTATTTGAGGAAGACAGCAAAAAGAGTTTTTAAGTGCAGCCAAATCTCTTGCATTTGCAGTTGCATATATAACCTTGCTCATAAGCCTCTCAATATCATATATAGTATTAAGCATTTCCTTTAAATCTTCTCTTTCAAAAGGCTTATTTTTAAAAGCTTCAACAGCGTCAAGTCTGCTGTCAATTTCATCTTTGTTTATCAATGGCTGTTCAAGCCACTTTCTCAATAACCTTGCACCCATTGCAGTTTTTGTCTTGTCAAGTACCCATAACAAGGAACCCTTCTTTGACTTATCTCTTATAGTCTGAGTAAGTTCCAGATTTCTTCTTGAACTTATATCAAGTACCATATATTTGTTTGAAGAATATTTCTTTATTTCTGAAATATGAGAAAGATTATTTTTCTGTGTTTCAATGAGATATTGCAGGAGAGCTCCCGCACAACTTACACAAACCCTGTCATTTTCAAGTCCAAATCCGGCAAGATTCAGAGTTTTAAAGTGATTACAAAGGCATATATTGGCATTTTGATAGTCAAATGCCCATTCACTGTACTGACTGACCTTTATATTAAATATTTCGCTTATTTTATCTCCAAGCTCAGTATCTCCGCTGCATATAATTTCAGAAGGCATAAACCTTGCAATTTCATCAATAACTTTGTTATCATATTCAAGCCCTATTGATGTTACCTGAAACTCACCTGTAGAAACATCACAGCTTGCGGCACCATATCCATCGGCATTTCTGTATATGCACATTATATAATTGTTTTTGCTTTCATCCAAAACATTTGTATCAAGTACAGTTCCCGGGGTTACTATTCTTATTACTTCTCTTTTTACAATGCCCTTAGCCTTTTTAGGATCCTCGGTCTGCTCGCAAATAGCAACCTTATACCCCTTTTCCACAAGCTTTGCAATATATCCGTCAGCAGAGTGAAAAGGGACACCGCACATAGGTGCCCTTTCCTCTTGCCCACAGTCTTTGCCTGTAAGTGTAATATCCAGTTCCTTTGAAGCAATAACTGCATCATCAAAGAATAATTCATAAAAGTCGCCTAATCTATAAAAGAGCAGACAATATTTATAATTTTCTTTTATCTGCATATACTGCTCCATCATAGGTGTCAACTTAGCCATAAATCACACTTCCTTACACTTAGTGACAGCCGCCGCAGCTGCTGCAGCTGCCTGTACAGCCGCACTCTTCATCATCACATTCACCTGTTATTGTAGACTGGAATATATTCATTACTCTGTTAATTACAGTGTTAAACTCACTTTCAGCCTGAACCATATCATTAATGACTGGGTTCTTTTTTAATTCAGCAACCATTTCAGTCAGCTTACTTCCTTCAGCTTTAAGTTCATCCTGAGATATACTTCCCTCCTGAACTCTCATATTTACAGCTTCTCTATAAGTATTGTAATCAAGAAGCTGCTGTCTTGCCTCTTCATTATTGTCAAATATATATCTTGTTTCGGCAACCTTCTTGCCTTCATCTGTTGAAAGCACAGCATACGCAAGTTCTCTTGCCTGTTCATAAATTGAATTATTCATCTTTTTTCTCCATTCTGTTGTATTTTTTTACATAACATAGCAATTTATATTATAACATAAATATACTTATTTTTCAATTGCAATATTTTTATAAATAAAACAAAACAGAATAGCTTCCCTTGCAGCCTACAGCAGTTAATAACCATAAATACAACCATTTCATCCCGCTTATTGATATAAATATTTCCAAGAGCACAGTTAAATACAATTGAATTCTCAACCTTTCATAAACATTTTTAACTCAATGTTCATACTATATAATTAACTTGCTTTTAATCTAAAATAAACTTTATAAAAACTATTTGACAAAAGTGTATAAATATGTTAAATTTAAGTTACAAAGATATACGGGGAGTAATCGGCATAATTTTTTTATGCAGTAAAATCAACAATCATGGATGCTTTTGCATTCTGGTTTTACTTTAAACGACCAGACCTATATCCCACAGAGGATATAGGTCTTTTTTTATCCCCTAAAAAGAAGGAGGAAAAAATTATGGAATTTTTATGGAACGGTCTTTTATCTATTACATGGCAGCAGCTTGTTATGTATGGAGTTGGTATACTGTTAATATACCTTGCCATACATAAAGAATATGAGCCTTCACTGCTTTTGCCAATGGGATTTGGTGCAATTCTTGTCAACCTTCCCCTTTCAGGGGTCCTTAATCAGGTAACAGAGGGCATCGGTGTAACAAACGGAATAATTCAATGGCTTTTTAAAGCAGGAATAGAAGCGTCTGAAGCATTTCCGCTCCTTTTATTTATAGGAATAGGTGCAATGATTGACTTTGGTCCTCTGCTTTCAAACCCAAAAATGTTTTTATTCGGTGCAGCAGCTCAGCTCGGTATATTCCTCACAGTTATTATTGCAGTTTTTTTAGGCTTTGATATTAAGGACGCAGCCTCAATCGGTATAATAGGAGCAGCAGATGGTCCAACCTCAATACTTGTTTCTCAGGTTTTAAAGTCAAATTATATAGGTGCAATAGCCGTTGCCGCATATTCTTATATGGCTCTTGTTCCTATTATACAGCCTCTTGCAATTAAACTTGTAACGACCAAAAAGGAACGCTGTATCAGGATGGACTATGCACCAAACAATGTTTCCAAAACTACAAGAATTATATTTCCTATTGCCGTAACCTTTATTGCAGGTATTGTTGCCCCTGCATCTGTAGCACTGGTAGGTTTTCTTATGTTTGGCAATCTTCTCAGAGAATGCGGCGTATTAAATTCTCTTGTTAAAACAGCCCAGAACGAACTTGTAAATTTAGTAACGCTTTTACTTGGCATTACAATTTCATTTTCAATGCAGGCAGATAAATTTGTAAATATCAATACTATAATGATAATGCTTCTTGGTCTTGCTGCCTTTGTTCTTGATACAATAGGCGGTGTAATGTTTGCAAAACTTTTAAATCTTTTCTCAGCCAAGAAAATCAATCCTATGATAGGTGCTGCCGGAATATCAGCATTTCCTATGTCATCAAGAGTAGTTGAAAAACTTGGAATAGCTGAGGATAAGCAAAATCATCTTTTAATGCACGCAGTTGGTGCAAATGTTTCAGGTCAGATTGCCTCAGTTATTGCAGGCGGCATTATTTTAGGGTTCTTTATGTAGGGAGGTCTTAATATGAGTACAGATTTAATTCAAGCTTTAAATATGCTGTGGCAAGGTATGGCAGGTATATTCGTTGTTATGGCATTAATAGCATTTACTGTTTATATTCTTTCTAAAATTAAGAATGACTAAATTTATAACTGCTGCAAAATATGACCTATTAAAACATTTTGCAGCAGTTTTTTTTATGTAAATTTATAAAGTTTTCAAAATTTTAATCCACCGCATCTTAGAGTATATAACTCTATTTGTTTTTAAATATACTTATATGCTTTATAATAGTTTAAGAGGTGAAATTTATGCAATATTATGAACGTATTCGTGAATTAAGAGAAGATAACTTTCTTACCCAGCAAAAAATTGCAGACTTACTTCATATAGGTCAGAGAACATATTCAGATTATGAAAGCGGCAAAACCCGCATTCCTATTGACAGTTTACTTATACTTGCCAAATATTATAATGTTTCTCTTGACTATATTACAGGTGCAAGCAATATTAAAAATACATATCCTAATAAATAAGCAGCAATATTAATTACTTTAATACTGCTGCTTTTTTTATCGTATAAAATTTTTAATCACAATATAAACAGATATATACTAATTACTTTCCTCTGTAGTCAACTACCATATCAAACACATCTTTATCAGCATTTATAGCTGAACTGTTTCCTGCAAATACGATATATCCATTATCAACCATTTTCTGTATACATTTTACAGCGTCCTGCAAATCTTCAGGCTTTGCACTTTTAATACCATCAGCAAATTTTTTGGCAGTCATTTTATCAAGACCATATATCTCATAATCAATAGCAAGATTTGCACTTGTATATTCTCCCTTTGGCATTACCAAATTACTGTATGATGCCACGATATAATCATCAAGAATTTCCTGTGTAACGTCTGCATCGGCAATTGACTGTGCCATATTTTTATAAACATCAACTGTCTTTTTTACATTAGGGTCTGCATATGAATAACTGTATATGTACTTTGAATCATATTCGATTCCAAATCCTGTCTCTGCTGAATACGCACCATTAACAAACCTAATTACAGGTACAGTATACATATCATTTATCATATTTATAAATGGTATATATTCGCCTTTAAAATCTTCACTTATACTGCTTGCCAGCACACTGTACTGATTAGATGCATCTATAATATAAGCTGCACTTTTTGGCTGCTCTTCAAGTGTATATTCTTCTTTAGCCATATTTATTGAACCAAGTTTATTAAGCACTCTGTTATTTATCTCTTCAGATGACTTAATTCCCTCTTCATCGCTTATTACTGTAGAAATAAGATTATCCTTGTGTACAATTTGTGATGTAATGCCATCAAGCTTTTCAGCAAGCACAGCAGAAAATTTTTCATCTTCTTTAAGTTTTGTCAGTATTCCATTTAAAAACTCATAGTATTCACTTCCGTTAAAAAATTTACTGAATTTTGCATTTGCACTGAAACCGCTTTTTGCCTTTTCTTTAAGCATACCAATAGGATCTCCCGTACGTGCAGGGTTTATATATGGTAAGCTTTCCTCCAACACAGAAACAACTTTATTTTTATTATTAAAATCTGACTTTTCAAGAATATTTAATATTATATTAAGTGAAGTCTCATAATCCTCATTAACACAATACCAATCAACATCAAATACAGGTTCCGGACTTTCTGCATCTTTTTTCTTTAAATAATCAACACTTATTCCTAAATTATTGAGATATACAGGTACAAGAGCAGAAATTTCCTTTTCTGTATAATCCTCTGTATCAAGACTTCCAAGAAGCAAACTGTATAAACCAATATAATATAAATCTTCCTGCTTTATTGAGCCAATATCAAATTTAAGAGAATATTTACCCACATCCTTGCTTATTTCAGAAGAATAGCTGCTTATACATCCCAGCTTTTTAACTTCAGCCACAGGATAAGGTACAGGCTCAGGAAGCTGCTCAGGTTTAATTGATACATTGTTGTTGTGGACAGGATTATTGTTCCAATCATTATAAGCCTTTGTGTCTTCAACCATAGCCTCAATTTCTTCATCAGTCATATTTGCCTTCATTTCAGCAAGATAATTATACCTTTCACCATCTATTTCTTCTGCCAGTCCCGGCTTAGGCACAGCAGAAACAAGGGCTGAATTTTCAGGGTCACTTATTTTATCTGCAAGCCTCTTTAAAATAACCTGGTTCTCATCATTTACAAGAGCTTCAAAGGTATCATCATATAAAGAATAATAATCTGTTCTTCCGCTTACAGCCCAATATGTACTTAACTCAACAAGAGTATTAACAGCAAAATCAATGCTTTCACCTGCTGTACTGTTGCTTATTTCAAAGCTTTTTAATATATTGCTGTATTCAAACTTATTTATACCGTTTTCCTTTATCTCTTCAAACGAACTATTAAGCACATTCATAAATTTATCTTTTACATCAGTATTTGCATTGTCCAAAGCAAAGAGCATAAACGGCTTTTGTGAATCCAGATATACATAACTGCTGAAGCTGTTTGAAATTCCTTCTTCATACAGCTTATTATTTATAATAGAATTGCTGTTATTAAGCATACCGCATATATAAGACAAATACATTATATCCTCAAGTTCATATTCAGATAAATCTATTGCATAAACAATCTCTGATGCGTTTTCTGTTGTATCTCCTTCATAAGCAGGAATATAAACAGTGTTTTCAACAAATTTAGATTTTGATTTACCATCTTTATAAGCACTTAAATCTGTGTTACTTCTCTCATATTTTGATAAATACTCTTCATCTATGAACTTTAAAAAAGCTTTATAATCCAAATCACCATAAAGAGAAATTATAGAATTGTCAAAGTGATAACACATATCATACAATTCCTTTGTATGTTCATATGTAAGCAGCTTATAATTTTCAACAGCACGCCCTATCATATTTGAAGCAGTTTCTCCGGGATAAAGGCTGTCAATCACAGCATTAATACTGCCGTCATCTACATTTGTCATATATCCTGTATCCTCTGAAAATACAGTTCCGCCTAATTCAATTTCACTGTCTTTATCCTCAAGAGTATAATTTATTGCTTCTCTTTTAAAAACATTCTCGTTTTCAAGTATAATAGGTTTTACCATACAGCTTAAATATACATCCATCATCTTTTTTAGCTGAACCTCGCTCATACTTGACAGCATATAATTTGTAGATGTCATACCGGTAGATGCATTTACATAAGTTTGATACGCCTTATTGGCAATATCAAAAAAAACATTTGTGCTTGGATATTTTTCAGAACCTGCAATTATAGCGTGTTCAAAAACGTGATTTCTGTCACTTTCATCTATCTGAGGTGTTCTGTACCCTATATTAAACGCAAGATTTTTGTCATCGTTTTTTATATAAACCAACGTTGCTCCGCTTTTAATATGTTCAAATGTAATGGTTTCAGCTGATGCCGCTTTGAATTCTCCCCTTTCTGTAACCCTGAATCCATATAATTCCTCCCCGATTTGCGGTAAAGCATTTTCTTCACCTTTTGTGTAAACTTCCTCTGCCAATACTGCACTCGTTGAAAATACAGCCGATAACAGTATTACCATTATCATAAATAAAGCTGAAATTCTTTTTTTCATAATTTAATACCTCCTCTTATGCAATACGTTTTATATATCTTTATTATACTTTTAATTAAGCATAAAAGCAACAAATAGTTAAAATAACATATCAAATAAATTTACAAATAAATCTGCTTAAATTACAATCAAATAAAATTAGCTGTCTGCATATTGATATTTTCATTCAATTTGCAGACAGCAATATTACAGACTTATTATTTTATGTCTCATTTCATTTATTACTTCTCTCATATTTTCCCTTCCGCTTGTTGCATTTATTTTAACTCTCATTTCTGCACAATGGGGCAGTCCCTTTATATACCACCCGATATTTTTTCGCATTTCTCTTACTCCTGTTATCTCACCTTTATAATCAACCAGCATATCTAGGTGCCTTTCAGCCATATTAAGCCTTTCTTCCCACGTAGGTTCAGGCAGTATTATACCTGTTTCAAGATAGTGTATAACTCTTTTAAATATAAAGGGATTTCCTTGACAGCCTCTTCCTATCATTACAGCATCACAGCCGGTATACTCCAGCATATTTTTTGCGTCTTCAGGTGTAAATATATCCCCATTTCCTATTACAGGAATAGTTTTCACTTCAGCTTTAACTGCCTTAATAATGTCCCAGTCAGCCTTCCCTGCATAATACTGCTCTCTTGTTCTTCCATGTACTGTTACTGCTGATGCACCGTTATTTTCTGCAATTTTACCCATTTCAACTGCATTAATATGGTTATCATCAAACCCCTTCCTAAATTTTATTGTCACAGGCTTTTTAGATGCTTTAGCAACAGCCTCGACAATTCTTGCTGCCAAGTCAGGCTTTAATGAGAGAGCAGAACCCTCACCGTTTTTAACAATTTTAGGAGCAGGGCACCCCATATTAATGTCAATTATAGCAATATCCTCATACTCATTTAATTTCCCTGCCATTTCAGCCATTACTTCCGGGTCTGAGCCAAATATCTGCACAGCACAAGGCTTTTCATAAGGGTCAATTTCCAATAACTGTGTTGTATTTTTATTGTTGTATCTTATGCCTTTGGCACTTACCATTTCAGAATACACAAGTCCGCAGCCCATTTCCTTGCAAAGTCTCCTGAATACCTTATCAGTAACCCCTGCCATAGGTGCAAGAAACACATTATTTTCAAGTTCCACATTACCTATTTTCATTTTACAGCACCCTTTACAAAAGTTTTGTACCAAAGAGAAAGAGAATTAAAAAATTCTTCATTATCCCTTTCTACATATCCTACTTCAAGTTTTGCCCCTATTTCATCATACAAATAATCATCAGGCTGATTCATAACTTCAATATATACATCAGCACTGTCTTTATAAAACCCAAGTATAGCTATTCCCTTAGTTCTTTCCGCAAGGCAGACTGTTATCACTCTCAGTTCTCTTTTTATTTTTTCAGGCAGTTTTTGAAATTTATCATTTAAAAAGTACCCATGCTTATAATATGATGCAGAACACATTATATCTTTATTTTCTTCCATAGTATCCTCCTTATATATATCTGTTATCGCTTAACCTTAAAGAAACTTCTCCTGCCATAACAGGTATAATTTCATCGTTACTATCTATTAATATTTCACCTTTTTCATTTACACCTTTTGCTATTCCTTCAATTTTTTTCTTACCGCCAACAGTCTTTACACTGCACCCGACATTTGCACAATTTTCATTGTACTCTTCAACAAATGCAGAAAATCCCTTCTTACAGAACTCATTATAATATATTTCAAATATTTTTACAAACTCATTTATAATATCACTTCTTTTAAACTTTTTACCAGTTTCAATATATATAGAAGTTGCCTTTTTGTTAAGTTCTTCTCCAAAGCTCTCATTATTTACATTAATTCCTATACCCACAACAATATAATTAACCTTTTCCATTTCAGCATTCATTTCAGTTAAAATACCCACAAGCTTTTTTCCGTTTAAAATTATATCATTCGGCCACTTTATTTTTGACGAAACACCTGTCACTTTGTTTATTGTCTTCATTACTGCCAGTCCTGCTATCAATGTCATTTGGGGAGCCTCCTGAGGCATAATATCAGGTCTCAGAACAATACTCATGTAAAGCCCTTCATTTCTTTTGGCACTCCATTCCCTGCCAAGCCTGCCTTTTCCTGCAGTCTGTTTGTCACTTACTATTATAAGACCTGATTTACAGCCATTGTTTGCCCGGCGTTTACCTTCTTCATTTGTCGAATCAATTTCCTCTAAGTGTATAAAGTCTTCATATTTTATTTCATCACTATTCAAAATATCAACTTTATCATTTAATTTGTAACCCCTATTGCTTACTGATTCTATTTTATATCCTTTTCCCCTTAGTTTTACTATGTTTTTCCACACAGCCGCTCTTGATATTCCAAGTATTTCTCCTATTTCTTCACCTGAAATATAGTCATCATTTTCTGTTAAAATTTTCAGTATTTTTTCTTTCATATTCACTACCTCAAATAAAGCTATGTTAATTACTTCTGAATATATATCATAACAGAACTTTTAACATTTTTCAATTTATTTGATATTAAAATTATATACATAATTTTTTTACTGTTATTTGACAATTCTTATATCATTTGGTATACTTTATTAATTATAATATTTTTCAGGTGAAACAAATGAATAAAGAATACTTAATAAACGAAAAGCCTTTAAAGGCACTTTTTACTTTTTCCCTTCCTATGATAATAGGAAATTTATTCCAACAATTTTATACTATGGCAGATTCTGTTATAGTCGGCAGATATGTAGGCGAAAATGCTCTTGCTGCTGTAGGTGCATCTTACTCCCTTACAAATGTGTTTATTTGTATAGCTGTAGGCGGAGGTGCAGGTGCTTCAGTTATAACAGGGCGGTACTTTGGTGCAAGAGATTATTCACGAATGAAACAAACAGCAGCAACAACTCTTATATTTTTTCTAATCATCAGCTTGCTGCTTTCTTTGTTTGGGCTTATATTCGGCAAAAATATAATGGAAATACTAAATACTCCTGATAATGTTTTAGATATGGCTTCTCAATATCTTAGAATATATTTTTTAGGACTTCCATTTTTATTTATATATAATCTGCTCTCATCTCTCTTTAATGCTTTGGGCCGATCAAGAATTCCATTATATCTTTTAATTTTTTCTTCAATATTTAATATAATATTGGATATTTATATGGTTAGATCACTTAATATGGGAGTTGCAGGTGTAGCGTGGGCAACATTTATTGCTCAGGGAATTTCTGCAGTACTTTCATTCGCCCTTTATATAAAGGAACTTAAGTCCTATAAAAACAGAATTAACACATATTTTTCAATAAGTGACTTACTGCCTGTTTCAAAGATAGCACTGCCGTCAATTCTTCAGCAGTCTACAGTTTCTATAGGAATGATGCTTGTACAGTCAGTTGTCAATAGTTTTGGTTCTGAAATGCTTGCAGGATTCTCAGCTGCTATGAGAGTAGAAAGTATTTGTGTTGTACCAATGGCAGCCTTAGGAAATGCTATGTCTTCATATACAGCACAAAATATAGGTTCAGGTAAACATTACCGTATTAAACAAGGCTATCATACAGTAAATGGACTTGTCATATTCTTTGCATTGATAATATGTATTACTTTGCAGTTTTTTCACACCCCTATTATTAATATGTTTATTGGCAGTGAAGGTACACAGCTTGCCTTACAGACAGGCACAGGCTATTTAAAATTTATGAGCTGGTTCTTCTGCCTTATCGGCTTTAAAATGTCAGTTGACGGACTTTTAAGGGGATCTGCTGATATGATAATGTTTACAATTGCAAATCTTGCTAATTTAACTTTCCGTGTTCTTTTTGCTGTAACTATGGCTCCCCATTTTGGAATTGCTATGGTATGGTATGCTGTACCAATCGGATGGTTTATAAATTTTATAATTTCATATTATGAATACAGAACAGAAAAATGGCTGAAAAAAGCAGCTGCAGAATAAAAAATATTTTGCAGCTGTTTTCAGCTTATTTATACACTAAATTAAAATATTATTCAATAAAAAAGACTTTATATTAATATGCTATATTTAAAT
>CAJKOJ010000006.1 GCA_905201505.1 uncultured Eubacteriales bacterium | reverse complement strand
ATCCTACTGTACGTCCACCTTCACGGATAGCGAATCTAAGACCCTGCTCCATAGCGATATGAGAAATAAGCTCGATAGTCATTTCTACGTTATCGCCAGGCATACACATCTCTGTACCCTCTGGAAGAGTGATAACACCAGTAACGTCAGTAGTTCTGAAGTAGAACTGTGGACGATAGTTGTTAAAGAATGGCTTATGACGACCACCCTCATCCTGCTTAAGAACGTAAACCTGAGCAGTAAACTTAGTATGAGGAGTGATAGTACCAGGAGCTGCAAGAACCTGACCTCTTTCGATTTCATCTCTAGCAACACCTCTTAAAAGTGCACCAATGTTATCGCCTGGTTCAGCTTCGTCAAGAAGCTTTCTGAACATTTCAATACCAGTTACAACAACCTTTCTAGCTTCATCGTTAAGACCAACGATTTCAACTTCATCATTAACGTGAAGAACGCCTCTTTCTACTCTACCTGTAGCAACTGTACCTCTACCAGTGATTGAGAATACGTCCTCAACTGGCATAAGGAAAGGCTTATCTGTGTCTCTCTCTGGATTTGGAATATAATCTTCAATAATGTTGAATAATTCAACAATCTTGTCGCCCCAAGGACCTGCTGGATCCTGAAGAGCCTGGTAAGCAGAACCTCTAACGATTGGACAGCCTTCAAAGCCGTATTCTTCAAGAAGTTCAGTAATTTCCATTTCTACTAAATCTAATAATTCCTCATCATCAACCATATCACACTTGTTCATGAATACAACGATATAAGGAACACCAACCTGTCTAGAAAGAAGGATATGCTCTCTAGTCTGAGCCATAGGACCATCAGTAGCAGCAACAACAAGGATAGCACCATCCATCTGAGCAGCACCAGTGATCATATTCTTAACGTAGTCAGCATGACCAGGACAGTCAACGTGAGCGTAGTGACGATTAGGAGTCTCATACTCAACGTGAGCAGTAGAGATAGTGATACCTCTTTCTCTTTCCTCAGGAGCCTTATCGATATTATCGAATGCAACTGCTTCACCTAACTGATATCTCTCATGAAGAGTCTTAGTTATAGCCGCTGTCAATGTAGTCTTACCGTGGTCAACGTGACCAATAGTACCAATATTAACATGAGGCTTGTTTCTTTCAAATTTTGCCTTAGCCATTTTAAAGTTTCCTCCTTAAAATAAATAAATTAATCTTTTAGTTTTAACCAAAGGTGTAACCATTGGTTACAGCACTATAATTATTATAGTAAATTTTATGGTAAATTGCAAGCATTATTTTACAATAATGCCTGCAAATTTTTAAAAATCTATTAATTGTCAGCTCTTCCAGCAGCAACCTGTTCCTGAATAGTCTTAGGAACTGCCTCATAGTGGTGTACTTCCATAGCGTAAGTACCTCTACCCTGAGTAGTTGAACGAAGAGAAGTAGAATAACCAAACATTTCAGCAAGAGGTACAAAAGCGTGTACAACCTTAGCACCGTTCTGATCATCCATACCTTCAATTCTTCCTCTTCTTGAACTAACATCACCCATTACATCACCTAAATATTCTTCAGGGATAGTAATTTCAACTCTCATTATAGGCTCAAGAAGCTTAGGATCAGACTTTCTCATAGCTTCCTTGAAAGCCATAGAACCAGCAATCTTAAATGCCATTTCTGAAGAGTCAACTTCATGGTAAGAACCGTCATAACATCTTGCTCTTACACCAACTACAGGATAACCTGCAATAACACCTGACTGCATAGCTTCCTGAATACCGGAATCAACAGCAGGAATATATTCCTTAGGAATAGCACCGCCTACAACTTCGTTTACGAATTCGTAAGACTTTTCTTCCTCAGTATTCATAACTTCAAACTTAACTTTACAGTGACCATACTGACCACGACCACCTGACTGTCTTGAATACTTGTGTTCCTGATCTACATCATGACCAAATGACTCTCTGTAAGCAACCTGAGGTGCACCTACATTAGCTTCAACCTTAAATTCTCTTAAAAGTCTGTCAACAATGATTTCAAGGTGGAGCTCACCCATACCTGCAATAATAGTATCGCCTGTTTCCTGGTTAGTCCATGTTTTAAATGTTGGATCTTCTTCAGCAAGTTTAGCAAGAGCAATACCCATCTTATCTCTGCCAGCCTTAGTCTTTGGCTCAATAGCAACAGATATAACAGGCTCTGGGAAGTTCATAGACTCTAATATAACTTCATTGCTTTCATCACAAAGTGTATCACCTGTTGTAGTAAGCTTAAGACCTACAGCAGCAGCAATGTCACCTGCGTATACTCTGTCTATTTCCTGACGCTGGTTAGCGTGCATCTGAAGAATTCTACCAATTCTTTCTTTCTTACCCTTTACAGAGTTGTAAACGTAAGAACCTGACTCTAATACACCTGAATAAACTCTGAAGAATGCTAACTTACCAACAAATGGGTCATTCATAATTTTGAATGCAAGAGCTGCAAATGGTTCAGTATCAGATGAATGTCTTTCAACTATATTTTCTTCATCGCCAGGAATATGTCCCTTTATAGAAGGAATGTCAGTAGGAGCAGGCATATACTCAAGTACACCGTCAAGCAACTTCTGAACACCCTTGTTTCTGTAAGCTGAACCACAGAATACAGGAACTGCCTCACAAGCGATACAAGCCTTTCTAAGAGCCTTCTTCATCTCACCGATTTCAAGATCGCCCTCTTCAAAGTACTTGTCCATAAGAGTCTCATCAGTAGATGCAATAGCTTCTACCATAGCCTCTCTGTATTCCTGAGCCTTATCGGCCATATCAGCAGGAATATCTTCAACAGAAATATCAAGACCCTGCTTATCATTAAAGTAATATGCTTTCATCTCCATAAGGTCGATGATACCCTTGAAATCATCTTCAGCACCGATAGGTAACTGAACAGGAATAGGGTTAGCATTTAATCTTGTTCTTATCATATCTACAACATTGTAGAAATCAGCACCCATAATGTCCATCTTGTTTACAAAAGCCATTCTAGGTACACTATATTTGTCAGCCTGTCTCCAAACAGTTTCAGACTGAGGCTCAACACCGCCCTTAGCACAGAATACACCAACAGAACCGTCAAGTACTCTTAAAGAACGCTCAACTTCAACAGTAAAGTCAACGTGACCCGGTGTATCAATGATATTTATTCTATGCATAGGTGCATCGCCGATATGCCACTGAGTAGTAGTTGCAGCAGATGTAATAGTGATACCTCTCTCCTGCTCCTGCTCCATCCAGTCCATAGTAGCTGTACCCTCATGAGTATCACCAATCTTATATGTTCTACCTGTGTAGAATAAGATTCTCTCAGTAAGAGTTGTTTTACCGGCGTCAATATGAGCCATAATACCAATATTTCTAGTTCTTTCCAATGGGAACTCTCTATTAGCCATACTAATAATTCCTCCTTATTACCACTTATAATGTGAGAAAGCCTTATTAGCTTCTGCCATTCTATGAGTTTCGTCCTTCTTCTTAACAGCACCACCGCTGTTATTAAGAGCGTCCATAATTTCAGCAGCAAGACGAGCGTCCATAGTCTTTTCTCCACGCTTTCTGCTGAAAGCAGTCAACCATCTGAGACCTAAAGTCTGTCTTCTCTCCGGCTTAATCTCCATAGGAACCTGGTAAGTAGCACCACCTACTCTACGAGCCTTAACCTCAAGAACTGGCATAATATTGCCTAAAGCCTCCTCAAAAGCTTCAAGGGCTGGCTTTCCTGTCTTTTCTTCTACCTGAGCAAATGCACCGTAAACAATTTTCTGTGCAACGCCCTTCTTACCATCTAACATAATAGAGTTAATAAGCTTAGTTACAAGCTTACTCTTATACATAGGATCTGGCAGTACTTCTCTCTTTGAAACATGACCTTTTCTTGGCACGATTCTTCCCTCCTTAATCAAAAAAATATTAATTCAACGGTACTTGCAAAAGACAAAGCTTCTGCTACACATGCCTGATACTACCAACGAACCCTCTGCAATAACAGATTTTATCATTAATGTATGAGGCATTAATTTTTTAATTTGCTAAAAATAATTACTTCTTAGCCTTAGCACGCTTAGCGCCGTACTTAGAACGAGCCTGCTTTCTGTCAGCAACACCTGCTGTATCAAGCGTACCTCTGATGATGTGGTAACGTACACCTGGTACGTCCTTTACTCTACCACCTCTTAAAAGAACAACACTATGCTCCTGTAAGTTGTGACCTTCACCTGGGATATAAGCTGTTACTTCAATGCCGTTAGAAAGACGAACTCTGGCAATCTTTCTAAGAGCTGAGTTAGGCTTCTTAGGTGTAGCAGTCTTAACAGATGTACAAACACCACGCTTCTGTGGAGAACTCTGATTTGTCTGCTTCTTCTTAAGAGTATTAAGACCCTTCTGTAATGCTGGAGCTGTAGACTTAGAAACCTTAGTCTGTCTGCCCTTTCTTACTAACTGATTAAATGTTGGCATTAACTGCACCTCCCTTAAAAATAATAAATCTGTTACTGCGTGAGGTTCTTAACAATTTCCGAACTACACACACAAATGATATTTTACCACGAAGCTATCCAAAAGTCAACACATTTTTTTAAAAATGCTGTAAAATTGTATAAAAAATCTGTTAAAATTTCTGCACATTTTCACAAAGATTATTTTACCACAAAATCAAATATTATACTATAAAACTGTTGACAAACAAAAATATAAGTGTTATGATAATTGCTGAAAGTTAATATTTACTTATCAAGAGAGGCGGAGGGACAGGCCCTGTGAAACCCGGCAACCGGCATTATGCAGCGGTGCTAAATCCTGCGGTGTTTATTCCGAAAGATGAGTTTTAGAATAAGCCCATATAAAGGGGCTTTTTTTGTGCCCTGTTTAACTATATTTATATACGCTTATGAAAGGAGCAAAACAATTATGAAGAGATTTTTTACCTCAGAATCTGTAACTGAAGGACATCCCGATAAAATTTGTGACCAGATTTCAGATGCAATTCTTGATGCAATTTTAGCAAAGGACCCTATGGCAAGAGTAGCCTGTGAAACAATGACATCTACAGGACTTATTATGATAGCAGGTGAAGTAACAACTAACTGCTATGTGGATATTGATGAAGTAGCCAGAGAGACAGTAAGAGAAATAGGCTATGACAGAGCAAAATACGGTTTTGACTGTGACAGCTGTTCAGTACTTACTTCATTAAAAGGACAAAGCCCTGATATAGCACAAGGTGTCAATTCATCACTTGAAGCAAGAGGCGGTGAAGCTGACGCCAATGATACAGGTGCCGGCGATCAGGGTATGATGTTTGGCTTTGCCTGTGATGAAACAGAAGATTATATGCCTGCACCGATTTACTATGCACACAAACTTACTAAAAAGCTCAGTGAAGTAAGGAAAAACGGCACTTTAAGCTATTTGAGACCGGACGGCAAAAGTCAGGTAACTGTAGAATATGACGATGATAAAGTTGTAAGAATTGACAATGTTGTTATTTCATCACAGCATGCACCTGAAATTGAGCACGCACAAATTGAGAAAGATATTATAGAAAATGTAATTAAAACAGTACTGCCTGCTGAACTTCTTGATGAAAATACAAAATATTATATTAACCCTACAGGAAGATTTGTTATCGGCGGCCCTCAGGGTGACTGCGGACTTACAGGCAGAAAGATTATTGTTGATACCTACGGCGGATATGCAAGCCACGGCGGCGGAGCTTTCAGCGGCAAGGACCCTACAAAGGTTGACCGTTCAGCAGCTTATGCCGCAAGATATGTTGCCAAAAATATTGTAGCCAGCGGTATTGCAAAAAAATGTGAAATACAGCTTGCCTATGCAATAGGTGTAGCAAAGCCTCTTTCCATACTTGTTAATACTTATGGCACAGGCAAAATTTCAGATGACAAAATTGTAGAAATCATTAACGAAAACTTTGATTTAAGACCTGCTGCTATTATAAATAACTTTGATTTGAGAAGACCTATTTATAAACAGACAGCTGCTTACGGTCATTTTGGCAGATCAGATATTAATGTACCATGGGAAAAGACAGATATGACAGATGTCTTTAAAAAAGCCTTGTAATAAACAATAGTTTTATTTAATAAAAGTGCTGTGCCTTTATTTTTGGCACAGCACTTTATTTTTATTTGTTTGTATTGTTCTTTATTACTACCTGAGCTACATTCAGAGCTAAATCAGATACTCTTTCAAGATTTGTAAGAATATCAAGATAAACCACTCCGACTAAAGGACTGCATAAATTTGCAGTAAGTCTTTCAATATGCTTTTGTCTGAGATTCTTTTCAAGTCCGTCAACTCTTTCTTCTTCTTTAATAACCTTCTCAGCAAAATCTATATCATTATCCTCTAAGGCAATTATGGAGTTTCTTACACACTTCTCAGTTTCTGTAAACATACTCTGCAATTCGTCCTTTGCTGAATCTGAAAAGTCCATATCATCATTTATTAAAGTTTCAGTAAATTCTGCAAGATTTTCACAGTGATCGCCTATTCTTTCAATATCATGTACTGTGTGGAATAAACTTGTAATATAGTCATTTTCCTCAGATGTTATATCTGCATTACACAGCTTAACCAGATACTGAGTGATAACTTTAGTAAGATTATCTATCTTTTTTTCTCTTTCAAATATTTTTTCAATAGCACCGGCATTTTTGCTTATAACAGTGTCACACGCAAGCACCAAATTTTTATTAGCCATATTTCCCAAATGAACAATTTCCTTTATACAGCTTGCAATAGCAATGCTTGGGGTATTAAGTATTCTGTCATCAAGGTGCATAACCTCGCTGTCCTCGTCAATATTCCCTTTAGAAGTTCTGCATAAGATTTCAGCAATTTTAACAAGTCCCTTTGCAAAAGGAAACATAAGAACAGTATTTGCAATGTTAAATACACTGTGTACAATACTTATCTGCAACGGAGTAATAACATTTAATCCCAAACTTGGGTATAACTTAAAGAATATAAATGCCACTATACTAAAGAAAACACTTCCTATTACATTAAATAACAAATGAATATATGCTGCACCTTTTGCATTTTTAGAGGCACCTACACTGGATAAAAGAGCAGTTGCACAAGTACCTATATTCTGACCCATAATAATATATACAGCAGCGTCCCATGTAACAAGTCCGTTTAAAGCAAGAGCAATAAGTATACCTACAGAAGCTGAACTGCTTTGTATAAGAGCAGTTACAAACATACCAACACATACACCAAGCACAGGATTTCTTCCAAACAACTTAAAAGCAGTCTTAAAGCCTTCCAGCTTGCTTAAAGGCTCCACTCCTGATGACATCATTTCTATACCAATAAAAAGCACACCAAAACCAATTATGATTTCACCAATTTGCTTTGTCTTTGTCTTCTTACCGAAAAGAATCATTGCCGCACCAATAAATACAGCAATCGGTGCAAGAGTTTCAGTTTTCAAAAACTCGGCAGAGGATACAATCCAGCTTGTAATAGTAGTACCAATATTAGCACCCATGATAATGCCGACAGCCTGTGTCAGGTTCATAAGCCCTGCATTTACAAAACCAACAACCATTACAGTAGTAGCTGAACTGCTTTGTATAACAGCAGTAACAAGGGCACCTACAATTATACCTATAACCCTGTTCTTTGTAAGAATTTCAAGAACCTTCTTCAGATTTCCCCCGGCTGTTTTCTGCAAGCCTGCGGCCATAATGTGCATACCATATAGGAAAAACCCCAAACCGCCGCAAAGACCTGTAATGAGTGCCATATAATCCATTGTCTTACTTCCTCCTGATAGTTCGTATATAATTTATAACTACATATTAACAAAAGCCACAGACAAAATCAAGTAATATTATACATAAATTTTAATAAAACCTTATTTTTTATTTATATAAAATATAGCTGCAAAATTATAACTATTTTTAACAATTTTAATTTGACAATGTCTGTCACAAGTGGTACTATCAATATAATTATAAAAATGGAGGTAACAAAATGTTTCTAGCAGATTATCATATACATACAAACTTTTCAATTGACAGCGATGAACCTATGGAAAATATGATTAAATCAGCAATTGCCAAAGGTATGAATGAAATTGCAGTTACAGACCATGTAGATTTTGATACTAAGTATTACCCTAACCCTGATTACACAAATTATATACCGGTATTTAATAATTTAAAAGATAAGTATAAAGACCAAATAAAAATAAAATTAGGTGTAGAAATAGGTCTTGAAAATATGTGGTCAGAAAAAATTAACCGTTTCACTTGTGAAAACAACTTTGATTTTATAATAGGTTCATCTCACGCTGTACAAACATTGGATTTGTATTTTGACCAAAAGGAATATTTCAGTACAAAAACAAAAAATGAAGCTTACACTGTATACTTTGAAGAAATACTTAAAAATATAGAAGTATGTCCCGATTTTAATGTTTATGGTCACATAGATTTTGTCAGCCGCTATGGTATGTATGAGGATAACAGCCTTAACTACAACGATTATTCCGATCTGATTGACCTCTGCCTTAAATCACTTATAGAAAAAGGTAAGGGAATTGAAATAAACACTTCAGGTTTCAGATACGGTATTGACTGTACATATCCTTCCCTTACTATATTAAAAAGATACAAAGAACTCGGTGGAGAAATTATAACTGCAGGCTCAGACAGCCATACTGCACAAGATGCGGCTGACCACATTGAATATGCCTATTCACTTATGAAGGAAGCAGGCTTTAAATATGTAACTGTTTTTGAAAACAAAAAACCTGATTTTATTAAAATAATTTAAGTGTTTACATTAAAAATTTATTGTCACCAGCACGCTTATTTATTTGTTGACAAATTATGGTATATGAATTATAATTAATTAAAATGAATATGTTGCAGGGGTACCATTATGGTTGAGAAATACCCTTTGAACCTGACGGTTAATACCGTGGTAGGGAGCAAAAAACGAATTTATGACGCTTTGGCTTTCTGCTTAGCGTCTTTTTTTTTGCCTGCTGTATTCATTAAGGATAATCTGTACCCAAACTATACAGGTTAAATAATTTAATCGGAGGATTTATTTATGAGAAATTATGCAACTCAAATGGATGCTGCAAAAAAAGGCATTATTACAAAAGAAATGGAAACAGTGGCAAGAAAAGAATACAAAACACCTGAAGAAATAAGGGAACTTGTTGCAAAAGGCGTTGTCTGTATACCGGCAAATATCAATCATACTTCACTTGACCCTGAAGGCATCGGTATGGGTATGAGAACAAAAATTAACGTAAATTTAGGTATTTCAGGTGACTGCAAGGACTACACAATGGAAATGAATAAAGTTAAAATGGCTATTGACTATGGTGCAGAAGCTATTATGGACTTGAGCAATTACGGAAAGACAAATACTTTCAGAAAAGAGCTTGTAGCTATGTCTCCTGCTATGATAGGTACTGTGCCTATGTATGATGCCATAGGTTATCTTGAAAAAGATTTAATGAAAATTACTGCACAGGAATTTCTTGAGGTTGTAGAAGCCCATGCAAAAGAGGGCGTTGACTTTATGACTATACACGCAGGTATCAACAGAAGAACTGTTGAAGCCTTTAAAAGAGATAAGAGAATTATGAATATTGTTTCAAGAGGCGGCTCACTGTTATTTGCTTGGATGGAAATGACAGGCAATGAAAATCCGTTTTTTGAATACTATGATGATGTACTTGAAATACTAAGAAAATATGATGTTACCATTTCACTTGGTGATGCTTTAAGACCCGGATGTATTTCAGATGCAACTGATGCAGGACAGATTTCAGAGCTTATTGAACTTGGCTATCTTACAGAAAGGGCATGGGCAAAGGATGTCCAGGTAATGGTTGAAGGTCCCGGACATATGGCTATGGATGAAATTGCCGCAAATATGAAGTTGCAGAAAAGAATATGCCATAACGCACCATTCTATGTACTCGGACCTCTTGTAAGTGATATATTCCCCGGTTATGACCATATTACATCAGCTATAGGAGGTGCTATTGCTGCTGCAAGCGGTGCTGACTTCTTATGCTATGTTACACCTGCAGAACATTTAAGACTGCCTGATGAAAATGATGTTAAAGAAGGAATAATAGCAAGTAAAATTGCAGCTCATGCAGCAGATATTGCAAAGAAATATCCTCATTCCAGAGAAAGGGATAATGAAATGGCTTATGCAAGACATAAACTTGACTGGGACAAAATGTTTGAACTTGCTGTAGACAGCAAAAAGGCAAGAGAATATTATGAAAGTGTTCCGCCTGCTGAAAGACACAGCTGTTCAATGTGCGGCAAAATGTGTGCTGTAAGAACAACAAATATGATTTTAGACGGCAAAAAGGTTGAATTCTGTAAAGAAGACGGAAGCTGTTAAATATTAAACAATACATAAATGGGACTGCTGCAAATTAACTATTTAAGTTAATTTTGCTGACAGCCCCTTTTTTGTGCTTTTTATAATTAAGAATTAACTTTAAAAACTCAGTTTATTTCAAATGTTTCCGAATGAAAATTTGCATAATAGCGTCCGCTGACTGCAACAAACTTCAAAACACAGTAGTCCGGGTCCGTCACCCCTTCAGGATAATACATTGTGTCGCCCTCCTGCCAAATCATTTCTTTACTGGCATAATCCTCCAATACCTCCATTTGACCGACCAGCATTACTCCACGGAAAAACCGTTTGTCACAAAAGTAAATACTGGCTTTTGGATTTTTCCGATACTGAGCCACCCTCATAGAAGATGTATTTGTAGTAAAGTAAAATTCACGAATGCCTATTCGTTTGCGTGGCGGAAGCATGGCTTTCATATTTGGAAAGCCGTCCTCTGAAACAGAGGCTATGAAAGAAACCTTTTGTTTATCAATAAGATTACCAATCGTTTTTTCAGTATCACGCATCATTAACTTATTCTCCTTATTTCTAATTTATTAAGTGTACATATCCGCTCATTGTCATAAGGCACAGTAGATTATCCAAAAAACTGAGATTTATATTCCCACTTCTATAAAATGTGTTTTATAAAGATTCCAATACTTTGCATATACTCTGTCTTCTTGCCCGTCTAAGTTTAATTGATACATTCTAAATGTAACTTGGAAATCTTTAGGCTGCCAATGTTCCTCATAAGAGTATTTGTATTCCATACCCAAATTTTGCATTACTCTGCCGCTTCTAGGATTTTTAACATCATGCGTAGCTGTAATATATGGGATATTATCTTTTTTTAACCGTCTAAGAACAGCTTTACCCGCCTCAGTAACAATCCCTTTATGCCAAAATTCTTTACAAAGTGCATAACCAAAATCGTAGCTGTCCTCTGTATCTGCTTTTATATAACCAATAGGATAATTGCTCTCTTTTAAACAAATTGCATAGTAATAGGCACAATCTTTTTGGTAATTAGCCAAAATTCTTTCTTCATAAAAAGTTCTTGTTTCATCTATATTTTTCAAAGGAAACCAAGGCAAAAACTTATTTATATCTTCATCACTAAGAATTAAATATAACGCTCCCATATCTTCTTCCGTAAATTTTCTCAATATAAGTCTTTCTGTTTCAAGATGCGGCGTATTCATAATTTCCTCTTTTCATATAAATTTAATTTATTCAACTTAACTATTTGAGATTTTTAATACCCACAAATTTTCTTTATACTTTAATTTTTTCTTTAAACCTGCTCCATATCTCTCCAAGCTAGTATGATTCCATACATTTTGAATCCTTGCACCGGCAGCAATCCTCATTTGACGCCTCTAAAATAGTAGACAAAATGCCTTAGTATATATATCCTATGTTTTATAGTCCTAAATACATATCTACAAAAACATTTGATTTTTCTTTCTGACGCTGCACTGTTTTGACATTTTCTTTTCTGCTACAAACAGCATTGCTTTATTTAAGCTTCTAGCACCTGCCGGACAAATTTCAATACATCTCATACATGAAATACATTTGCTTTTATCTGTAACATTATTTTTATCTATAGCATTAACAGGACAACTCTTTGCACAAACTCCGCAGTCAGTACATTTCTTATTTTTATCAGGCTTAAATGGCACTCCGTTATACTCTCTGTATGTATGGCTTCCGGGAATTTCACCCTTCATTTTAATCCCATTTTCAGTTCTGGCTTTTATTCTCTCAGCAAACTTCAGCAATTCTGCCTTATCTTCAGAATCAGGTCTTCCCTTTGCAAAACTGTGTATAATTGAATGCTCAGCAATTGCTGCCACTGCACCAAATATTCTGTATCCTGACTTTTTTACGCAGTCCTCTAATTCCGTAAGTGTATCGTCAAAATCCCTGTTTCCGTATACGCACATTAAAACTGCCTTTGAGTTTTCGCCTTTTATTTTACTTATTCTCTCTAAAGCAGCCTCCGGAACCCTTCCTCCGTATGAAGGAACAGCTATAATACAAACGTCCTCTTCATTAGGCTTGTACTTAGAAAAGTCAACATTTATATTGCACAAGTCGACTTCTTCTTTTTCGCATTCCCATACACTGCTGATAATTTCTGCTGTCCTTTTTGTTCCGCCTGTAGGACTGAAATATATTTCATACAGTTTCATATTTTCATTCCCCTTTCTCCCGCACAAATTTTACATACATATATTATATACCTAAATTTTTACTATTTCAACAAAAAAAGAATGCCGCAGGACATTCTTTTTAAAGTACCATATTTAAAAAATTTTTAAGTCTTTCACTTTTAGGATTAGAGAAAAATTCTTCAGGTGTACCCTTTTCAACAATTTTTCCGGATTCCATAAATATAACACGGCTTGCCACTTCACGTGCAAAACCCATTTCATGAGTTACCACAACCATTGTCATATTTTCCTTAGCAAGGCTTCTCATAACTTCAAGAACTTCTCCAACCATTTCAGGGTCAAGAGCAGAAGTAGGCTCATCAAAAAGCATCACATCAGGCTCCATACATAAAGCCCTAACAATAGCAATTCTTTGCTTTTGTCCGCCTGACAACTGATTTGGATAGCTTTGAGCTCTGTCTGAAAGACCTACCCTTTCAAGCAGTTCAACTGCCTTTTTTTCTGCTTCCTCTTTGCTTTTGCCCAGTAGTTTCATTGGACCCAAAGTAAGGTTTTTCATTATATTCATATGAGGAAACAGATTAAAATGCTGAAATACCATTCCCATCTTCTGTCTGTGCTTATTTATGTTTACAGAAGGGTCTGTAATGTCTACACCGTCAAAAAAAATATTTCCCGATGTTGGTTCCTCCAATAAGTTGAGACACCTTAAAAAAGTGGATTTTCCTGAGCCTGACGGACCGATAATTGCAACAACTTCTCCTTTTTTTATATCCTCTGATACATTGTCAAGGGCCTTTGTCACAACATAATCCTTTGTTACATTTCTTACACTGATTATACTATCTGTCATTTGCTCTCATCCTCCTTTCTATGGCATTAAATACAGAACTTATACAAAGCACAGTTATAAGATAAATTGCCGCCATAGTAAGAAGCGGCATAAACGGGTCATAAGTCAGACTTCTTATTATATCCGCACCCTTTGTCAAATCTTCCAAAGCAATATAACCTGAAACAGATGTTTCCTTTAAAAGAGTTATAAATTCATTTCCAAGAGCAGGCAGTATGTTTTTAAAAGCCTGTGGAAGAATTATATGCCACATTGTAGCAAGGTATCCAAAGCCAATACTTCTTCCTGCTTCCATCTGACCCCTGTCAACACTCATTATACCGCTTCGTACAATTTCAGCCACATAAGCACCGCCGTTTATACCAAAGGCAATAATTGCTACAGTTATTTTATCAATTTTTACAGAAGCAAATATTACATAATAAATAATAAGCAGCTGAACTACCGTAGGAGTACCTCTTATAACAGTAAGATATATATTGCATATAAAATTAGCAAGACTAAGTATTTTTTGTCCTATCATCTCCCATACACTGCCATATTTTTTAGTATGTATGTTGGTGTATGTTGTTTTAACAATAGCAATAGTAACACCTATGCAAAGTCCAAGCATAGTAGCAAAAACTGTTATAAGTATTGTTCTGCCAAAACCATTTAAAAGATACAGCCACCTGTCATCTTTAATAAAGTTCATTATAAATCTTTCATACATTGTCATGTTTTTCATATTATTTTCCTCAATAAAAGGGTGTAGAGGACTACACCCATCAAATTGTCAATAAACTGATATGTTATAAAAATCTAAACCTTTATAACTATAAACAATAATTATTCAGCAGGAATATACTTTTCAACAATAGCCTGTAACTCTCCGCTTTCTTTAAGTTCAGCCAAAGCACCGTTTACCTTTTCTAAAAGTTCAGTATTATCCTTAGCAATAGCAATTGCGTATTCTTCAGAAGTAAGAGGTTCTTCAAGAATAACAATACCCTCATTAGCTTCAATAAACTTCTGTGCAGGCTGGTTATCAATTACAACTGCATCAATCTTGTCCTGAGTTAAAGCAATAATAGCCTCTGAACCCTTGTTAAATCTTTCAACATTTGCATCAGTAATATTTTCAGAAACATAAGTATCGCCTGTTGTACCAAGCTGAACGCCAATTGACTTGCCTGACAAATCAGCAGCACTCTTTATATCAGAGCCATTATTAACAATTATAACCTGAGCAGCTGTCATATAAGGATCAGAGAAATTAACCATCTGCAGTCTGTCCTCAGTTACAGTCATACCTGCAACACCCATATCAACCTTGCCTGACTGAATAGAAGCAACAATTGAATCAAAGTTCATATCTTCAACCTGTGCCTTCATACCAAGCTTTCCGGCAATAGCGTCAACCATTTCAGCATCAATACCAACTACTTCATTTCCTTCTCTGTATTCATAAGGCGGAAATTCTGCATTAGTACCCCATGTAAGTATTTCACCGTCAGCCTGATTTTCAACAGCCCCATTTTCACCGTCTGCAGGAGTATCGTTACCCTTATTACATCCTGCTGTGCCTAAAAGCATTGTACCTGCAAGTAATAAACTCATTAATCTTGTAAATTTTTTCATTTTTAAATCCTCCTTCATATCATATAAATAATAATATCAAATTTTTGTAAAATCGTCAAGGAATATATATTTTTTCATTTATTATTTGAAACAGCCAATAAATAATTTTATAAAAATAAACCCTTTTATAAGATATGTACTTCTTACAAAAGGGCTTTATTTTAAGACTTACTCATTTAATTTATCAATTAAGCAGAAATTGCTTCGCCAAGCTTTCTGCAATTTTCTATTGCATCATCATCAGGAGCGTCATTGCATATAACACTCTCACATACGAGATTAGCTCCTGCCTCTTTACATATACCTTCCCAATTTCTCATCCATTCACCGTCTCCCCAGCCGTATGAACCGAAAAGTGCAATTTTTTTCCCTCTTATGTCACAAGCTGAAAACGCAGGTTCAAACTCACTGTCTTCAAGTTCTTCCGCTCCCATAGCAGGGCAGCCGAAAGCAATTGCATCATATTCTGCAGCTGATTCTGAATGAAACTCACCTACAGAATAAATTGAAACATCACTCCCCTTTTCCTTTGCACCCTTTGCAACAGCTTCTGCCATTGCCTGTGTATTTCCTGTACCGCTCCAATATATAACTGCAACTTTACTCATTATTCATTACCTCCGTTAAAATCAATTTTTTAATATGTTCTGCAGTGTATTCAAATATCTGTTATATAATTCAGCTATAATTTATACACTGCTTTTCACTTTGTAAACTTATGTTATAAAGCTATAGTAAGCTTTATAATTGATAATCCCTCATTTAATTTTCTGCAATAAATATCTGTACATTTTTTAAATTTTTCAAATGTTCTCTTTGCCTCGTATTCATTATTGTATACTTTCCAACAGCCTGTACATTTGCAGTTCTTACCCTTGTTTTCAATAAAGCCCACAACATCAGCTAATGGATAGCCAAGGAAAAGCCCTATTTCATGAGGAAATTCTGAGCATCTGTAAATTCTCTCAGCCAAATGATTAATGCATTCCATAATGCTGTCACATTTATAACCGCTTTTTTCAAGTAAAGCTCTGGCTTCTGCAGAGTTTAAATCCCTTTTCAGTTTATGGGGTCTGAATACATAAATCAAAGCTCTGTTGCCGCATAATTTTAAAAGACAAACAAAAACGCCTTTAGAATTAAGCATATTGTTCATATATTTAATTTTATTTCTTAATACTGCAATACTTTCTGCTTTATAGCTGAACAAACTTCCTGTTTTCAGCCCCGCTAAAGTAGGTGAACAATAACGAACCAATAATTCTTCAGACATAAAATACCCCCTCACATTGTATGTTCCTCCAAAATTGACTTTAATGCCGTCATAGAGCTTGAATGTGAACGTGCAATAACAGTTTTTTTGCCTTTCGTTTCACTTATTGCACAGTGAATCATTTTATGTGAAACTGTATTTGTGAAAAGAACAAGCAAATCAGGATTACCTATTTTATTTTTCAGTGTACCTTTCATCTGCGTATACACTTTAGCTCTACATTTATATTCTTTACACAAATCTTTGTATTTAGTAATCATACAATCATTTCCGCCAACAATTACTATACTCATATTTCCTCCCCTTGTTAGCTAGAGCTAACCATTATTTCTAAAAAAAACAGACAACAAGTTAGCACAATCTAACCTCTACTGCCAAACATAAGTTAGCTCTAGCTAACTTATGTTTATAATAAACTATTTACCCTTATTTGTCAATACCTTTTTATTAAAAATTTCTGTATATTGTCATATAAAAACTAATTAAACTTACAAGCTAATAAAAAAACACACCTTTAAAACTGATTACAGATATGCCTTTCATTTCAAAATTATTTGGCTCTATAATAAATTACCTACAGAAATTTTATCTGTAGGTAATGATTAATTTTATTATATTGCTGAACCCCAATTCTTGCCAAAGAATCAATTATTTAAGTATATTTCATTCTTTACGGAAGAGGTATTTCCATATCATCATTCCAGCCTTCCATTGCTTCTTCAGGATACCAGTCCTGGCTCCACCGCAGGTAACCTGCATTTTCACCCTGCTTTATCCTTACCATATATGACGGTGTTAAATTAGTCCTTAATATTATAACATCTCCGTCTTCAGACATATCCCAATTCTTTATTACCTTGTAACCGTCTTCATAAAGATTTGCAGGTCTTGCACACAACACTTCAATTTCAGTACCTTTTTTAACAGGAATAATAACTTGATAAAAATCTGCACCGTCCCTGTATTCCATAGGAACTTTGTAATAAATCTTTTCCCCGTAGCAATCAGCCGCTTCTTCTGCTTCTCCTCTGTCATAAAATGTAGCAGCCATTGCTATTATATTTCCCTCATTATCAAATATACCATGCCAGTCATACCCTTTATCATCAGCTGCTATATAATACTGATAACCTTCTTTTAGAGGCTCTGTTTCCACTATAGAACTTTCAAGCTTTTTATATGCTTCTGTATCTGATGCCCCATACACCGGTGAAAGCATCAGTGCCGCAGATGCACTTGTCATAATTAACGTTTTTATAATTTTCATAATATAAGCCTCCTTTCAGAAACCCAATTTTAAGTTATATGAATTATAATATATTTACTATATCTTTAATATTATTTTAACACATTTTAATAAAAAAATAAACCTATTTTGCAAAAATAATAAAAATTATGTTATAAAGTCTGATATTATAAAAAAACAGCGTATATTTAACCGTCTCTTTTCGTTTTCCAAACAACAAAAAATGCACAGGCATTTATCATAACCTGTGCATTATTCATTATTCTTCAGTTGTATTTACTGAACTGTCGCTATTTTCTTCAACAGCTTCTTCTGTTTCAATAACAGGAGCAAACTCTCCCACCTGGTTAAGACAATCTCTGAATACATCGCCTGAAACCTTCTCTCTCTCTATAAGAAGATTAGCAGTTCTGTGCAAAGCGTCAATATCAGCAGAAAGAATTTCCTTAGCCTTGTTATATGATTCTGAAATAATTCTCTTTATTTCTTCATCTATTTCTGTAGCAGTCTTTTCACCGTAATTTCTGCCGTGTCCTATATCCTTGCCAAGGAATACATCGTGGCTTTCATCTCCGTAGAGAATAGGTCCAAGCTTTTCACTCATACCATAACGCATAACCATCATTCTGGCAACCTTTGATGCCTGCTCAATATCACCGCTTGCACCCTGTGTATAATCACCGAATATAAGTTCCTCTGCAACTCTTCCGCCAAATGTAGCTGTAATATTCTCTTCCATTTCCTTTTTAAACTCAAAGCCCTGATCCTTTGGCATAGGCATTGTATATCCCCCTGCTCTTCCCACAGGTATTGTTGATACTGTGTGTACAGGACTGAGTTCAGGCAATTTTTCAAATAATATAGCGTGACCTGCCTCGTGATAAGCAGTTATCTTTCTTTCCTTTTCAGTTATAACTTTTGACTTCTTTTCAGTACCTAAAGCTACTTTTATAAAGGAATCCTTTATATTCTGGTGGGTAACAACCTTCTGATTATTTCTTGCTGCAAGCAGAGCAGCCTCATTAAGTAAATTCTCAAGGTCAGCACCTGTAAAGCCCTGCGTAGTCTGAGCAATTTCTTTAAGGTCAACATCAGATGCCATCTTTTTGCCCTTAGCATGTACTTTTAATATAGCCTCTCTGCCTTTTACATCAGGAGCTCCAACTACAAGCTGTCTGTCAAAACGACCCGGTCTTAAAAGTGCAGGATCAAGTATATCAGGTCTGTTTGTAGCAGCCATTATAATAATACCTTCGTTTACACCAAAGCCATCCATTTCAACAAGCAGCTGGTTAAGAGTTTGTTCTCTTTCATCGTGCCCGCCGCCAAGTCCGGCACCTCTCTGACGTCCAACTGCATCAATTTCATCTATAAACACAAGACAAGGAGTATTCTTCTTAGCCTGCTCAAACAAATCTCTTACTCTTGAAGCACCTACACCAACAAACATTTCAACAAAATCTGAACCAGAAATTGAGAAGAACGGAACACCAGCTTCACCTGCAATAGCCTTTGCAAGCAATGTTTTACCAGTACCCGGAGGTCCTACCATAAGCATACCCTTAGGAATTCTTGCACCTAAGTCCGTAAACTTTTTAGGTTCTTTAAGGAACTGCACAACCTCTTCAACTTCAGCCTTTTCCTCATCAAGTCCCGCAACATCGTCAAATGTATATTTTTTGTCAGCATCAGTATGGAGCTTTGCTCTTGACTTGCCGAAATTCATAACCTTTCCGCCGCCGCTACCGCCTCTCATCTGCTGGAAAAGCACAAACATAAGTACAGCAATTATAATAACAGTCACAACTGTTGCAGCAATTGAGAGCATACTGCTTGTCTTAGACGGAGCCACAGTCTTTACTTTAATTGCATTTTGTGCCGCAAGGCTGTTAACAACATCCATTACACTTGAAACACTTGTCAGCTGAACACCGTAAACCTCACCTTTTTTAGTATGAACAACAGCAAGACCTGAATCATACACATCTGAATCTTTCTGTATTTCAATAGTATCCACTTCAGAATTAACCATCTGAGAAATCATATCATTATATGAATACTGCACCTGCACCTCATTAGAGCTGTTTATACCGTTTTTAAGTATAATGACTGCAACTATTACTGCAAATATAGCAAAATACATTATAATACTTGTCAATTTGTTATTTTTCAAAACATAACCTCCTTTTACAATACATTTAATTATGATAACATATATTTCAATTTATTTCAATACCTTAAAAATTTATATTATAGTCTTTTTTCTTCAAATTCTTCCTTTTTCTGCGGCTTCAGTCTTTGGTAAGACACGCTGCATATAAATGCTGTAAACGGTATTGCCAGCAGTATTCCGAGACTTCCTATTACAGCCTGCATAACTTCAAGTATAATTCTTTCCTTGTTCATCAGTTCAAATAGAGAACCATTATATATTACTTGTAATATTGTAACTGTAAGGGCACTTCCTATGTAAGCAAGTACAAGAGTATTCGCCATAGTACCCATCATATCTCTGCCTATTGCCATACCGCTTTTATAAAGTTCCTTTGGGCTTATATCCACTACCTTTATTTTAAGTTCATGCAATGATGATGCCATACTCATAGCAACATCCATTACAGCACCCATAGCACCAATAGTAACAGAGGCAAATATTATTCCCAGCAAATCCATATTTGGAAACTCCATAATCAGCCTTTGACAGTCAGCGTCCATAATTCCGTTCCATTTAAGAACTTTATTCATAATGAGAGTAAGTATGCCTGCAATCAGCACGCCGCCTGCACACCCAATCATAGCCATAAATGACTTTGTATTAAGTCCGTTCACTATAAGTATTGTCATTAAAATTGTATAAATACATATTATAACAGACCAAATGTAAATATTTTCACCGCTTATTACAGCCGGTACAAACACAACGAATACAGCAAGACAAGTAAAAATCAATGATATTAATGTATTAAATCCTTTCATTCTGCCAAAGAATAGAAGCAAAGCAATAAAAACAACACCAAGCCATATAATATAATTTGTCCTGACATAATTTGTAAACTGCCACTGATTTCCTACGGAGCTGTCAAGCATTACCTTGTCGCCCTCTTCAACAATTTTCACAGCAACAGTGGGGTCATTTTGATTTACAGTCTGCAAAGCTATAATATCATCGCCCTTTTCTGTCAGTGCAGAAAAATACACTTCTATATCTCCTGTTTCAGCATTGTTTGTCTGCTTTCTTATTGCAGTAACATTTGCAGAGACAAGTGTATTTTCAGCCCCTGAGAGCAGTTTGTAGTCATTCCCTCTTGTTGCAGCCTTATTGCCTAAATAAATAAAAGCAATGCTTAATACAATAACCAGTACATATACAATTGACTGCATCATTTTATTATTCATTTGTATAATCCCTCTTTCATAAAACACTAAAATAGATTTTACCACAAAAAATAAAAAAATCCACAGTTTTAAAAAAATTGTAATTAAATATTAATCAATTGGTTTGTAAATGCTGCAAAAATATGATATACTTTATAAAGTATTTTTGATTATATAAGCATTAACAATATAATAAGAAAGGAAAAGTTATATGAAAGCTGTAATAGGTTTGGGAAATCCCGGCAGAGATTATAAATGGACAAGACATAATGTAGGCTTTGAAGTCATAAATAAGCTTGCTTATGATTATAATATTGATATGAATAAAGAAAAATTCAAGGCAGTAACAGGCGAAGGAAGAATAGGCTTTGAAAAAGTCATATTTATTGAACCTCTTACCTATATGAATTTAAGCGGAGAAAGTGTAAGAGAGTTTGTCAGCTTTTACAAACTTAATCCTGAAGATATAATTGTTGTATGCGATGATATTAATCTTCCGGTAGGTTCAGTAAGAATAAGAACCAAAGGCAGTGACGGAGGTCAGAAAGGATTAAGAAACATAATTTATCAATTGGGCTATGACAATTTCACAAGGGTTAGAGTTGGTGTAGGAGAAAAGCCTGCACAATGGGACTTGGCAAAATATGTATTAAGCAAATTTACCGAAGAAGAACACGGGGATATAATTAAAGGTATTACAGATGCAGGTGACGCTGTTGCAATGATTATAAAAGAAGGCAATGCTCAGAAAGCTATGAATACCTATAATAAAAAGGGTATAGGCAACTAAAATGAATATATTTTATGATTTTTTAAAGGAAAATAAAAATTTCAGCAAATTAAAAAATTATATAACTAATACAGAAAAAGTAACACCTGTTCTTGCATCAGGTGTTATTGACACGCAGAAATCACACCTTATTGCAGGACTTTCACAGGAGTATGAAAACAGTACTCTTGTCATTACCTATTCAGAACTTAAAGCAAAGGAAATATATAATGACTTAAAATTCTTTATGAAAGATAAGGTAATGCTGTACCCGTCAAAAGATGTTATCTTTTACTGGGCAGATGTCAAAAGCCTTGATATTATAAAACAGCGTTTTGAAATAATATCAAAAATTATAAATAATGAGAAAATAACAGTGGTTCTTTCTGCAGAAGCCCTTTTTGATAAACTTGTACCTCTTGATATATTCAAGGAGTTTATTTTTGACCTAAAAACAGGAGACAGAGTTGATTTAAATAAAATTTCACAGGATTTAATTCTTATGGGCTATGAACGCTGTGAAATGGTTGAGGGACAAGGACAATTTGCTATGCGAGGCGGTATCCTTGATATATACTCAGCAGTTTCAGACCATGCTGTCAGGATTGAATTCTGGGACGATGAAGTAGACTCAGTCAGGGTACTTGACACAGTAACTCAGCGTTCAGTTGAAAATACAAATCATATCAGGATTTACCCAATGCGTGAGCTTGTTTACCGCAATGAAGACGTTGAAAAAGCTGTCAAAAACATAAAGGCAGAACTTGACAGCGTGAAAAAACCATCTGACCAGCTTAAAATATCAACAGATGAAGCAACAGAACGTCTCAGTACTTTACGCAGTTTCAGCGGTGTTGAAAAATATATTACTTATTTTTATGAAAATACTTCTACCCTAATTGACTATTTCAATAATCCGATAATATACGTTGACGAGCCCAACAGAATAGAAGAACACTGCGAATTTATCATAAATGAATTTGTAAACAGTATAGAAAGCAGAATTGACAAAGGCTATATGCTCCCGGGTCAGCTTAAAATGATATATACCTTTAATGATATAATCACAGGTATTGAACACAACACTTCTGTCCTTATGACAAGCCTTATGTCCACATTAAAGAGCTTTAAACCAAAAGAACTTGTGGATTTTCAAGTCAAGGCTGCTGCCCTTGTAAAAAATGATATGAATCTTATTGCAGAAGATTTGTCGCATCTTATTAAAAGAGATTACAAAATTTTATTTCTTGCAGGAGGACATACTCACTGTATAAGAATGCTTACAGAACTTCACGACAGAGGACTTAAAGCTGTTTATCTTGAAAACATAGAAGATGCTGAAATTGAAAGAGGTATTGTATATATCACAAGGGGCAGCCTGTCTCACGGTTTTGAATATATCAGGGACAAATTTGCCGTAGTATCTGAAAAAGATGCCTTTGGAGATGATAAAAAAAGCAAAAAAACAAGACGAAGGAAAAACAAAGACGGCGTTGCAATACAAAACATATCTGACCTTAAAGTCGGCGACTATGTTGTACACGAAAACCACGGTATAGGCATATTCAGAGGAATTGAACAAATTATAACAGATGGTGTAAGCAAAGATTTTATTAAAATAGGCTATGCCAAAGAAGATGTTTTATATGTATCCATTAACCAAATGGATATGGTACAAAAATATATAGGCGGTGAAGCAACAAAGCCTAAACTTAACCGTTTGGGAGGAGCAAGCTGGGAAAAGGCAAAGGCAAGAGCAAAACAGGCAGCATTTATCTCAGCCAAAGAACTTGTTGAACTTTATGCCGAAAGACAAAAGGTACAAGGTTATAAATACTCACCTGACACCCTTTGGCAAAGAGAATTTGAAGAAGAATTTGAATACGATGAAACTGATGACCAGCTTAATGCTATATCCGATGTTAAGGAGGATATGGAAGCAGGCAGGGTAATGGACAGACTTATATGCGGCGATGTAGGCTTCGGCAAAACAGAAGTTGCAATTCGTGCTGCTTTTAAAACTGTTCAGGACGGCAAACAAGTAGCCTATCTCGTACCTACAACAATTCTTGCACGTCAGCATTATATGACTTTTGTTGAAAGAATGGAGAACTATCCTGTAAATATTGAAATGATGTCCCGCTTCAGAACAGCCAAACAGCAGAAGCAGACAATAGAAAATCTTTCAAAAGGAAAGACAGATATTGTTATAGGCACTCACCGTATTCTAAGTAAGGATATGAAATTTAAAGACCTTGGACTAGTTATCATTGATGAAGAACAGCGTTTTGGTGTAAAGCATAAGGATAAGCTAAAAGAGCTTAGAAAAAATGTAAATGTACTTACTCTTTCAGCAACACCAATCCCCCGTACTCTTCATATGAGTATGACAGGTATAAGGGATATGAGTGTACTTGCAGAACCCCCCGATGACAGAATACCTATACAAACTTATGTTCTTGATTATGACACTGAATGTATAAAGGATGCCATACACAGAGAGCTTGCAAGAAACGGTCAGGTTTACTACCTCTATAACAGAGTTACAAATATTGCAGAAGTTACAAACAAACTTCAGGAACTTGTACCGGAAGCACGTTTTGCCTATGCCCATGGACAAATGAGTCAGCGGGAGCTTGAAGATATAATGATGGACTTTATGGATGGAGAAATTGACGTTCTTGTCTGTACTACCATTATAGAAACAGGTCTTGATATTTCCAATGTAAACACTATTATTATTTCAGATGCAGATAAAATGGGGTTAAGTCAGCTTTACCAGTTAAGAGGACGTGTAGGACGTTCCACAAGAACCAGTTATGCCTACCTTATGTATGCAAGAGATAAGGTACTTAATACAGATGCTGAAAAAAGGCTTCAGACAATAAAAGAGTTTACAGAGTTTGGCTCAGGATTCAGAGTTGCTATGAAGGACCTTGAAATAAGAGGTGCAGGCAACCTTTTAGGTGCGGAACAGCACGGTCATATGGATTCTGTAGGCTATGAACTTTACTGCAAACTTTTAAATGAAGCTGTAATGGAATTAAAGGGTGAAACGGTATATACAGAGTTTGAAACACTTATTGATATAAAGCTTAATGCTTTTATACCGACTGCCTATATTTCAAGTGAAGAGCAAAAACTTGAAATGTATAAAAAGATTTCATTAATTACAGGTCTTGATGACTATTATGATGTACAAGAAGAGCTTGAAGACCGCTACGGCGATATACCTAGAGCAGTAAATAACCTTATAGACGTTGCATACATTAAAGCTATTGCTCACAAAATAGGTGCAACAAATGTAAAGCAGGTAAAAAACAAAGTTCTTATTTACTTTAAGCCTGAAGCCTCAGTGAATACAGAAAAACTTATGAAACTTATATCCGAAAGCCGAGGCAGAATAATGTACACATCAACAGGCGGAGAACCATACCTTACCTATACTCTGAAAGATGAAAAATATGTTCTTGATGAAATCAAAAATTTGATTAACAATATATCTTAAAAATACAAACGGAGCTGCCGCAAATTAACTTTTTCAAGTTAGTTTTGCTGACAGCCCCGTTTTTTGTTCTTTTTAGATTATTAATGAATTTGCCGGCTCTTTAACCATTTTTATCTGATACTATTTTACAACTCCGCCTTCTACTACAATGCTTTCAGGATTTACACTCTCACCATATACATCTTTTAAAGTAGCTTCATAATCCTTATGAAAGAAATTTTCATTTGCCAGTGCCTTGATTTCATCATTTAACCAGTTTAACAGTTCAGTATTTCCCTTTTGTACAGCCGGAGCAATTGTATCAATATTCCCCAGGGATTCAATTCCTGTACTGAAGCCTTCATTTTTTAATGCCCATGCAAGCACCTCTGTATTGTCAGTTGAAAAAGCGTCTCCTCTTCCGTCAAGAAGAGCGTCATAAGCTTCCTGATATTCGTCAAATTTTGTCAGCTTTATTTCCGGATAATTTTGCGAAAAATATGTTTCAGCTGTCGTTCCCTTAACAACAATTAAATTTTTACCGCTTAATTCACTAACATCTGTAATCAGGGCATTATCCGGGGAAACAACTCCCAAAGCAACCTTCATATATGGCAGTGCAAAATCAACTTGTTCACTTCTCTCATCAGTTACTGTGAAATTTGCAAGTATTATATCTACTTTTCCTGCTTTCAGATATTCAACACGGTTTGCAGCTTCAACATAAACAAATTCAACAGCGTCCTCACTTCCAAGAAGGTCCTTTCCTATTCTCTTTGCAAAGTACACATCATATCCCTGTATCTGTCCGTTTTCATCAACATATCCAAAAGGATTTTTATCACTGAAAACACCAATTCTGATTTTGCCGTCTGACTTTATTTCATCAATAGTTCTACCCTCAGATACAGTTCCTGCATCAGAGTTGGTTATTCCGTTTTCCGATGAAGAGCTGCAGCCTGTAAACACACCTGCCGTTAAAATCATTGTTACTAACACACTTAAAATCTTTTTCATTTTTATTCCTCCTTTTTTAGTTTACAGCTTCATAATGAAAACTGTTTAAAAATTGTTTAGCCCTTTCAGTTTCAGGGTTTTCAAAAAACTTTTCAGTACAGCTTTCCTCTTCAATCTGCCCTTTGTCAATAAACACTACTCTGTCTGCAACTGCTCTTGCAAATTCCATTTCATGTGTAACAATTATCATTGTCATACCTGCCTTAGCAAGTTCAAGTACTACCTGCAAAACTTCTCTCACCATTTCAGGGTCAAGTGCTGCTGTAATTTCATCAAGAAGAAGAACGTCAGGCTTCATTAATAATGCTCTTACTATTGCCACTCTTTGCTTCTGTCCTCCTGAAAGCTGTCTTGGATAAGAATTTTTCTTTTCATAAAGTCCTACCCTTTTTAACAGCTGTTCAGCCTCATTTATTACTTCACTTTTGCTCCTTTTCTGAACCTTGCATGGTGCCAGTATCAGATTATTCATAATTGTCATATTGGGAAACAAGTCATAGCTTTGAAAAACCATTCCGATTTTTTCTCTGAAACGGTGTATTTTTTTCCTTTCATTTTCATAGCTTATTCCCCTGAGTTTTAGACTTCCGCCGTCAATATCCTCTAAACGGTTAAGACACCTTAGAAACGTACTTTTACCGCACCCTGACGGACCTACTATAACAACAACCTCGCCCTTTTTTATTTCAAATGAAATATTATTTAATACATTACATCCTTTAACAAAGGATTTTGTTAAATTTTCCGCCTTTAGTATCACTTCTGACATAATTATATCAATTCCCCTTACTCATTTTCTTAATTATCTGCAAATTTCTTTTCCAGTACAGCTGACAGCTTTGAAAAAGGAAAACAAATACAGAAGTACATTATAAAAATAACACCGTAAACCCATAAAGCAGCTTTTGGATTAACATAACGTGATGCATCTATAATCTGTTTACCAACCTTTACTACTTCCACAACACCAATCAGTACAACAAGTGATGTTGTTTTTATCATTCTGGTCAAAAGATTTATACCTGTAGGAAGCAGTCTTTTTACAGTCTGTGGTATAATTATATATAAATACACCTGCCATTTTTTAAGTCCCAAACCGTAACCGCTGTCATACTGATGTTTTGGTACAGAAATCAATGCGCTCCTTACCAAATCCCCCATTTCTGCAGTTCCCCAGAATGTGAAAACAATAACTGCGGCACTTTCTCCTGAAATACTTATGTTTAAATGCTTAGCTGCACCAAAATAAACAAGAAACAACAGCACAAGCTGCGGCATAATACGGACAATCTCAAGATAAACCCTGCATACAGCCTTTATCCATCTGTTATGCACATTCATTATCATACCAAGCAAAAATCCAAGTATAACAGACATCAGCATTGCTATAAGTGCAATTCTTACAGTGACCCAAAGCCCCTCGCACAACCTCAGAAAATTGGTCCCTTTAAATAACACTTCAATTCCCGTATTCTGCATATCTTACTCTCCTTTCTATAAATGTACAAATTATTGAAACAGGCAATAATATTATCATATAAGCAGCTACAAGCATCAATAATGCTTCATCTGTTTTATAATAAATACCTATTAAATCCTTTGTCACAAACATAAGGTCTGCAAGGGCAACAGCACTGAATACAGATGTTTCCTTAATCAAAAATATAATATTTGCACAAAATGCAGGTATAGAGTTTGACACAGCCTGAGGCAGTATTATAAATCTGAATATTTGTCTCCTTGTCATTCCAAGGCTCATTGCAGATTCAATCTGCACAGCTTCAATATTTTCAAGACCACTTCTGAATGCTTCAGCCATATAGCTGCCTCCAAGGAAAGTAAGCCCGATAATTCCGCAGCTTTCAGAACTCAATATAATATTAAGCTTAGGCAGTCCGAAATATAAAAAGAACAGCTGTATCAAAAGAGGTGTATTTCTTGAAAGTTCTGTATAGCAAACTGCTGCCTGCTTTAATACAGGTACTTTAAAATACCTTACTATACTGCATAATAGTCCCGTAATAACTGATAATACAATACCTATTACAGCTATATGTAATGTCAGCCCTGCAGCTTCTGTATACAAGGGAATTTGTTCCCTTATAAAATTAAAATCCATTCTTATTCCACCCTTTAATTTATTATTATATTTAAACTCCTTTACATTAATTACAATTTTATCAACTAATCTTTTATTTGTATTTATTGTTTTTAAGTATAAAAAACATCAGTAAACTTCTTATAAATTATATATATTCCATTTACCAAAACTACTTACCAAATAAATAAAAACACAGATTTTCATATAATTCATATTATTTTTATAGGAATATTATATAACATTGCCTTTAATTTGTCAACAGTCCTTTTCTCTTCTTTTTTTGCCGGTAATTACGGCAGGGAAAATTCCTGCCATAATTAAATAATTTTATTACACAACTTTATATCAGTACCACCTGACAATAGGCAAATCATTATTAATTCCCTTTGACATTAATATCTGATGCAAGTCAATAACTCCGTTATGAAATGTAGCTGCACAGCCTGACAAATATAAATCCCACATTCGTACAAACTCTTCGTCAAACATATTTCTTATTTCATCAATATTATTTCTGAAGTTTTCCTCCCAGCAAAGTAATGTTTTATTATAATGAAGCCTTAAATTTTCAACATCCATTATATGAAATTCATCTTCTGATGCGTATGAAATCATTTCTCTTAAGCTTGGTATAACTCCTCCGGGGAAAATATATTTTTTAATCCATGCGTCACCTGAATACTCTTTTAAAGCACTTATAAAATGCAGCAAAAATAAACCGCCCTTTTTCAGGACACTGTTTGCACAATCAAGAAAAACCTTATAATTATCACGTCCGACATGTTCAACCATACCTACACTCACAACTCTGTCAAACTTCCTGTCATATTTTTTCAAATCCCTGTAGTCCATTATTTCTACAGTCAGCTGCTCTTCAAGACCTTCCTCTTTAATTCGCTTTTTGAATTCTTCATATTGCTCTGTACTCAGTGTTATGCCAACGCCTTTTATATTATATTTTTTTGCAGCCTCAATCAGAAGAAATCCCCAGCCGCAGCCTATGTCAAGCAATGTCATACCCTCGCTCAGATATAATTTTTTTAATATATAATCAACTTTATTTACCTGTGCCTGATATAAAGAATCATCTTCATTTAAAAAATATCCGCAGGAATAACTCATAGTTTCATCAAGCCACAGTTTATAAAAATCATTTCCTATGTCATAATGACTTCTTACTTCCTTTTTCTGATTTTTCTTATCAGTCGAAGTAAATATCAGCTTTCTTAGTGCACTTTCATCCTTATCAAACTTGCTCATCTGCCCCAGAAAATTGTCAAGAGCATTATACAGCCTTCCTTTTATCTCTAAATCCCCCCTCATATAAGCCTCGCCCAAAGCAAGTGAAGTACTTCTCAACAGTTCCTTTACAGGAATTATTTTATTGAATTTAACTGCAAAGTATGGTTCACCTTTTCCTATATTATAACTTTTATCATTTATACTGACAGCAAAGGGCTTTTCGTCAAACTTTTGAAGAAATGAAATCAATGAACTTTCTTTTAACATATTATTCCTCCTGTTATATCAATTTTATTTTCTGATATAAGTATTTACATATCCTTTTACTTCCATACCTTATGTTAAATTTTCCCTTTAACTGCAATAAAAAAAGCAGTGCTGTATTAAAAGCACTGCTTAAAATTTCTATTTTCAAAAATTATCTTTTACAAACTTTTCAATTCTTCTTGTTCCCTCAACAATATCCCTCATACTTGTAGCATAAGAAATTCTGATATAATTCCTGTAGCCAAAAGCATCTGACGGCACAACTGCAACATTGTATTTATCCATAAGTATATTTGCAACATCAGTACTGTCCTCAATAACAATGCCGTCTATTTCAGCACCTAACAGCTTTGATATGTCTACAAAAAGATAAAAGGCACCCTTAGGCAGCATACAGCTTATAAGGGGAATATCAGAAATTCTCTGTGCTATATAATCTCTTCTGTGCTGAAATTCCTTCAGCATTTCTTCAGCTATAGCCTCACTATTGTCCAATGCTTCAATTGCAGCCGCCTGTGCTATTGAATTAACATTAGATGTACTGTTTGACTGTATATTGCCGATTGCTTCTGCAACCTCTGCATTTGATGCAGAGAAACCTACTCTCCACCCTGTCATTGCATATTTTTTTGAAAGACCAGTTATAACAATTGTTCTCTCATAAATTTCCTTTCCAAGCGATGCAATACTTATATGAGGAGTTTTCTTGCTGTACACAAGGCAGCTGTATACCTCATCAGATATTACATATATATCTTTTTCCACAGCAAATTCTGCTATTTTTTCAAGTTCCTCCTTTGTATACATAATACCTGTAGGATTATTGGGACTGTTTATAATAATAGCTTTTGTTTTTTCAGTATAAGCTTTGTTGAGCTCTTCAACAGTAATCTTAAATACATTTTCCTTTTTTGTTTCAACAACAACAGGAATGCCATATACCATTTTTATAATATCAATATAACTGTTCCAATAAGGTGCGGGCACAATAACCTCGTCACCGGGATCAATAATAGCGGAAAAAGCATTTTTAAGAGCATGTTTGCTGCCGTTGCTGACAACAATCTGCTCGGCACTGTATATAAGTCCTCTCTTAGCCAAAGCATCTGCCACAGCCTCTCTTAGTTCAGGAATACCCTCATAAGGCGTATATCTTGTAAAATTTTCATTTATTGCTGAAATTGCAGCCTCTTTGATATTCATAGGAGTATCAAAATCGGGCTCGCCTGCACTAAAGTTTATAACATCTGTTCCCTCAAGCTTTTTCAAGTTAGCTTTGGCAGAAATAGACAATGTGCGGGATGGTCTGACTTGTGATGCAATTTTTGATATTTTCATAAACAAAACCCCTCTCTCCACTATTTGTCTGCTTAATAAAAACAATAAAAAAGCATTTTTTCATTGCAGACTATCAAAGTTATTGCCTTTGAATATATCTTAATTTTACACCATAAGACAAAATATTTCAATATTAAATTTTATCCTTGAAAAAACTGTACATATTATTGTAAAAAATATTTTCAGCTAAATCTTTGCCCCACACTTCTTCAACTCTGTCATAAAGGATATAAAGTTTTGTAACATTATCTATATTTTCAGGGCAGACGCTTATTCCGTCAAAATCACATCCTACACCTATATTTTTTTCTCCCACAAACTCCATAACATAATTTATATGCCTTATAATATTGTCCAAAGCACCTCTTTTCCCGTCTACAAACACAGGATAAAGATTTATACCTACTGCTGAGTTTGTTTCCGCCATTGCTTTAAGCTGTCTGTCATTTAAATTTCTTGGATGCGGGCATATTGTATAACTGTTTGAGTGTGTAGCTATAAATGGTTTTCCTGATATATTATATACATCCCAAAACCCCTTTTCATTGAGATGGGACACGTCTATAAGCATATCAAGATTATTCATTTCTTTTACAACACTTTTGCCAAAGTCTGTAAGCCCATCCTCAATTCCTGACAACGCACCGTTACCTATCTCATTTTTATTATTCCATGTAAGGGTCATAAGTTTTATTCCCTTCTCATATAACACCCTTAATTTTTCAATACTTCCCTCAATAGCTTCTCCACCTTCAACAGAAAGGATTGCTCCTATTTTATCATCATCTGTATTTTTTGATATATATTCCTTGTATTCATCAATCTGGCTGTCAAAAAAGTCCACAGCCTTTAAAGTATTTTCATAGGCATTTTCAATATATGGTGTGTCAAGCCATATTGCAAAAACCTGTATAGCTTTTTCAAAATTCTGTAATTTTTTAATATCTATATGTAATTCATTACTGTATATGTTCTGATTTGACCACATTGCTTTTGTTACAGTATCACAGTGACAATCAAAAATTTTAAACAAAAAAATCCACATCCCGTTCTGTATAGTTTTCTTGACATAGGATACAATAATATTGGAGGTGATATTTAATGGCAGTAAATAATGCAATTAAATGTAGAGTTGATTCATGCAAATACCATGATAAGACAGAGTATTGTACACTTTCTGACATCGTTGTCGGCAAGGACTGTAATTGTGCAAAGGATTGCTGTGAAACAGAGTGCTTATCCTTTGAATATATGTAATTAAAGTCCGCAGTATTAAAAGAATTCAGGAAATTTTTAATCTGATTAATCAGTGGGTTTATCCCACTGATTAATCAGTTACATATATTACTGTAAAATCCCTATATAAAACTATAATATCACATTTGCCTTTATTTTATGTATTTATACATTATCATCTGAAATAAAATAAGTCAATATAATATAAACCGAATATTAAAAAAGAAAGCTCCGAAAAATCCCGGAGCTTTCTTTTTTTATATTATTATATTCTTTATAAATTTTAAGAAACGTATTTTTCAAGAGTTTTTCTCACAGCACCTTTTTCTGCAATAAGCTCTTTAAACATATCCTCAATTCTTTCTCCAATACCTGCTTTATAAAGGTCAATACCAAAGATATTTTCATTTGAAAGTATATCCACAAGCTGTCCTTTATAGCTCTGTGTATTTCCTATTTCAATTCCCTCAAGCTGCTTTGTAAGCTCAGGAAGCATAGGGTCAGCAGAAAGTTCAAACTTATTGCCCTCATCATCAACACCAAGCAAATATCTGCACCAGCCTGCAATAGCAAGAGGAATACAAGTAAGCTTTTTAGCATCGCCATACTTTTCAACATAAGACTTAATTGTCTCACCGTATCTTATACCAACCTTCTGAGAAGTATCAGTAGCAATTCTCTGAGGTGCGTCAGGCATAAACGGATTAGGCATTCTCACATTTAATACCTCATCAACAAATTCAGTCGGAGAAAGTATACCGGGGTCAGTAACAACAGGCATACCTTCAACAAGACCAATTTTTTCAACCAATTTCTTTAAGTCCTTGTCTTTCATTTCATCTGCAATCAAAGTATATCCAAGTACACAGCCGTATACCGCCAATGCAGTATGCAAAGGATTAAGGCATGTGGTTACCTTCATTCTTTCCACCTTGTTTACAGTATCTCTGTCTGTCATATATACTCCGGCCTTTTCAAGTGCAGGTCTGCCGTTAGGGAATTTATCTTCAATAACAAGGTACTGAGGTCCCTCAGCATTTACAAAAGGAGCAATATAGGTATTTTTTGATGTAATGACAGGTTCCATTTCTTCCACTCCTGCCTTTTCAAGTTCCTCTGAAACTGATTCAGCAGGTCTCGGAGTAATTTTGTCAATCATTGACCAAGGGAAAGATACCTGATTTTCATCTGTAATATATTCTAAAAATCCCTTTTCAACATAGCCCTTTTCAAGCCATTCTTTTGCCATAGTTACAATTGATGACTGTAACTTTTCTCCGTTGTGAGAACAGTTGTCCATTGATACAACAGCAACAGGTGCCTTATTTGCCTTGTATCTTTCATTAAGAAGGGCACATACAACAGCCATTGCAGACTTAGCCTTGTCAGGTCCGTTGTCAATATCAGCCTGAATAAATGGGAAATACTGATCTTCTGCATTCTTTAAGGCATATCCCTTTTCTGTTATAGTAAATGAAACCATCTGCAAATCCTTGTTTACAAATATTTCCTTTAATCTTTCCCAATCCTCTTTAATACCGGAATCAGCCTTTACAGCTTCTGTAAGAGAGCCTAAAACCGCTTTTTCAGTAGTACCGTCAGCTTTCAGTGTAACAGCCAGCACAAGATTATCATAAGGTTTGTAAATTTTATCAATTACGTCAAAGTCAAAAGTCTCCACACAGGTGATACCTTTTTCCATTTCACCTTTTTCAATTAACTTATCAGCGATACCGCCTATAAAGATTCTGAAAATATTTCCCGCACCAAAATGTACCCACACAGGTGATTTTCTGCTTTCTTCAGCAACTTTTTCAATATTGTACTGAGGAAGTTTTATACCGGCATCAGCCCATGCCTTAGTATCCCTTAAACCCTGTAATGTCAATTTCATTAACCTTCACTCCTTATTTTTTGTCATTCTTTTTAATAGCTTCCCAAAGTCCTTCAAGGTAACAAGCTCCCATTGCCCTGTCATACAATCCATATCCCGGCATAGCAACTTCATTCCACACCATTCTGCCGTGGTCAGGTCTTATCACTGCATCAAAGCCTGTATCATATAACGCTTTCATAATAGCATACATATCCATTGAACCGTCAGCAGACAGATGAGCAGCTTCCTCAAAGTCACCCTCAAAATTGTATTTTAAATTTCTTACGTGTGCAAAAGGTATTCTTCCCTTTGCCGCTTCAATAATACCTACAATATCATTTTTAGGATTTGAACCCAATGAACCTGTACAAAGAGTAATACCATTATATGGCTTATCTACAGCCTTTAAAAGTTTTACAATATCCTCTTTGTTTGTTACTATTCTTGGCAAACCAAATATAGGCCATGCAGGGTCATCAGGGTGAATACCCATTTTGATATCATACTTTTCACAAACCTCACCAATAGCTTCAAGGAAATATACAAGATTGTTAAATAATTTTTCAGCATCCACATCCTTATATGCTTCAAAAAGCTCCTCAAGCTTTGCAAGTCTCTCCGGCTCCCAGCCCGGCATTACAAATCCGTTTGACATTTTTTCCATTGACTCTCTCATATTCTTAGGGTCAATTTTATCAACTATCTCCTGATTATAGGCAAGTACAGTTGCACCGTCAGGTCTTACTCTTGCAAGATCTGTTCTCGTCCAGTCAAAGACAGGCATAAAGTTGTAGCATACCATATGAATATCAGCTTTGCCCAGATTCTCAAGAGTAGTGATATAGTTTGCAATGTGTTCATCTCTCTTGTCCGTACCAATTTTAATATCGTCTGAAATATTTACAGACTCAATGCCCATAATTTTAAGCCCTGCGTCCTCAACCTCCTTTTTTAAATCCATAATTTCATCGTAAGTCCATACTTCTCCCGGCTGCTTACCCATTAAAGTTGTAACAACACCTTTAACTCCCGGCACCTGTCTTATTTTCTCCAGTGACACTGCATCATATCCCGGCCCATACCAGCGTAATGTCATTTCCATAATATTTTTACCTCCGAATTATCATATATTCATTATATAACTTATAACTTTCAATTTACATAGCTAAACTTGTTTTTAACATAGCAAAACTTGTTAATTTTATCCTATAAACCAGCCTGCCGGAACAGTAATTACAGCAGGACAAACAATCATTACCAAAAGTATTATAACCTCTGCCAGAAGGAACGGCCACACAGCCTTTACCATTCTTTCCATATTAATTTTACCTGCACCGCAGGCAACGTTGAGTACAGTACCCACAGGCGGAGTGAGCAAGCCCATTACAGTAGTAATAATAAATACAACACCAAAGTATACAGGATCAATCCCCGCAGCTGTAATAGCAGGCAAAAGTACAGGTGTCAGAATCATTATAGTTGGTGTAACGTCCATTGAAGTACCAACCAAAAGAACAATAAGAGCAATTGCTAACATAAGCAAAGTTGGATGAGCAATAAACGGAGCAAGAATTCCTGTAACAATTGCAGGAATATTACCAACAGTCATTAACCAAGAAGAAACCATTGCAGCAGCTGCAAGGAACATAATAACTGATGCAGATTTAGCAGCAGATACAAGACATTCCATATAAGCTGAAATCTTCAGTTCCTTATAAACAAATGTACCTATTACAAGAGCATATACTGCACATATAACACCTGCCTCAGTAGGTGTAAACTTACCGCTTCTAAGTCCTACAAGTATAAATACAGGAAGCAATAATGCCCAGAAACCATCAAGGAGTGCCTTTGCAATTTCTCTCTTGCTTTTTCTTGGTGCAGTCGGAAGATTTCCCTTTTTAGCAATAAAGAACCATATTACACATAAAGCAGCAGAAAGATATACAGCCGGTGCAATACCTGCCATAAACAGCTTAGTAATAGAAACACCTGCCTGAACGCCAAATATAATCATTGGTACAGAAGGAGGCATAATAGGTGATAAAATATTACCCGCAGCTATAAGACCGGTACTTTTATCTCTGTTATAACCTGCTCTTACCATCATAGGTATAAGAATAGCACCAAGAGCAGCAGTTGAAGCCACAGCAGAACCAACCATACTTGCAAAGAGCAAAATAGCTAAAATAGAAACATAACCAAGTCCGCCTCTTACGTGACCTACAAGTGCGTTTGCAGCATTTACAATTCTCTTTGTAATACCACCTCTGTTCATAAATTCACCGGCAAGTACAAAGAAAGGCACAGCCATCATTGAGAAAGAATCAGCACCTGAAAATAAATTCTGTGATAAAATCTGTGAATTAAATCCGTTCATATAAAGCATCATACTTACGCCGCTGAATAAAAGAGCAAAACATATTGGCAGCCCTATAAGCATTGAGCCTATAAGTGAACCTAAAAATACTATTAAAGTCATAACCTTACTCCCTCCTATCCTTCAATTTCAGCTTCGGCTTTTTTAGCCTCAGCAATAATTTCGTCATCTTCGCTGTGAGTAGTTACAATGCTGCCTATCTCACTTGGATGAGTTACAGCATAAATAATGTTAGCTATTGCCAGTACACCGATACCAAGACCGCATATAATACCTACAGAATAAAGCACTGAATAAGGTATACCCAAAGCAGCAGTTTTTGAAGCTGTATTCTGTATTACCATTTTCACTGAGCCGTGCACAAGTATACCCATTATTCCGGCGATTGCAGCCTGAGCAATTGTATAGAACAACAGCTGTATTTTGGCAGGTACTCTTGAAAGCAGTGTGTCAACTCCAATATGTGCATTTGCGTGCATAGCACTTATAGCACCAACGTATGTCACAAAAACAAATAAGTATCTTGACAATTCCTCTGACCATGTAAGACCTGAATTAAAAAATGTACGCAGCACTACATTTAAGAATACAAACAATACCATTAATCCTGTAAGAATGCCGGTTAGGTAATCTATTCCTTTAAACAATCTATCTATAAATTTTTTCATAGTCATTCTCCTTACTTAATGTTATTAATCATTTCTCTTATTTCAGGGGCCCATTCATACTGTGAATCAAGGTAGTCATAAACAGGCTGTATTTTTTTCTTCATCTCTTCCCTGTCCTCGTCACTTAACTCTGTAACAGTAAGCCCGTTGTCCTTCATAAACTGAGTGTCAGATTCAAGCTGTTCAATATAATTGTCCCACGCAGCGTCTGACGCCTCGTCAGCAGCCTCTTTAAAAGCAGCCCTGTCTTCTTCAGGCAGCTCATTCCAGAACTCATCATTTGCAAAAAGTTCAAGAGAAGCTACAATGTGGTTTGTATTGTAAATATATTCCTGTACTTCATACCAGCCCTCATTTTTAACAGTAGAGAGAGGATTATCCTGGCCGTCTGCAACGCCCTGTTCAAGAGCAGTAAACACTTCACCCATATCCATAATTACAACATTTGCACCTAAGCTCTCAGCAAGCTTTACGTGTATTGGATTATTAGGCATTCTCAGCTTCTGTCCTGAAAAATCTTCAAGCCCCTCTAACTTTTTATTGGAAGAAAAGGCTCTTGCACCATTCGGGTACCATGCCACAAGATTTACAGGCTGTTCACTTTCAAGGTCATTTTTTATATAGTTTCCAAGCTCACCCTGATATGCTCTTCTTGCATGCTCAACATCTCTGAAAACAAAAGGAAAATCAGGTATTGTCATTGTAGGAGTTTCAGACCACATTGATGTACCTACAAGACACATTTCAATTATGCCGGCCTTTGTATAATCATAGGTTACCTTTTCACTGCCAAGTACTCCTGACGGATAGACTTCTATATCATATTTATCACCAAGCAGCTCTTCAACTTTAGGCTTAAATACATTTATTATTGCGTCTCCTGCAGGTGTTTTGTCTGATACACATACAGCAACTTTTACAAGCTTAGCACTGTTTTCACCGCTTTTACCGCAGCCTGACAATGAAGCAGTCAATGCAGCAGCTGTAATAAGGCTTACGCCAATTTTTATAAACCTCTTAAATTTCATTATTGGAATCCTCCTTTATTCAATTGATGTTAACTATATTTAATTATTCCTTGCGTCCTTGTACTTGTATACTAGCATATTTCGCCCTTGTTGTGCAATATGTAATTTTAAACAATGTTTACTTTAAATATTTGTGCACATTTTATAAAATATATATTTTTATATTTACTGTATTGACAATATCATTAACAAATGTTAGTATACTTGTATACAAGTTATTCCTTGCAAACCAATAACTTATTTAATGTAAAGGAGATAATTAATTATGAAAGCAATAAGAATTTTAGAACCAAACAAGTTACAGATTACAGACGTTGAAAAACCTGTTATAAATGAAAAGGATAATGTATTAATTAAAATGAAAGCAGCAGGTATCTGCGGCTCTGATGTAGGTATTTATCACGGCACAAATGCTGCAGCCACATACCCTAGAATTATAGGTCATGAAATGGTAGGTATAGTAGAAGAAACCGGCAGCAATGTTAAAAACCTTAAGATTGGCGACAGAGTAATTATCAATCAGGTTACAAGCTGCGGTCACTGTTATCCATGCAGTATAGGCAGAGGCAATGTATGCGATAACCTTGGCGTAAGAGGTGTACACATTGACGGAGGCTACAGAGAATATATAGCAGTACCTGAAAGCGACTGTTATGTTCTTCCTGACAATATTTCAGATAATGATGCAATTATGATTGAACCTACTACCATTGCTATACAGGCTTGTACAAGAGGCAGAGTTGTAAAAAATGATATGCTTCTTATATATGGTGCGGGAGCCCTTGGCAGTACTATTTTAAAGGTAGCAAGAAAACTTTGTGACACAATTATTGTTGCAGATATTATTGATGAAAAACTTGAAGAAGCAAAAGCCAATGGTGCAAAATACACTATAAATGTTTTAAAGGAAGATTTAACAGAAAAAGTTAAGGAATATACAAACGGACACGGTTCCACAATTTCAATTGACGCTGCTTGTGTAAAAGACAGTCTTTTAATGCTTTTAAAGGCTACAGGCAATGCAGGCAGAGTTGTTACAATGGGCTTTTCCACTGCACCTACAGAGGTAAATCAGTTCCTTATTACATCAAAAGAGCTTGATATTATAGGTTCCAGATTACAAAACAAAATGTTTGGCAAGGCAATTGAAATGATAAAAGAAGGTACCCTTGATTTATCAAATTCAGTTTCACATACCTTCCCTCTTATTAAAGGTCAGGAAGCTTTTGACTTTGTTGATACAAAAGACCCTTCAATAAGAAAAATAGTATTTACATTTGACTTTTAATTTTAAAATCTGAATGTACTTGATTTTTACATTGTATTGTAGTATACTAGTTATTGATACTACGAAAGAGGGTGAAGTTTGTGATAATTCTGGAAAAAAACTCCTATGAAAATGCCAGAGCTTATGCGTTTAGAGTACTTCTTTATAATATTGTCAATATAGAACTTGAACCTGGCACCGCCATAAGTGAAAATGAAATTTCATCTGTTCTTAACTTATCAAGAACTCCGGTGCGTGAGGCTCTTATTGAACTTAACAAATACGGTCTTGTAGATATACAACCTCAGCGAGGCAGTTATATTTCTAAAATTGACTACAATATTATTGAAGAATCAAGATTTATGAGAGTTGTTCTTGAAATAGCTATTTTAAAGCTTGCTTGTGTAGACATTCCCCCTGAATATATAATCAGGCTTAATGGAAATATAGCCGAACAAAAACTTTGTATTGAACAAGATAACAGCCTGAAACTTTTAAGTCTTGATAATGAATTTCACAAGCTTATATTTGAAGCTGTAGGCAAACAATGGACATATAATGTCATAAGTACACAAATGGTTCATTTTGACAGATTAAGAGTGCTAATACTTAAAACTATAAAGAACAACAGGACAGTAGAAGACCATGAAAATATATTATACGCTATAGAACGGCACGATAAAGAACTTGCCGAAATGCTTATGACAAAACATCTTGACAGACATACACTTGACAAAGATGAACTCATAAAACTTTACCCTAATTACTTTGTATAAAATATCCACCTTTTATTACACTCAAAAAGAGAGCGGCAATTTTCAATATTGCCGCTCTCTTTTACTTACATCATTATTTTAATCTTTCAATTTGGTCCTCTACACTCTTAAGCATATTACTATACTTTTCAAGTTTAGCCTTTTCTTCATTAATGACTTTTTCAGGAGCCTTAGAAACAAATCCTTGGTTAGAAAGCTTCTTTTCAACTCTCTCAACTTCCTTAACAAGTTTTTCCTTCTCCTTTACAAGTCTTTCCTTTTCCTTTTCAATATCCACAAGCTCAGCAAAAGGCATATAAATCATACCATTGTGAATTGCAGTAGACACAGCGTCATCACTTATTCCGCTCTTATCACTCTGGACAGCAACTTCACTTGCGTATGCAAGAGGAGCAAAGAATACCTTACCCTTTTCAAATATATCTCTTACTTCCACATTTTCACTTACAACAATAACCTTAGCCTTTTTACTTGGAGCAACATTCATTTCAGCTCTGATGTTTCTTATAGACTTAATTGCCTCTTTCATAAGCTCAATTGACTTTTCATCTTCTGCAAAGTTAAATTCTTCACTGTATTCAGGCCATTTAGCATACATAATGGTTTCTTCTTCACTTTGGACAGCTGTAAATATTTCTTCAGTAACAAAAGGCATAAATGGGTGAAGCATCTTTAAGGCATTAATAAGAACAGTCTTTAATGTCCATAAAGCAGCATTTCTTGTAGGATCTTCCTGATTATAAAGTCTTGGCTTAACCATTTCAATATACCAGTCACAGTACTCGTCCCATATAAAGTCATAAACATTCTGTACTGCTATACCAAGTTCATAAGCGTCAAGGTTAGCTGTCACATTCTTAGCAAGAGAATTAACTTTGCTCAAAATCCATCTGTCAGCAGCAGTAAGCTCACTCATTTCACACTTAGGCTCCATATCACCAATATGCATCATTACAAATCTTGAAGCATTCCACAGCTTGTTTGCAAAGTTTCTGCTGTTTTCAACTCTCTCATTGTAAAATCTCATATCATTTCCCGGAGCATTTCCTGTAATAAGAGTAAGCCTTAAAGCATCAGCACCTGATTCCTTTATGATTTCAAGAGGGTCAATACCGTTTCCAAGAGACTTACTCATTTTTCTGCCCTGACTGTCTCTCACAAGTCCGTGAATAAGAACAGTCTTAAACGGTATTTCTCCCATCTGTTCCATAGCAGAAAATACCATTCTTACAACCCAGAAGAATATAATATCATATCCTGTTACAAGTACGCTTGTAGGATAGAAATGTTCAAGTTCAGGTGTCTTTTCAGGCCAGCCTAAAGTTGAGAACGGCCACAATGCAGATGAGAACCATGTATCAAGGCAATCCTCGTCCTGAACTAAATGAGTGCCGCCGCACTTAGGGCAAACCTCAGGTTTATCCTTTGATACAATTACTTCACCGCAGTCACAGTAATAAGCAGGAATTCTGTGACCCCACCAAAGCTGTCTTGAAATACACCAGTCATGAATATCCTCAAGCCAGTGAGTATAAATCTTTCCGAATCTGTCAGGAACAAATTTCAAATCACCTTTGTTGTACGCTTCAAGAGCAGGCTTAGCAAGCTCCTCCATTTTAACAAACCACTGCTTTTTAATAAGAGGCTCAATTACACTGTGACATCTGTCATGTGTACCTACTGCATGGTTAATATCCTCTTTCTTTATAAACAGCCCCATTTCGTCAAGCTCTTTAACGATCTGCTTTCTTGCCTCATATCTGTCCATACCGGCAAACTTTCCGCCGTTTTCATTTATAGTACCGTCGTCGTTTAATATATTTATTTTAGGCAGATTATGTCTTTCACCTACTTCAAAGTCGTTAGGGTCGTGAGCAGGGGTAATTTTAACAACACCTGTACCGAACTCCATATCAACATAAGTATCTGCAATAATAGGTATTTCTCTCTCTACAAAAGGCACAACACAAACCTTGCCTACAACATCCTTGTATCTGTCATCATCAGGATGAACAGCAATAGCAGTATCACCTAACATTGTTTCAGGTCTTGTTGTAGCAAATTCAAGAAATCTGTCAGTTCCCTTAATAGGGTATTTAATATGCCAGAAACCGCCCTGCTTGTCCTCGTGCTCAACTTCTGCGTCAGATATTGTTGTCTGACAGGTTGGACACCAGTTTATAAGTTTTTCTCCCTGATAAATGTATCCCTTTTCATATAATTTACAAAATACAGTAAGTACTGCGTCAGAAAGACCTTCATCCATAGTAAATCTTTCTCTTTCCCAGTCACATGAAGAGCCAAGCTTCTTTAACTGGTTAAGAATAGTTCCGCCGTACTCTTTCTTCCACTCCCATGCTCTTTCAAGGAAGCCGTCTCTTCCTACATCTTCTTTAGTAAGACCTTCCTCACGCATTTTGTTTACAATTTTAACTTCAGTTGAAATTGCTGCATGGTCAGTTCCCGGTACCCAAAGGGCATTATATCCCTGCATTCTCTTCCAGCGTATAAGGATATCCTGCATTGTTTCATCCAAGGCATGACCCATATGCAGATGTCCAGTAATATTTGGAGGCGGAATTACTATAGTAAAAGGCTCCTTATCTTTATCTACTTCTGCATGAAAATAACCCTTATCAAGCCAGTTTTGATATATTCTCTCCTCAATGGAAGGGTCATAGCTTTTTGCCATTTCTCTCATTTTTTGCTTCCTCCTGTGTATATGTTTTTTGTTTATTTTATAATTTGTAATTTAATTGTCTTAATTATTCTCTTTTATATGCTCAAATATATATTGTTAAAACTTGTTTTACAACTATTTAATTTTTATCAAAAAAAGGATACCTTCATCACAATAAGGACGAAAGTATCCGTGGTACCACCTTAATTCTTCTGCAAAAGCAGAAGCACTCATAAGCCTTTATCGCAGCAAGCGTTGTGCCTACACTATTTAAGCACAAAGACTCCAAAGCTACCTTCAGCAATCCTTACATCAAAGCACCTTTCAGCCTGTGAGTGCTTCTCTCTTTTAAGTGTAATTGCTTACTCCTCTTCTTCTCAGTCCGTATAATTATATAATTTATATTTATCAGCTCAAAAATTCCACAACAGCCTCAAGAGCTTCATTTTCATCAGCACCCTCAGCATAAATTGTAACATTATGTCCTGTAAGCGTACCTATAGAAATAACACCCATTATACTCTTCAAATTAATTTCCTTATTGTCCATAGTCAGCTTAAGACTGCTTGAAAATCTACCGGCTGTCTGTACCAACATAGGAATTGGTCTTTCAATCATACTTGAACCTACAGTAATTTCTTTTTTAATCATTTTTGATTAATCCCCCTTTAAGCTTTCTGCTATTTCATGAATTTTTTTCAGTCTATGATTAACCCCTGACTTGCCTAAGGGAGGCGTAAGATATTCCCCCAGTTCTTTAAGGCTCACATCAGGATATTTTATACGGGTTTCTGCAACAGCTCTCAGATTTTCTGACAAATAATTTATGCCTTTTTTATCTATTATACACTGAATATCCTCAATCTGCCTTACAGAAGTATTAACAATTTTGTTAATATTTGCAGTTTCGCAATTGACAATTCTGTTCACATTATTTCTTACTTCTTTAACCACCCTCAGATTTTCAAACTCTAAAAGTGCTTTATAGGCAGACATAACATTAAGCAGGTCAACTATTTGTTCAGCCTCTTTACAGTATATGACGTAATGATTTTTTCTTTCAACTATTTTCATATTAATTCCAAATTCACTTATAAGTTCTATAAGGTTTTGGGAATGGTCATAGTCATTGTCTGCAAACTCCAGATGATAATGCTTGCTGGGGTCATTTACAGAGCCGCAGCAGACAAAAGCCATACGGATATATGCCCTTTTACAACAGTTTTTTGCTGTTATGCCTGCATTAATCGGCGAATTCAGGCTGAAATCATTACTGTCCTTAATGCCAAGACTGCTTACCATACAATCAATTAAATTATAATCTTTAATAATAATATCATTATTAACACATTCAGGATTAAAACCAAAAAGAGTATTGATAAGACAGACAGCTAAATTCAGAATATCTTCATTCTCATTATGTATAATAATAAATTTATCATAGTTTTCTGTGCTTACAAAGCCGCATATATTTACAATTGCCAAAAGTTGTGCAGCCTTACAATGGCTGCTTTTTTCTTTTGTAATATTTGAGAGCAATTCCGCCTTTACATTAGATGAAAACGACATAATTCCCTCCGTCTGGACACATAAAATATGCTTAAACCTTGAAAAAACCACTTATTACACAGTATACTACCTCTTTGCATCTTTGTCAATATCTCTATGAGCAATAATTACACTGTGACCGTTTGCCTTTAAATTATTGTAAAGTTCATTGGCTAAAGTGACGCTTCTGTGCTTTCCTCCGGTGCATCCAATAGCAATAACTAACTGATTTTTTCCTTCTTTAATATAATTAGGTATTAAAAATTCACATAAATCAGTCAATTTTTCTTTAAATTTTTTTGCTTCTTCCCATTTCATTACGTAGTCCCTTACAGCCACATCATTGCCTGTCAAAGTTTTAAGTTCGTCAATATAAAATGGATTTGGAATAAATCTCACGTCAAACACCATATCCGCATCACTTGGTATACCATACTTAAAGCCAAAGCTCAGCACAGTTATCATAAGGCTTTCAAAGACCTTTTCTTCAAGGAAAATTTCACTTAGCTGAGTTCTCAGCTCTCTTGTAAGCATATGAGAAGTATCAATAATATAATCAGCCATTTTCTTTATATTTTCGAGCTGCCTTCTCTCGCTCCTTATGCCGTCAATCAGTCTTTCACCCTTTAAATTAAGCGGGTGCTGACGTCTTGATTCCTTGTATCTTTTAAGCAAAACCTCGTTTTCACTTTCAAGATAAAGTATTTCAAAGCTTTTATTGTCTTCAATTTTTATTTCTGACAAAAAGTTTGCCAAATCTCCGAAAAGCCTTCCGCCTCTTATATCAACACCAATAGCAACATTATTCATATCTGAATTGGGAGTTGAGCACAAATCAATAAATTTAGGTATAAGGCTGGGAGGAAGATTATCCACACAAAAATACCCTATATCCTCTAAAAATTTAAGCACAGTACTTTTACCTGCACCTGACATACCTGTAACAATTACACATCTCATACGCTCACTCCCTTTAGTTATTCATACCAATACAGCCTCTCCATTTGCTGCATCAACTTTTGTACTCTGTTCTATTCACCTATTATCCTTACCTCAGGTTCCAGCTTCACACCAAACTTTTCCATAACTGTCTGTGATACTTTCTCCATCAGTTCCAAGACTTCACTTGCCGTTGCTCCTCCGTTGTTTACTACAAATCCGCAGTGCTTCGGGCTTACCTGTGCCTTTCCGACGCTGAAGCCTCTCAGTCCGCTTTCATCTATTAATTTAGCGGCAAAATAGCCTTCAGGTCTTTTAAATGTACTTCCTGCACTTGGCAGTTCCACAGGCTGTTTTGAATTTCTTTGTTCCATAAGTTCTTTCATTTTAGCCTGTATTTCTTCTTTGCTGCCCTTTTCAAGTTTGATTTCTGTTTCCAGCACAATCATATTTTCTTTCATAATTCTGCTTGTTCTGTATCCAAACTCAGAGGATATATTGTCAATTACTTCAATTTTGCCGTTTCTTATTACCTTTGTTTTTACAACAATGTCTTTCATTTCTCCGCCATAGGCACCTGCATTCATACATACAGCTCCGCCTATTGTTCCCGGAATTCCGCTTAAACATTCCATACCTGTAAGTGAATTATTCATTGCTGTTTTTGCCGCAGCAGAAAGCAAAGCTCCTGCCTTAGCTTTTATAATACAGCCCTCAGCACTTATCTGAGCAAAATTTTTATAAAGCTGTATTATAACGCCTCTGAATCCCTTATCCTTAACAAGCAAATTGCTTCCGTTGCCAATTATATAATATGGAATATTATTATCTTTAACATATTTAATAACATCAGCAACACTTTCATCACTTTCAGGCGTTACAAACACATCTGCATTTCCGCCTATTCTGAAAGTAGTATGCCTGTTCATAGGTTCGTTTTCAATTACATTTTCATTCCCTGCCAGAGCCCTTAAATCTTCAGCAATCATCATTTTCAAAATTCCTCTCTGTTGATTTTGCCAAGCATAGCAGCACCTACAATACCTGCGTCATTTCCCAGTGTTGCAATGGAAATTTTAGTTTTAAGTTCTTTGCCGTAAACCTTTTCATTTAATATTTCAATTAAAGGTTTAATTACCTTGTCGCCTTGAGCACAAACTCCGCCGCCTATAATAATAGCCTCAGGCTGGAATATATTAACCAGGTTTACAAGACCTATTGCAAGATACTTAATATATTTATCAATTATTTCAAGTGCTATCTCATCGCCTAAGTCAGCAGCGTCAAACACAGTTTTAGCATCAATAAGCTTAATATTACCGTCAACAAGGTCATAAATTTTGCTGTTAGGATATTTAGCAGCTGCAATTCTTCCTTCACGTCTTAATGCAGAAGCTGAAGCATAAGCCTCCCAGCAGCCTTTTCTTCCGCAGGTGCACTCCTCGCCTTCTGCAACTATTACCATGTGTCCTGCCTCGCCGCCTCCGCCGAATGAACCGTCAAATACCTTGCCGTTTATTATAATACCGGCACCTACTCCTGTGCCTATAGTAATATATATTAAATTTTTACTGCCGTATGCAACTCCGCACACATTTTCGCCTATAGCGGCACAGTTTGCGTCATTTTCAATATAACATGGCAAATTTATTCTCTTTCCCATTTCCTCAACAACATTTACATTGTCAAAGTTCAGATTGTTGGCATAAATAGATATACCCTTTTTCTTATCCATAGTTCCGGGCATACCTACGCCTATTGATTCTATGTCATTTACTTCAAGTTTAAGCTCCTCCATAAGTTTACTGCAAAGCCCTGACATATCATCTATGATATCCTCTGCCGCCCTGCCGTTCATTGTCGGTGTAGACGCCTTTACAAGTATATTGCCGTTTTCATCCACAATACCAGCTGAGATATTGGTTCCGCCTAAATCAATACCAATATAATACATAATCATCAACCCTTCATAGCACTGTTCATTATAGCTTCATTTAGAGCCTGTGCCGCATTATAGCCCATTTTCTTCTGACGGCAGTTTACTGCTGCCGATTCACATATAATAGCAAGATTTCTTCCCGGTCTCACAGGAATAGAGTGACATATTACTTTATTTCCTAAAATGTCCATATATTCCTCTTTAATACCAAGTCTGTCGTATACTTTACCCTTTTCCCAGTATTCAAGCTTAATAATAAGGTCTATTTCCTGACTGTCCTTTACAGACTGCACACCAAACATTTGCTTTACATTTATTATGCCTATACCTCTTACTTCTATGAAATATCTTATCAATTCAGGACAAGTACCTATAAGAGAATTATGTGAAACCTTTTTAATTTCAACAGCGTCGTCGGCAACAAGTCTGTGACCCCTCTTTACAAGTTCAAGAGCCGCCTCACTTTTTCCAATACCGCTTTCACCTGTTATAAGCACACCTTCACCATATACATCCACCAAAACACCGTGAATGGTTGTTCTTGGTGCAAGCTCAATTTTAAGCCATTTTAAAAGCTCACTTGTAAACTCCGATGTTGTATCCTCTGTCTGCAATATAGGAATTTTCTTTTCCTTTGCATAAAACATCATTTCAGGATGAGGAGTGAGCCCTCTTGAAATAATTACTGCCGGCATATCATACTGAAACAGTTTTTCAAGAGTTTCCTGTCTGAATTCAGGTGTAAGCTTTGATAAATAGCTGTATTCAACCAATCCTATTACCTGTATTCTTTCACTGTCAAAATAGTCAAAAAAACCTGCAAGCTGTATAGCAGGTCTGTTGACCCCGGCTGTTTCTATATCAATATTATTTATATCAATTTCCTCTGTCAAATTTTTAAGATTAAATTCTTTTGCAATTTCGCCCAAACTTACTGAATACATTGTTCAGCCTCCTTTTGTCCCAAGTATATACACTTATACAATGTTAATTGTATAACAAAAAACAATATTTTTCAATCTTTTTAATGTAAATTTTTAATTAATTAGTTTGCACTTGTATTTTTTTAAATATAATTACTTTTTTAAAATTTCCCATGCAATGAAAAGTGGGGTGACAGCAGCCACTTTTATGCACCAGTCAACAGGTGATTGTTGGAATTGTCATGACGATTGCTTTAATCATCGGCGTAGGGGTTTACATTAGGATCTGGCATAGGCTGTGCCATATTGGCAAGGGGTATGCTAAGGCTATGCAGCAATCGGGAGCTACAACATTGATGAAGGTTATTTCTGATGTATATGGGCCGCGGGCAGAACATCTGGGGTCCGTACTCAGTTCCATTGGAATTATCATCAGTATCATTTCTTAGGTTGTGTCCGCGTGTGCCTTGATTCTAACGACATGGGATTTTTATCTATGGGACTACGCGGCGCAGTGGTGTTACTTCCATTCAGCTGCGCGCTATTTCTGATCGGGCGCATTAAAAGAGAAGCTATTGTGGGCTCAATCATTGCCGGCCCGGCTGCCGTTATTGCAGGGAACTTGGCTGGACTGTCCTTCAATCCGCTATTTTTTGGCATTGCAGTCAATATAATATGCTGCACGATGAGATATAGAAAAGGATAAGGAATCCAAGAAGCAGGTAGCCCGAAGAATCGAGCAGCCTGGGGAATGGAGCAGCGCAGTTACGCAGAAAGAATGAAAATCAGCAAATCAGTTAAGAAAATAGGGGGGCTGACAGCCAGTCTGCGTAACGGGCAGGGG